>NZ_ATYB01000014.1:600000-829551 GCF_000427465.1 Sinorhizobium arboris LMG 14919 | reverse complement strand
GTCTGTGGCCGTAAAGGTCAGCGTCCGGTCGCCGGCGGTCGGGTCTTCGGTCGTGCTTTGATAGGTGATCGCCCGCAGCAGCGCGGTCACGTCCTCGCCCGGCATCGGGACCGCGGCGCCCGAAACATTGGTGAAGGCAAGGCCGGTTGCCGGGTCGTAGCGGTAGGCGAAGGTCGTGTCGCCGAAGGTGACGGTGCCGCTGCCCGCGACGCCGACGGTGACACTGTCCGCGGCACCGATTCCGATCACCTCCGCCGGGCCGTCGGCGAAGCCGCCGAGGGTCACGTCGAGCCTGACGATCTCGTCCTCGGCGTCGAAGGCCGCCGCATCGCCGTCGGCAATGGCAACGGGCGCATCGCCCTCCGTGAAGATCGCGGCATGGCCGAGCCCGGCTCCGGACGCGTCGAGATCGACCACCGGCGGATCATTCACCGCCGTCACGGTTACCGTTACCGAACCGGTGCTGTAGCCGCCCTGCCCGTCGGTGACGCGATAGGTGATGGTGTCGGTACCGTAGAAGTCGGGATCGGGCACGTAGTGCAAGGTGCCGTCGGCATTGATCGTCACCGTTCCGTTGCCCGCCGCGGGCGGCACCATGGTGTCGACGGACAGGACGTCGCCGTCCGGATCGGTGTCGTTGCCAATCACCGCAATGTCGACGGGCGTATCCTCTGATGTGGTCGCCGCATCGTTTTCCGCGGTCGGCGCCGGGTTGGTCACCGTGAAGGTGAACTCAGCCGAGACCTGGCCGCCCTGACCGTCATCGGCGGTTATGGTTACGGTATAGGGACTCATCGTCGAGGCGTTGCTGGCGATCGTGCCCGTGATCTCCCCGGTCGCGGCGTCGATCGACAGACCGGCCGGAAGCCCCGTAGCGCTGAAGGTCAGCGTATCGCTCTCGACATCCTGGAAATATTCCGACATGTCCAGCGGCTCGGCATCGAGCGATGCACCATCGGCCTTCGTCACGTCGGGCAGCCCGTCCGCATCCACGGTCGGAGCGTCATTGACGCCTGTGACGATGACCGTGAGCGTCGCCGTGTCCGTATGGCTGTCGGAATCCGCCAAGGTGTAGGTGATGGTCGTGCTGCGGCTTTCGCCGGCCTGGAGATCTTCGAAGGCGCCGTCGGGCGTGAAGCTGTAGCTGCCGTCTGAATTGACCACGAACGTGCCGCCGTTCGAACCGGTCACGGTCGCAGGGCTCCCGGGCGACACCGGCGAACCCATGACGGCGGACACGCGGATCGGGTCGCCGTCGGGATCGCTGTCGTTGTCCAGCAGTCCGTCGGTCGCGGCGACGGCCGTGGTGGTTGAATCCTCCGCAACCGATCCGGCGCCCGGCAGCGTGTCGTTGACAGCCGTCGGCGGCAGATTGGAGATCGTCCATGTAAACGTCTGTCTGACCACGCCGCCCTGGCCGTCATCGGCCGCGACCGTGACCGTATAGACACCGTCGCCGTTCGGTCCGCCCTGGCTGGCATTGCTTGCGACGGTGCCGCTGACGACCCCGGTGTCGGCGTCGATCGAAAGACCGGGCGGCAGCTGCGTAATAACGGCAAACTTCAGATCGTCGCCGTCGACGTCGCTGAAATAGACCGAAAGATCGACCGCCTCGGTCCCGGTCTTCACCTGGCCGTCATTGTCCACCTCATCCGAGATGTCCTCGCCGGTCGGCTCGTCGTTGACCGCATTGACCGTGATGGTGACCTGGGCGGTGGAAACACCCCCGTTTCCGTCGGCGATCGTGTAGGTGATCGTGTCCGTGCCGTTGAAATTGGCGGCCGGCGCGTAGCTCAGCGTTCCGTCCGCGTTGATGCTCACCGTGCCGAAGCCGGCCGTGGCCGAGGTCACGCTCAGCGAATCGCCGTCCGGATCGGTGTCGTTCTGCAAGACGTTGATGGTGATGCGCTTGAGCGCCTCCTGATACTGCGCCCTAGTGAAGCTGCCGGACAGCGTGACGACGGTGTCCGTGCGCGTCCAGGCTATCCCGTTCGAAAGCGTTCCCGATGCGGCGGCCGAGCCGTCGACCAGCAGCCGGTCGCCGGCCTGCGGGTTCGCCAGCGTGACGGTGGCGCCCGTCATGTTGGCGCTGTCGGCATCGGTGATGGTGACGTCCGCATCCGCGATCGCAACGCCGGCGCCGTCCTCCGTATAGTTCACCGTATAGTCAAGGCCAGCCGCGCCCGAGGAGTTGTTGGCGTCGAGATCTATGACCGGCGTGGCGACATTGTCACGATAGTCGAGATCCCGCCCGCGCGGCGCAGCATCGGAGCCATCGGCGGCGGTGTCGTTGTCCGTATCGGCGAGATTGAATGTAGTGCCCGTCAGGTTCTCGTCATTGACGTCGTAGCCGTCTTTGACGTTCGCGCCCTCGAAGATGTCGAGCAGCCCGTCGCCGTCGCTGTCGGCCGTCGAGGTGACCGAAGTCGGCTTACCGTCGTCCCGCTCGGCGATATCGGCGATACCGTCGGCGTCGCTGTCGGCGTCGAGGTAGTCCGGGGTGCCGTCGCCGTCGGTGTCGACCGGCGTCAGCCCAGCGCTCGCGGAAACCGACGTATCGGCGGTGTCGGCGTCATAGACGTCGTCGAGACCGTCATTGTCGGCATCGGCCATCGCAGCGCCTTGGCCGCTCGGAAGGATGTAGCTTTCGGTCGCCTGCGCTTCGACGTTGTCGGTGATGCCGTCATTGTCAGAATCGATATCCTGATGATCATAAAGACCGTCGCCGTCTCTGTCGCGCTGAACAAGCGCAACATTGCGCAGCGCAAGGCCTATTTCTCGAACCTGCGTCTCGTTACCCGGCTGCGGCCCGTAGGTATAGCTACTACCGGCGACAACAGCAAAGGAGGCAACCCCAGAGTAAGTCTGGCTCAGCGCGTAGTAATCCGGGTTGGTATCCTGATAGTGATCCGTGCGAAGATCCCTGAGAGACTCGCGGCCGAGTTCGTTACCGTCTGCATCGAAAAGTATCAGGGTGACGTCACGCAATCCGTCTCCCTCGCCAGCGCCGTCGACGGGCGATACGTCGTTAGCGATTACGAATGTGTCGACCGTTAACCCTCCCGAAGGCAAGCCTGCCGCCCCATCGAATCTTAGAGTGAAATCGGGATAGTCCGCCTCTTCCCCAGATGGATCGATCCTTAAGGAGGAATCAAAATCCCCGTCGTTCAACGCCGGGAGAGAACCTACTGTAACTTGCGCTCCGCTGAGAACGGGGATGGCCCAATTTCCCGGCCCCAAATAATCCGCTGGCTCGTATACAGTGTATTCCAAGGTGTCGAGTATCCCGTCATTGTCGTCGTCGATATCGCCGGCGTTGGCAGTACCGTCGCCGTCACTGTCGAGGGGCGTAAAGGTGGCCGCGGCCTCATTGGACGCCGTCGGCGAGGCGGCCGAGACGGCGCTCACGACGATGCTGCGCTGGGCGACCGTGCCGGACGTGCTCTCGAAGCGGACACTGCCCAGCGCCGTCTGGTAGTTGGCGAGCGTCGCGTCGCCGGTGAGTGTCAGCGTCAGGCTGTTGTCCGCGCTGTCGAAGCTGGAACTGGCGGTGATGCCCGGCACGGAAGCCGCCAGGTACAGGCGGTCGGCGGCGGTGGCGTTCAACAGCCTGATCGTCATCGACGTGAGATTGTCGTTCTCCGGATCGGTGACGGAGACGAGCTTGCCGATGGGAACCGGACCCTGGTCGTATGTGGCGGCATAGCCGGATCCGAACGTGGTGGTGTCGAGGTCGATGCGCGGCGCATCCGCCACCGCGGTCACGGTGACGGTGACGTCGGCGGTCTCGGTCAGGCCACCGGACGTGACGGTGTAGGTGAAAGCGGGATTGGGAGTACTGCCGTTATAGTCCGCCTTAGGCGTGAAGCGCAGTTTCTGCCGTCCCGCCTCCTCGATCAGCGTCACCGTGCCGCTGGCGACGGCAACCGAACCGTTCAGGCCGATCGCCGTCCCGTTGACGGCGGTGATCGTCCGGCCGGCATTCTCGAAGCTGTCGTTGGCAAGGACGTCGATCGTGACCGCGGTGTCCTCGTTCGTCGTCGCATTGTCGTTGGCGATGTCGGCCACCGCCGTCACCGCGATCGCCACCGTGTCGCTGTCCGAAAGCGTCCCGTCCGAAGTCATGATCGTCAGCTGCGCCGAGCCGTTGTAGTCGGCCGTCGGCGTGTAGGACGCCCCGTTCAGCGCCGCGTTGATCTCAGCCGCCGTACCGCTGAAGGTCATCGTCTGGTCGGCCGTGCCGTCGCCGGATGTGAAGCTGAGGCCGGCCGTGCCCGACAGCGTCAGCGTGCCGTTGGTGACACCAAGCATCACCGTCAGCGTGCCGCCGTCCGCGTCATTGACCGTGATGGCATTGCCGTTGGCCGCGCTGAAGGTCAGCGTCGCATCTTCTGCCGTCGTCTGTGCCCCCGGGACCGTGTTGACCGGCGCGTCGTTGACCGCCGTCACCGTGATCGTCGTCGTGGCGGCAGCGGACGTGTTCGTTCCGTCATTGACCGTCACCTTCACCTGCCGCGGCTGCGTCGAGGGTGTCTGGCTGGTGCTCCTGAAGGTGATGCGCTTGAGCGCCTCCTGATACTGCGCCCTAGTGAAGCTGCCGGACAGCGTGACGACGGTGTCCGTGCGCGTCCAGGCTATCCCGTTCGAAAGCGTTCCCGATGCGGCGGCCGAGCCGTCGACCAGCAGCCGGTCGCCGGCCTGCGGGTTCGCCAGCGTGACGGTGGCGCCCGTCATGTTGGCGCTGTCGGCATCGGTGATGGTGACGTCCGCATCCGCGATCGCAACGCCGGCGCCGTCCTCCGTATAGGTCACCGTGTAATCCAGACCGGCCGCACCCGAGGAGTTGTCGCCGTCGAGGTCGACGACCGGGATGACGACATTGTCACGATAGTCGAGATCCCGCCCGCGCGGCGCAGCATCGGAGCCATCGGCGGCGGTGTCGTTGTCCGTATCGGCGAGATTGAATGTAGTGCCCGTCAGGTTCTCGTCATTGACGTCGTAGCCGTCATTGGCGTCCGAACCCTCGAAGATGTCCAGCAGCCCGTCGCGGTCGCTATCGGTCGTCGAGGTGATCGAAGTCGGCTTGCCGTCGTCCCGCTCGGCGATATCGGCCGTGCCGTCGCCGTCGCTGTCGGCGTCGAGGAAGTCCGGGGTGCCGTCGCCGTCGGTATCGACCGGCGTCAGGCCGACGCTCGCGGAAACCGCGGTATTGGCGCTATCGGCGTCGTAAACCTCGTCGAGGCCGTCATCGTCGGCATCGGCCATCGCGGCACCCTGGCCGCTCGGGAGGATGTAGCCCCTGGTCGCCTGCGCCTCGACGTTGTCGGTGATGCCGTCATTGTCGGAATCGAGGTCGAGGCGGCTAACGATGCCGTCGCCGTCGGCATCTCTCGCAACCTTGAGATCCGCGACCTTGTACACCCGGACATCATCCAGACCAAGATATCTGGCCTCACCTGTCCCCCCAATCGATACGACGATGGTCGGCGCCGTCGACGTCGCGAGGAAAGTGATCGTCGATTCAGACCAGTGCTTTGCTACGTTCCCTTCGTAGGTAAGCGTGTCGCCGTCATATGCGACGCCATCGATGGTGAAGATAAAGTTTGCTTGTGTACCCGGCTCAGTGACACCATTGACGCCGCCGAATATCTGCTTGAAGGAAATCTGAACTTCGTCGCCGACTTGTATGCCGGCAGACGCCGGAATTTGCTTCGATATCGCTTCGGCGGTGAAGCCGTTGTACAGGGCGATGAAAACCTCCCCCTCAGCGGCGCCGGGAACGCCGTTCATCGCTCCGCCCCAGTAGTCGGTCCCCTCGAGCGAGAAACTCCCCTTCCAGCTGTCCGCCGATCCGTAATAACTAGTCCAGCCCGAACCGTTGATGTTCGAATTCAGACTTCCGGTGTTGGTGTTCTCCGTCCAGGCGACATCTTTGGCGCCCTCCATCGACCCGTCGATAAGCGATGGCACCGGAACCCTGTTCTCGATGACGTCCAGAATGCCGTCGTTATCGTCGTCGAGATCGCCGGCATTGGCCGTTCCGTCGCCGTCACTGTCGAGGGGCGTAAAGGTGGCTGCGGCCTCATTGGACGCCGTCGGCGAGGCGGCCGAGACGGCGCTCACGACGATGCTGCGCTGGGCGACCGTGCCGGACGTGCTCTCGAAGCGGACACTGCCCAGCGCCGTCTGGTAGTTGGCGAGCGTCGCGTTGCCGGTGAGTGTCAGCGTCAGGCTGTTGTCCGCGCTATCGAAGCTGGAACTGGCGGTGATGCCCGGCACGGAAGCCGCCAGGTACAGGCGGTCGGCGGCGGTGGCGTTCAACAGCCTGATCGTCATCGACGTGAGATTGTCGTTCTCCGGATCGGTGACGGAGACGAGCTTGCCGATGGGAGCCGGACCCTGGTCGTATGTGGCGGCATAGCCGGATCCGGACGTGGTGGTGTCGAGGTCGATGCGCGGCGTATCCCCCACCGCGGTCACGGTGACGGTGACGTTGGCGGTCTCGGTCAGGCCGCCGGACGTGACGGTGTAGGTGAAAGCGGGATTGGGAGTACTGCCGTTATAGTCCGCCTTAGGCGTGAAGCGCAGTTTCTGCCGTCCCGCCTCCTCGATCAGCGTCACCGTGCCGCTGGCGACGGCAACCGAACCGTTCAGGCCGATCGCCGTCCCGTTGACGGCCGTGATGGTTCGGCCCGTATTCTCGAAGCTGTCATTGGCCAGCACGTCGATGACTATGCCCATGTCTTCCGGCGTGGTCACGCTGTCGGCGGTGGCATCGGTGATCGGATATACCGTCTGCTTGACGGTATCGGTCGCCGTGGAGAAGGCGGTCGAGCCGCCGGTGCCGTTCGCCGCGACGTTGAAATAGGCGCCGTTCGTACCCTGCGTCTGGTCCCAGGCGCGGATCGTCAGCACATCGTCGATCGTGCCGTTATAGTCGCCAGCGGGCTGGAAATAGACACGCGTCGTGCTGGCGTTCGACAGGAGAAGCGCATTGCTCTCGGAGACGGTACCGATCTGCTGCCAGGTCTGCCCGTTGTCGATCGTGTACCAGAGTTTTCCGTGACTGGTATTGGCGCCGACGACGGCGATCCCCCGCAACACCGTCCCCTCATAGGCGTTCTCGGTCACCCAGCCGTTACTGTTGATGTAGAAGGCGCCTTCCGTGACGCCTTGCCCGACAGCGCCGCTGGGGCCTCCGAACGGCGTATTCGAATTGTTGTCCTCGTAGAGCGCATTCATCTCGCGCGCCTGATCGACGAGCACAGGCGCGTCGTTCACCGCCGCGATCGTAACGGCGACGGTGTCGGTGGCGGTCGAAAAGGCGCTCGTGCCGCCGTTCGTGGCGGTCGTGACCTTGCCGCCGGCCGTCCCGCTGGTCTGGTCCCAGGCGCGGAACGTCAGCGCCGAGGTACCGCCGCTGCCGTTGTAATCGGCCGTTGTGGCCTGGAAATAGAGCCGCGTCTGCGGGTTGTCGGCCAGAAGCAGCGCGCTGGCGTTCGAAACCGTGCCCACCTGCTGCCAGGTGGTCCCGCCGTTGGTGGTGTACCACCACACGCCGTTGCTGGGCGCATTCCCGGTAATGGCGATACCCTTCTTCGCGCCGGAATCCACATCCGTGATCCCGCCGGTATAGGCCGACACCAGCGACCCCACCGCACCCGTCGGGGAGGGATCGTCCTCCTGGGCCGTGTAGGTCAGAACCCTATCGCCCAGAACCGGCGCATCGTTGGCACGCGCCACCGCAAGCGTCGTGACCGCGGCGCCCGAACTGTTCGTCCCGTCATTGACGGTAACGTCGATGGTGCGCGGCGTGGTGGAAGGGTCTTCGGACGTCGAGCGATACTGCACGAGATCCAGCGCCGCCTCGTAATTTGCAAGGCTGGCACTGCCGCTGAGCGTCAGCGTTCCGGCATTGGCTCCCGTGCTTGCGTAGCTCGCGGTAATTCCGCTCGGCAGGGTGCCGCTGGTGAAAAGCTCGTCGCCAGCCTGAAAATTGGCGATCTTCACCGTCGCCGAAGCGAGCGTCGTCGCATCGCTGTCCCGGATCACGAGATCGGGATTGACGACGCCGACGCCCGTACCGTTCTCCGTATAGCTGGCGGTGTAGTCCGCGCTGCGGACCTCCCGGAGCGACACGCCGTCGACGATCAGCCCGACACCGTCGGTGTTCGCGGCTTTGATGCCGCTGGTGCTGCCGTCCGAGGTTATACGCAGGACGGTAGAGGTCGAAGTCGCTTCGAAACGGACCGTGTAGAGCTTCCAGCTGCCGTCCGTCGTGAAATTCAGAACGGCGTTGCCGTTCACCGACAGAATACCCCTGTCGCCGGTGTTGTGGGTAGTCCGGGTGATGGCATAGACCGAATATTCATAGGTCTTGCCGACTTCGGTGGCGACGGTCGTCTCCACATAGGTTGAGTCTACGGCCCCCTCCACTTCCGCCACATAGCCGCCATCGGGCGAAGCTGCGACACCGTAGGAGGAAATTGGATTCACCTCGAAGAGGCCGCTTTCCGCCGTCCACCCAGCCCTGTCGCGAGCCGTCGTGCCGAAGGACCCGTTGCTCACGAGGTTCGGCCCGAACGTCGAGAGACTGGGCGGCGCAAGCAGATGGTCCCAGCCTTCGGGCGAAAGCGCCGCCGCCTCGATCGTCCCGGTCTCGGCCTCCAGAACCCAGTCGCCGCCGAATTCGGCCGCGCCGGTATCGTCGGTCGAGGCCGCGATGTCGGCGCCGGTGAGCGCCGCAAGCGCCTGGGTCGCGCGCGCGCCTTCCGCACCGTCGGCAAAATCGCATCCGTAGATCAGGATGTCGGCATTTTCCGAGAGCGATGCGCCGATGGCCTCGAACTCGTCGGCATATTCGCCGGTAATGGTGGCATAGTCGACCTCGCCCGACCCCAGCATCAGGTTCCCGGCGCCGCCATGCGACAGGATGTGGACGGCATCGACATTCTCCCGGCCCGCCAGCGCCTCGGCGATCTGGGCGACGCCGTCCCGCTCCGCGTCGATCATCACGATCTCGTAGTCGCCGCCGATCTCGGCAAGGAGCTTTTCCGGATGCTCGACGCGGCTGTCGATGAACACGATCTGCGTCGGAGGATCGAGGGACGCTTCGCCCTGCGGAGCGTCGGCCGCGCGGTCGACGAGTGCGTCCACGAGCGCGACGTAACCGCCGGCGTCCGCCGCACTATCCGCATCGGCGCCGGAGTCGGCCGCCGCGTCGGCCATGTCCCCGCCGTCCGTACGCTCGAGCGTCTCGGCGGCCGCACCGTCGAAGGCGATCCGCTGCTCGAGTTCCACGAGCATCGAGGCATAGCGGGCGGCCGTCCTCCCCCCGACCCTGCCGGAATTCCCGCCGTTGCTTTTCGAACCGTCGAAACGCTCGTTCATCGAACCTACTCCTGCCTCCGCAGCATTCACTATTACCGGCGGCTGCGATGCACATTCCCGCAGTCACCCTCACCACGATAACCGGAAATCTCCGCCCCATTCTCTCATACATACAAGAAAATGAATTCTTTTTAGCAAAGGATAAGAAAGCCAGAGATTCCTTCCGCGGGATTGTCCTCCACGCCATAGCAAACATCAAGTCTCGATATGGATTATTCCGGAGATGGCAAGCGCACGTTTTTATTACTATTCATACCCTGTTCGATTTTTAATCTGCTGGAATCGATATCCTTTCCTGACGAAGATCAAAATTACATAACATTATCGTGAACTCCGGCCGATCCCCGTTCCGGCATCCGTGCACGGCTGCCGCCCAGGCGTACCAGGAGACGAACCGGCCGTTGCGGATGAACGGCGTCATGGCAGCAACGAATCGCAGGATCCTTGCAGCTCGGCACCTTTACCTTCACGTACGCGTAAGATACCCTGCTGCGGAGAGCGAACGACCGGCGCCTTCACAGGACAGGTGCGGAATGCGATCGACAGGGAAACAGATGCGTCAGCAGGAGACCGAATGATTCGCACATTGCTAGCCGCGGCGGCGCTTGGCCTTGCCGCAGCCGCCACGACTTATGCCGCCGAGCCGATCGTTGGAAACTGGAAGACGGCAAGCGGCTCCACGGCAGTGATCGCACCTTGCAGCCAAGGCTTCTGCGTCACGCTGAAGACCGGCAAGCACGCGGGCAAGCGTGTCGGCACGCTGACGGGAACCGGCGGCACCTATAGCGGCGTGGTGACCGATCCCGAAAACGACAAGACCTATAGCGGCTCGGGCTCGGTCGACGGCAATCTCTTGAAAATGCGAGGCTGCGTGCTGAAGGTGCTCTGCAAATCGCAAACCTGGACGCGCCTTTAGGGCCTTTCGTCACGAGGAAAGATGCGGGCGGTTCTGCGCCGGCGTCCCGCATCTCGTTTTGCTGGAATCGATCGCCATGATTTCTCGTCGATCCGACCTGAAATCATCGCGATCCGGGGCATAGGGCCCGAAGCCGGAACCAGGGCCAAAACAGGTTCAGCGGGCGCGCTGCCCGAAGAGGACCTTCTGAGCTTCCTTGTCCTCGGCAAGGTTCTTCTGGCGGGCCCGCTCCTCCTTGCCCACCTCGATCGCCTTTTTCACCGCCGGTCGCGCAAGCACCGCGTCGAACCAGCGCTTCAGGTTCGGGAATTCTTCGAGATCCTGCCCCTGGTTCTCGTGCGGGATCACCCAGCCGACGGCGGCCATATCCGCGATCGAATAATCTCCGGCGAGAAACGCCCTGTCGGCGAGCCTCCTGTTCATCACGCCGTAAAGGCGGTTCACTTCATTGGTATAGCGGTCGATGCCGTAGGCGATCCGTTCCGGGGCATATTGGCGGAAATGGTGCGCCTGACCCGCCATCGGGCCGAGCCCGCCCACCTGCCAGAAGAGCCATTGCTCGACGTCGACACGGGCGCGTTCGTCGGACGGATAGAACTTGCCGTATTTGCGGCCGAGATACTGCAGGATCGCACCTGATTCGAACACGGAGATGGGCTCGCCACCCGGGCCGTCGGGATCGACGATCGCCGGCATCCGGTTGTTCGGCGAGATCTTCAGGAAGTCCGGTTGGAACTGATCGCCCCGGCCGATATTGACATAGTTGACGACGTAGGGAACGCCGAGCTCCTCCAACATTATGGTGATCTTCCAGCCGTTCGGCGTGGCCCAGTAATAAAGCTCGATCGGAGCGGTCATCGCGTTCTCTCCTGATTTGTCGGAAGGACTGACTTAGGAACACGACGGCTCAACGACAAGGCCGCGGTCCGAAGCGCATTTGTTCGAGCGCATGGTGGTTCTTCCAAACCGCTGCATCGTTCCGCATGGCGAAGATGAACGCCAGATGAACGGACATCTCAGCAAGAGTTCAGTTTGGTTGTGCGAAAAGACGATCAATCGATTTGAACGTGTCTCGCTTCAACGGACGGAACCATGGACATTCTCGCTCGCCGCCTCACCATCATCAGCCTGCTCATGGTCGTCTTCGCGATGACGCTCGCAGCCGCAGTCGGCGCCGATACGGAGCGCCGCCGCCAGAACACCTATATCGGATCGCTCACGGATTGCACCGCTCACACGGCGCAATACTGCCGAGCCAAACTCTGAAGGAACCCGTGGAATGGCCGCGCTCGTCTCCTCCGCCATTCTCTCGCTCCGGCTCCTGATCCTCACGGGCCTGCTGATCGGACCGATCGGAGCGGTCGCTTACAGCAAGGCCGCCGGCTACGGCATCGGCAAGAACGGTGCCGGCTTCGTCCTTTTCGTCACCCTTCAGCGCCAGGCCATGAGCTGATCTCGAGGTACCGCTTTCGGTCCTTGCATATCGGTTGAAAGTCCGGTCCTCTCTTTATGGGGAGGATCCGAAAACATGCCCGCATACACTATCTATCTTGTCGCAGCTCTTGCCGAAATCGCCGGATGCTTTGCCTTCTGGTCGTGGCTGAGACTCGGCAAATCCGCCTTGTGGCTCATTCCCGGCATGGTTTCGCTAGCGCTTTTCGCCTGGCTGCTGACGATGGTGGACGCGGCAGCGGCCGGCCGCACCTATGCCGCCTATGGCGGCGTCTACATCGTCGCGTCGCTCTCCTGGCTCTGGCTTGCGGAAGGCGTCCGGCCGGATCACTGGGACATGACGGGCGCCGCCGTGGCGCTCGCCGGCAGCGCGATTATTCTCGCGGGGCCTCGCTGAAGTACAACGTGCGGCACTGCAGAACAAAAAACGACAGGCTTGTCGTTTGCTTGTCGAAAGGTGCAGCATATAATGCGACATGAACAAACGAATCTCTTCAAACTCCGTCCTCTCCGTCGCCACCCCTGAACCTTTCGAGCCGCAGCTCTTCGACGATCCGGCCGAGGCCGTCGATTGTCTGGAAGCGCTTTACGAACGCAACACCCGTTTCCTCTGCGAAGCCTTCGAAGGTCTCGGGAAAACCGGCAGGCCCCTCACCCGTTTCCGTGCCTGCTATCCGCAGGTCAGCATCGAGACGAGCAGCTTCGGACACGTCGATTCACGGCTTTCCTTCGGCTATGTCAGCGCGCCCGGCGTCTACACGACGACCATCACCCGGCCCAAACTGTTCCGACACTATTTGAAAGAACAGCTCGGCCATCTCATGCGCAACCACGGCGTCGGCGTCACGGTGTCGGAGTCCTCGACACCGATCCCCCTCCATTTCGCCTTTGGCGAAGGGGCGCATGTCGAAGCGTCTGCGGCCGAAAGCATCGACATTCCGCTGCGCGACCTTTTCGACGCGCCGGATCTCACGACCACCGACGACGAGATCGCCAACGGCTCCTACGAGCCGGGACCGGGAGAACCGTCGCCGCTCGCGCCCTTCACCGCCCAGCGCATCGACTATTCGCTGGCGCGCCTCAGTCACTATACCGCGACCAGCGCCAGGCACTTCCAGAACTTCGTGCTTTTCACGAACTATCAGTTCTATGTCGACGAGTTCTGCGCCTGGGCGCGCCAGCAGATGGCGGAGGGCGGCAACGGTTACACCGCCTTCGTCGAACCCGGCAACATCACTACGCCGGCGGGTGCCGACCGGCCGGATGCCGACTATTCGCTCGCCCGTCTGCCGCAGATGCCCGCCTATCACCTGAAGAAGAAGGGACACGGCGGCATTACGCTCGTCAATATCGGCGTCGGCCCCTCCAACGCCAAGACGATCACCGACCATATCGCCGTGCTGAGGCCGCATGTCTGGCTGATGCTCGGCCATTGCGCGGGACTGCGCAACAGCCAGCGGCTCGGCGACTACGTTCTGGCGCATGCCTATATGCGCGAGGATCACGTGCTCGATGACGATCTGCCGGTCTGGATTCCGCTGCCCGCACTGGCAGAGGTGCAGGTCGCGCTGCAGGACGCCGTTGCCGAAGTGACGGGCTATAAGGGATACGACCTCAAGCAGATCATGCGCACGGGCACGGTCGCGACCATCGACAACCGCAACTGGGAACTGCGCGACCAGCGCGGGCCGGTCAAACGGCTCTCGCAGGCCCGGGCCATCGCGCTCGACATGGAATCGGCTACCATCGCCGCCAACGGGTTCCGCTTCCGCGTCCCCTACGGAACGTTGCTCTGCGTGTCCGACAAGCCGTTGCACGGCGAACTGAAGCTGCCCGGCATGGCAAGCGCCTTTTACCGGACCCAGGTGAGCCAGCATCTGAAGATCGGCATCCTGGCACTGCAGAAACTGGCGGCAATGCCACCCGAGAAGCTGCATTCACGCAAGCTCAGAAGCTTCTACGAGACCTCGTTCCAGTAGGACGTTTCGCGCTTTCACCCGGCTCTTGCGGCTGCGAAGCCTTTCACGCTTTCGGCCGCAGGAGGAGTGACAGCAGCGTGCCGGCCACCGCCGACACGATGACCAGGAGGTGGGCATTGACGCTGGCACGCCCGAGCGTTTCGAGCGTCGCCCGATCCGCTCCGAAGGAGACCGCCCCCGCGACGATTGCCGCCGCGTAGGTTCCCACACCCGCCGGCCCGTGCACCGGCAGGACGGAAGACAATTCGCCTCCGAGCGCCCCGCCGAAAGAGGCGGCGAGCGGCGCGACCCCCATGATCGCGAGCACCCAGGCGAGAACGACGACCTTTACCGCCCAGTTCAGCATCGTCATGGCCCAGGCCCGCAGGAAAGCGGGGATGTCGACCGGCAGGCCTGCCTCCACCTCGTCCAGGAGCGGACCGACCTTCGCCGGCGCGAAACGGCGCATCGCCGCGAGAGCTTTTTCCTTCAGCAGAAAGAAGGCAAGAGGCGACAGAAAGGCGAGCAGCCAGAGAACCCAGGCGATCACCCCATGGCCCGGCCCGGCCACCAGACCGACCGCAGCGACGGTGAGCAGGGCATGCAGATCCAGAAGCCGCATGACGAAGAGCGCCGATGTGCCGCGCACCAGCGGCACGCCGAATTCACTTCGCATGAGCAGCGGAAAGCTCGTTTCGCCGGCTCTGAACGGCAGCATGATGTTGAGCAGATTGTGAACCTGGGTCACGCGGAAGAGAGACAGAAACCGCCCCCTGGTTTCTCCCGGGAAGTAGTCGTGGATCCGATAGCAGCGGATGAAATAGGTGGCGACGAGAAGCGATAGCGCAGAGAGGACCGGCCCGACGCCGATTTCGGCCCATTGCCGCAGCAGTGCCGGCCAGCCCCAGATCCCCTCTACGAAGATCGCATAAGCCGCGATTGCCGCCACGGAAATCAGTGCCAGACGGTTGCGCGCGAGCCACGACCGCCGGCTGCGCTCCCAGTTCGTATTCATCGAGACCGTTTTCCTGTATCAGCAATGCGATTCGACATTGGTTATAACCTCATAAGTATGCAAGAAAACCTGCAAGCACACCGGAGACTGCCCCCTTGAATCGCATCGAAGAACCCGTGAAGCCGACGACCGAAGTCCTAGAGGGCGTCGAGCTCTCCATAGTCGTGCCGGTATTCAACGAGGAAGAGAGCGTCGGGCCGCTCGTCACGCGCATCCGGACGGCAATGGCCGGGTTCCTGAAGTCATGGGAGCTTATCCTCGTCGACGACGGCAGCACGGACCGAACCTTGCCGAATGCGCGCAAGGAGCTTTCACATCCGGATCTGCAACTGAAGATCATCGAGCTCCAGAAGAATTTCGGCCAGACAGCCGCAATGCAGGCGGGGATCGACGCGGCCTCCGGCCGGCTGATCGCGACGCTTGACGGCGACCTCCAGAACGATCCCGCGGACATTCCCAACATGGTCGCGGCGATAGAAGAGCGCGGGCTCGATCTCCTTGTCGGCTGGCGGAAAAACCGGCGCGACGCACTGATCCTGCGAAAGATTCCCTCCTGGTGCGCCAATTTTCTGATCGGCAAGATCACCGGCGTGAGATTGCACGACTATGGCTGCAGCCTGAAGATCTACCGGGGTTCCATCATCAGGCAGGTGAAGCTGATGGGGGAAATGCATCGCTTCATCCCCGCCTGGGTGGCGGGTGTCGTGCCGAGCAGCCGGATCGGAGAGATGCCGGTGACCCATCACGCGCGCCATTTCGGCACCTCGAAATACGGGATCTCGCGCACGTTCCGGGTTATTCTCGATCTGCTCGCGGTCTTGTTCTTCATGCGCTACAAGGCGCGGCCGGGTCACTTTTTCGGCTCCATCGGCCTTGCCGCCGGCTGTCTCAGCGCGCTGATCCTGTTCTATCTTGCGATAGACAAGTTCATCTTCGGCAACGACATCGGCACCCGTCCGATGCTGATCGTCGGCGTGATGCTCTTCCTCTCCTCGATCCAGCTGATCACGACAGGCATTCTCTCGGAGATGATGGCGCGCGCCTATTTCCGCGACGACGAAACGACGAGCTACATCGTCCGGCAGACTTTCGAGCGGGAGCAGCCGGATGCTTGAAGCGGACAATCGGCGGCCGGGAGCGGTCGCCCTGGCGGTTGCCGGCTATTTCCTGCTGTGCATCGTCCTGCGGATATCCGTCTCGAGTTCGCTGGAGATCGACGAGGCGGAGCAGGCCTTCCTTTCGCAATTTCTCGAACTCGGATATGGGCCGCAGCCACCCTTCTACAACTGGCTGCAATATGGCCTGGCAAAGCTGATCGGGACGTCGCTTGCAACGATGACCATTCTAAAGAACGGGCTCCTGTTTCTCTTTTGCCTGTTCTACGGCCTTGCGGCGCGGCTCGTGCTGCCAGACCGGCGCCTGGCAGCCGTCGCAATGCTCGGCGTTCTTACGCTGCCGCCGGTTTTTCTGCTGGCGCAGCGCGATCTCTCGCACACGGTTGCAGCACTCTTCACCGTCTCGCTGTTTCTTTACGGTTTCCTGCGGACGCTCAAGAGGCCCAGCCTCTTCTCCTATATCCTCACCGGCGTTGCGGTGGGGCTCGGCCTGATGGCAAAGTACAACTTCGCTGTCGTCCCGCTCGCGGCGATCATCGCCGTCCTGCCCGAACGAGAGCTGCGGGCGCGGATCTTCGACTGGCGCATTCTGCCGGCGATTGCGGTGGCAGCGCTCATCGTTCTGCCCCACGCCTACTGGATGCTGCAGAATCTCGGTTTCGCATCGGGCGGAACCTTGAACGAGATGAGGGAGCGGGAGGCGGAGGGGCGTCTGCTTCAGGCCTTTTACGGCGTCTATTCGCTCGGCTCCGCCATCGTCAGCGGCAGCCTGGTGCCGCTGCTGGTCTTCGGCCTCGTCTTTGGCGGCAAACTCCGTGCAATCTGGCAGGCGGAAAGCCAGTGGAGCAGGATCGTAGGGCGGATGCTCGGCCTTTGCCTGATTGCGGTCCTCATCGTCGTACTCAGCGTCGCCGCAACCCATGTGCGCGAAAAATGGCTGGTCCTCTTCCTCGTTCTCATCCCGCTCTATCTATGCCTGAAGATCGAAGCGGCGAATATCCACTTCGCCGACAGTCTCAGGCGTTTCTTCCTGCTGGTCTCCGTCATCGCCGTAGGCGCACTCGTCATCGTATCGGCGCGCGCCGTCGTGCGGCCCTGGTTCGGCGACTATTCGAGGCTGAATATACCCTACGCCGCCTTCGCCGAAGCGGTGGTTCAGGCGGAAGGCGGTCAACCGGCGCTTATCCTCGCCAATGACAAACAGATTGCGGGAAATCTCCGAACGCAGTTCGGCGAGGCACAGGTCACGATGCCAAGGCCCTCGAATGCGCTTCCGGTCGATGGGTCGAGACGGCCCCTTCTGGTCGTCTGGCACGATGACGCACAACCGGAAGCACCCGTTCCCGATCTGCTGCGAGACGCTCTCTCCGCGCTTGGTATCCCGGAGGCAGCCGTGGCGCCGCGCCACCTCGCCTTGCCCTATCTCTACGGGAACGGCCCGGATCGCTACAGCTTCAGCTACATCTGGATCGCGGAATAGACGCCCTGGAAAACCGCTACGCGGGCTTGCCGGAGTTGCTCTCCTGCGAGCCGACCAGCAGCTTCAATTCGCCCGGGTGAATGCGCAATGCAACCTGACCGCTTCTGATCGGAACGAGTTCGCCATCGATGACGCAATTGATCTTTCGGTCCATCTTCGGAAAATGCAGATCGACCGTGAGAGCGCTCATCTCGGTGATCAGCGTGCTGCTCCTGAATTTCCCGCGCAGGATGTCGAAGGAGAGTTTTGCCACGCCGGCCGGGCTTAGCGGCGGCGCCGTGTAGAAGCCGAGGTGGCCGCTCGTCAGGTCTTCCGCATACATCAGCGTGTCGTGGCCGAAATGATTGTTTGAGACGGAAATCGCCGAAACATGCCGGCGCTCGCGGTGCCCGTCCGCGTCGAACTCGATCTCGAAATCGGGTGGATTGAAAATGGCGCCGATGGCGGCGCGTGTGCTGGCGCTGATCTTCCCTAGCCGCGACGCGAAACGGTAGGATTGGCGGTAGCGCACCATGCGGGCGTGAAGGCCCATCGAAAACTGATGCACGAATGCGCGGCCATCAGCACTACCGATGTCGGCATCGATGATCCGGCCCTTGGCCAGCACTTCCGGAACCTTCCAGATATCGAGCGGCAGCTTCAAGGAGCGGGCGACGAGATTCATCGTCCCGGCGGGAACGATACCCAGCGGCATGCCGGTTTTCCAGGCGACTCCTGCCGCCGACGAAATCGTGCCGTCGCCGCCGCCGGCGACAATCGCATCGAGATCGTCCCGCCCGCAGGCAGTCTCCAGCGCATCTCGCACCTCATCCGCTCCGACCACGGCGATTTCGATCTCGTGGCCGGCAGACCGAAAGTCCTCCTCGACCCTCGTGCTGTAGGCACCCATGTCCGTCGTTCGAAAAGTCCCCCCATCTCGATTGAAGATGGCCTTGACTTTCAATGGCTGCTGCCTCCGTCATGCGCGTGCGCTCAGCTTCTCAGATAAGTGCGGCAGCGGGGGTTTCCAGAGCGGTGCGACGAAAAGTGCGGGCGGTCCTTTCCTTCGGATTGCAGCGGTTTAAACGAAGCGGTCAGGCGCGCTTGAGTTCGGGCTCAGGTGGATTCGTGCGGCTTCAGTGTCATGCTGTCGCCGTCGCAGCGAACGTTCTCCTCGCCCCAGGCTTTCAGAGCCATTATCACCGGCCTCAGGCTTTCTCCCCTCGGCGTCAAGGCATAGTCGACGCGCGGCGGAACGACCGGAAAAACCGTGCGCGACAGAAGTTCCGCCTCCTCCAGTTCCCGCAACTGCCTGGTCAGCATCCGCGGCGTCACGCTCGGCAGTCTCCGGCGGAGTTCGTTGAAGCGCAGCACGCCTTCGACCATCAGATGATAGAGGACGACCCCCTTCCATTTTCCGTCGATGAAACACAGCGTCGACTCGACCGGGCAGCCCGGAAAGGTGTTCGTCAGCTTCGTGCGTGAACGGGACATACGGTATCCTTTTCGACACTATAGGCTAAATTTGTGCATTCTTGTGCTGGCCGAGCATAGGGCCCATGTAGCTCCTGTTCAATTTCAAAGGAGCATTCCATGCGTGCCGTTGCCTACAAGACACCGCAACCCGTCGCCAACGAGACGGCGCTGATCGATGTGAACCTGCCGGTGCCGACACCGGGGGAGCGTGACCTCCTGGTGGAAGTCAAGGCGGTTTCCGTCAATCCGGTCGATACCAAGGTACGCGCCGGCGTTCAGCCGGAGCCGGAGCAACTGAAGGTTCTCGGTTGGGATGCTGCCGGCGTCGTCACAGCGGTCGGCCCGAAGGTCACGCTGTTCAAGCCCGGCGACGAGGTGTTCTACGCCGGCGCCATCGACCGGCCAGGGACCAATGCGGAGTTTCACCTTGTCGACGAACGGATCGTCGGACGGAAGCCGCGATCGCTCGATTTCGCTGCTGCGAGCGCTTTGCCGCTTACCGCGATCACCGCCTGGGAGGCGCTCTTCGACCGCCTCAAGGTAAACGATCCCGTGCCCGGGGCAGCGAGTGCAGTGCTGATCATCGGGGGCGCCGGCGGCGTCGGCTCGATCGCCATCCAGCTGCTGCGCGCCCTGACCAATCTCACCGTGATTGCGACCGCTTCACGCGCCGAAACGCGCGAGTGGGCATTGAAACTGGGCGCCCATCACGTACTCGACCACAGCCGTCCGCTTGCGGCGGAGGTGGAGCAGCTCGCTCTCGGCGCGCCGGCTTTCGTGTTCTCGACGACCAAGACCGACACGCATATCGACCAAATCGTCAAGCTGATTGCACCGCAGGGGCGCTTCGCGCTGATCGACGACCTGCCCGTTCTCGACGTGGTGCCGTTCAAGCGCAAATCCGTCTCGATACACTGGGAGATGATGTTCACCCGCCCGCTGCTCCGAACGCCGGACATGATCGAGCAGCACAATCTCTTGAACCGGGTTGCGGAACTGGTGGATGGCGGCAAGATCCGCACGACCTTGACGGAGACGCTCGGTCCCATCGACGCGGCAACGCTCCGAAAGGCGCATCAGATGATCGAAACCGGCCGCACGCGCGGCAAGCTGGTGCTCGCCGGATTCTGATGCCGGCAGGCGCTGGACCTTCGACAAGGCCCCTCCCCAACTCGTGGGGAGAGGCAAGCTCGGGAGCCGCGTCCTATCCGTGGATGATCTCGCGGTGTCGCTGGAGCCGACGCCCATAGGCCTGGCTCACCCGGTCGAAGATGATCGCGATCCCGACGATGGCGAGGCCGTTGAAGATGCCGAGGGTGAAATACTGGTTGGCGATCGCCTTCAAGACCGGCTGGCCCAGGCCCTGGACGCCGATCATCGAGGCGATGACGACCATGGCGAGCGCCATCATGATCGTCTGGTTGATCCCGGCCATGATCGTCGGCAGCGCCAGCGGCATCTGAACATTCTTCAGCTTCTGCCAATTCGACGAGCCGAAAGCGTCCGCCGCCTCCAGCACATCCTTGTCGACGAGGCGTATACCGAGATTGGTCAGGCGGATCATCGGCGGGATCGCGTAGATGACGACGGCGATCAGCCCGGGAACCTTGCCTATGCCGAGCAGCATCACGACGGGAATGAGATAGACGAAACTCGGCATCGTCTGCATGACGTCGAGCACCGGATTGACGATGTTCTGGAACCGATCGGAGCGCGACATGATGATGCCGATCGGTATTCCGATCGCTATCGACAGGACCGTACAGACGAAGATCATCGAGATCGTCTTCATCGTGTCGTCCCACATGTCGAGATAGCCGATGACGAGCAAGGTAGCTACGGCGCCCGCGACGACCTTCCAGTTGCGGCTGGCGAACCATGCGATCAGTGCGATCAGTATCAGGATGATCGGCCAGGGCGTTCGCGTCATGAAACGTTCGGCGTGAATGAGGAAGAACTGCAACGGATCGAAGAAGGATTCGATTGCGTCGCCATAGGCGCGCGTGAAGGTGCGGAACCCTTCATCGATTACCTTCTTCAGCGCTCGAAGCCGATCGTCGTCCATATGCGGAAATGTGGTCAGCCATTCCATATCTTGATTCCCCTTCGCATTCTTTTGGGCAGCCTATGGTTGTTCTTGTTTTGCTGCCGGGCCTTCACACGCTACGCGCGGTGTAATCGATGAAGCTCCGCGATCTTATTCTCAAACCGACATGCGGTGAACGAAATCTTGCGCCGCCTTCGAAAACGACGCGCTTCCGGATGGAAAAACCGGTACACGCGTTTCCCGGAAACGCTGCAGAACATAAAAAACGGCGCGCTTTTACGCGCGCCGCTCATTCGAGGAGAGTCGATCAGAGCGCAGCCTTGATCTTCTCGGCGACTTCAGGAGAGACCCACTTGGTCCAGAGGTCCGGGTTCTCCTCCAGGAAGTGCTTCGCGCCCTCCTCGCCGCTCGCCTGATTGTCGGTCATCCAGGCCATGAGCTTGTTCACCGTGTCATTTGTCCAGGCGCGGGTGTTGAGATACTCCATGGCCGGTCCGGCGCGGTCGGCGAATTCCTTGGTCACCAGCGTCTGGACTTTGTCCTTCGGCCAATCGTTCTTCTTCGGATCCGGGCAATCCGCGACCGTATTGCAGCGCTTCCATTCGGCCATGTCATTCGGCACGCCGTGCTCGAGCTTGACCATTTCGTACTTGCCGAGCAGCGCCGTCGGAGCCCAGTAGTAGCCGACCCAGCCCTGCTTGCGCTCATAGGCCTTGGCAATCGAACCGTCGAGGCCGGCTGCCGAGCCGGTGTCGACCAGCGTGAAGCCCGCCGCCTCAGCCCCATAGGCCTTGTAAAGCTGCGTCGTCACCACCGTGCCGCCCCATCCCTGAGGACCGTTGAAGATCGCGCCCTTGCTCGGATCTTCCGGATCCGGGAAGAGTTCCTTGTGCTTCAGGACGTCATCGATCGTCTTGATGTCCGGATTGGCATCGACGATATATTTCGGCACCCACCAGCCTTGGACGGCGCCATCCGAAAGCGCGACTGCGGCGCCTACGAGCTTGCCTTCCTCGAGACCGCGGTTCACCACGTCCGGCAGCAGGTCGACCCAGCCTTCCGGCGCGATGTCCGGCTCGCCCTTCTCGATCATCGAGGTGATGGTCGGCACAGTGTCGCCGACGACGAGTTCGGCGTTGCAGCCGTAGCCTTCGGTCAGGATGAACTTGTCCACACTCGCCAGGACTTCGGCGCTCTGCCAGTTCATGTTGGCAATCGTCACATCGCCGCATTCCGCCGCCGATGCCGCGCTGCCGAGTCCCAGAAGACCAGCGGCCAGGCACGTCGTTGCAAAAAGTTTCTTCATTTCGGCTCCCTCTGTTTTGGCGGTGTCTCTATGACAGGCTGCCAGCCTCACCGCAGTCGCTGGCAGTGAATGGAACAAGCATCCGCCCCGGCCCGAGGCCGGAGCGCGACAACTCGCGGGGTCAAACGATAGCTATGCGCACCGATGCCGCCCACATTGCTATCTTGTCTTTCCGGCAAACACTTTCCCATTTGCGTCAGCGGCCGACATTCCTGCCATTTCTCAAACTACACAAATAATTGATGGGTTTAACCCCCTTTTTTAAATTCACTTGCCGGCGCCGCCCCGCCCTGCGCGTCGGAACGTGGATGATTGAAGAGACGCATGCGAAAAGGCCGGCGATCGCCCGCCGGCCTTTTCGCAGTTGCAGCTGGTGGTCCGGCAGACCGGTCCTTCGCCGCGCATTTCTCCTGGCGGGAGTCCGTGCGGCCGACCTGTCCGAACATTCACATGTTCGGATAGACCGGGCCTTCGCCGCGCTCTTCTCCTGACGGGGGTCCGTGCGGCCGACCTATCCGAACATTCACATGTTCGGATAGACCGGGCCTTCGCCGCGCTCTTCTCCTGACGGGGGTCCGTGCGGCCGACCTATCCGAACATTTACATGTTCGGATAGACCGGGCCTTCGCCCCCTTGTGGCGGCACCCAGTTGATGTTCTGGTTCGGGTCCTTGATGTCGCACGTCTTGCAGTGGACGCAGTTCTGGGCGTTGATGACGAAGGTCGGCTGGCCGTCCTTCTCGACCCACTCGTAGACGCCGGCCGGACAGTAGCGTGACGAGGGACCGGCATAGACCTCGTATTCCGAGCGCTTCTGCAGATCCCAGTCCTTCACCTGCAGATGCACGGGCTGATCCTCCTCGTGATTGGTGTTCGACAGGAACACCGAGGAGAGCCGGTCGAAGGTCAGCACCCCGTCCGGCTTCGGATAGTCGATCTTTTCATGCTCGGCCGCCGGCTCGAGCGATTGCGCATCGGTCTTGCCATGCTTCAGCGTGCCGAAGAAGGAAAAGCCGAAGAGCTGGTTCGTCCACATGTCGAGGCCACCCAGGGCGACGCCGATCGCGGTGCCGAACTTCGACCACAGCGGCTTGACGTTGCGGACCCGCTTCAGGTCCTGACCGATGGCGCTCTCGCGCCAGCCACGCTCGATCTCGATCGGCTCGTCATTGGCGCGGCCTTCGGCGATCGCCGCCGCGAGTTTCTCCGCCGCGAGAATCCCGGACAGCACCGCATTGTGACTGCCCTTGATGCGCGGCACGTTGACGAAACCGGCCGAGCATCCGATCAGCGCCCCGCCCGGGAAGGACAGCTTGGGCACCGACTGGTATCCGCCCTCGGTAATGGCGCGGGCGCCATAGGAAAGGCGCTTGCCCCCCTCGAAAGTGCCGCGGATCGCCGGATGCGTCTTGAAGCGCTGAAATTCCTCGAACGGATAGAGATACGGATTCTTGTAGTTGAGATGGACGACGAAGCCGACGGCCACCAGATTGTCCTCGAGGTGATAGAGGAACGAGCCGCCGCCGGTCTTCATGCCGAGCGGCCAGCCAAAGGAATGCTGCACGAGGCCCGGTTTGTGATTCTCAGGCTTCACCTCCCAGAGCTCCTTCAGGCCAATGCCGAATTTCGGCACGTCGCGGCCCTCGTCGAGCTTGTATTTGGCGATCAGCTGCTTGGCGAGCGAGCCGCGCACGCCCTCGCCGATGAGGGTGTACTTGCCGAGCAGCGCCATGCCGCGGGCGAAGTTCGGTCCCGGCTCGCCGCTCCTCTCGATGCCCATGTCGCCAGTGGCGACGCCGATCACCGCGCCCTCGTCGTTGTAAAGCACTTCGGTCGCCGCAAAGCCCGGATAGATCTCGACGCCGAGCGCCTCGGCGTGGATGGCCAGCCAGCGACAGACATTGCCGAGCGAGACGATATAGTTGCCGTGATTGTTCATCAGCGGCGGCATCAGGACGTTCGGCAGACGCACCGAACCTGCGGGGCCGAGGAAAAGGAAATGATCGTCGGTGACTTGCGTTTTGAACGGGTGATCCGGCTCGTCGCGCCAGCCGGGCAGAAGCCGGTCGATGCCGATCGGGTCGACCACGGCGCCCGAGAGGATATGCGCGCCCACTTCGGCGCCTTTTTCCAGGACGACGACCGAAAGCTCCGGATTGACCTGCTTCAGCCGGATGGCCGCGGCAAGCCCCGCCGGACCCGCCCCGACGATCACCACGTCGAATTCCATGCTCTCGCGTTCGGGGAGCTCTTGCTGCTCGGTCATCACACTCTCCAGTTTTTGCCGGTCTTCCGCCGGCTCCGTCCCGGCCAAATCACCCCGTCATGACAAATGCAACAGGCGTTGTCGAGCCGGGATGCGACAGACTGTCCCTGCATTTGCGCATGACTTCATGAGTCTCTTATGTTACCTGCACGTAAACGTAAATAGATTTGCTCCGGATCGGGCCGGTTGGCGGCTTGCTTTTGCCGCGTTCGCATGCGAGGAGGCCCGCCCCATCCCGCAAGCCGCACCACCCGAAAAGACGGAGACGATCATGGCATCCGCCCTAGGCCTCGACTTCGGCACGACCAATTCCGTACTGGCGCAGGCCGAAGGCGCATCGACACGCTCCATCATCGTGGAAAGCCCGGTGGGAAGATCGGACACGACGCGGACGGCGCTTTCCTTCCTGAAGGACGCAGGTCCCTCGCCGATGAAGGTCGAAGCGGGCCAGGCGGCAATCCGGGAATTCATCGACAATCCGGGCGAGTGCCGCTTCCTTCAGTCGATCAAAACCTTCGCTGCGAGCGCGCTCTTCCAGGGCACGCTGATCTTCGGCAAACGCTACGAGTTCGAGGACCTGATGCAACGCTTCCTGGCGCGGCTCAGAGACTATGCCGGCAGCAACTGGGAGCCCGCCTTCAGGCGTGTCGTGGTCGGTCGTCCGGTGCAGTTTGCAGGCGCGAATCCGGACGAGAAACTGGCCCTCGAGCGCTATAATCGCGCGCTTACCCGCATCGGTTTTCCAGAAATTCATTACGTGTACGAACCCGTGGCGGCCGCCTTCTATTTCGCGCGCAGTCTTGATCGGGATGCGACTGTACTCGTTGCCGACTTCGGCGGCGGCACAACCGACTACTCGATCATCCGCTTCGAGAGTCGGGCTGGGCGCCTGACGGCGACTCCGATCGGGCATTCCGGCGTCGGCATCGCGGGTGACCATTTCGACTTCCGGATCATCGATAACATCATCTCGCCGCTTATCGGAAAGGGGAGTCTGTTCAAGAGCTTCGACAAGCTGCTTGAAGTGCCGTCGAGCTACTACGCCAATTTCGGCCGCTGGAACCAGCTTTCGATCTTCAAAACGCTGAGGGATTTCACCGAATTGAAGAAGCTGGTGCGCGCAAGCCTGGAGCCGGAAAAGCTGGAGTCCTTCGTGGAACTCATCGAGCATGACGAAGGCTACCCCCTCTATCAGGCGGTCTCGGCTACCAAGATGCGGCTCTCACAGGAGGAGGAGACCGAATTCGCCTTCGCGCCGCTTGGCGAGCGCGCACGCCGTACCGTTCGCCGGGAAGAGTTCGAAGCCTGGATCGCGCCCGACCTCGCCCGCATCGGGGAGGCGCTTGACGAAGTGCTTTCAAAGACTGCGACCTCGCCCGGCGCGATCGACAAGGTGTTTCTGACCGGCGGGACGTCCTTCGTGCCGGCGGTTCGCCGTCTCTTCGAGAACCGCTTCGGATTAGAGCGTATCGAGAGCGGCGGCGAGCTTCTGTCGATCGCCCATGGCCTCGCGCTCATCGGCGAGCGCGACGATGTTGAGTCGTGGACCGCGGCCGCCTGAATGCCCTCATTGTCGCTGCAGCGCCGCGCTGTAGCACCTCGAATGGCTGCATGCATCTGTCCCTGATCGAAAGCGACTTAAGGAAACATCCAGTGGACCGTCCCCGCCGATCTGTTACATTCGCGCCATGATCTCGGCCAACGACCTCTCCCGCTCCGAACTTGCCGCCCTTCTCGCCTTCCACGCGGAAGCGGGGGTCGAATGGCTGCTCGAGGACGCGCCTGTCGACCGGCTGGCCGAATTCGAGGCGATGAGAAGCGGGCGCGCGGAATACCGCGCGGCGCCGCCAGCCAGCGAGACGGCAGTCGGGCGTCAGCAATCCGCGCCACCCGCCAACACTTCGCGCGAACCCGGCACGTCTCGCGAGCGTCGTCCCGCCGCGCCTCCGGCGCCCCTTCCGGCGGTAGCGATACCCGACGAACAGGCCGTCCGGGAGGCACAGTTCGTCGCGGATGCGGCGCGGTCGCTCGGGGAGCTGCGGACCGCGATGGAGGCCTTCGCCGGCTGCAATCTCAGGAACAGCGCCCGCAATCTCGTCTTCGCCGAAGGCAATGCCACTTCCGGAGTCATGATCATCGGTCCCATGCCCTATGGGGACGACGACCGCGACGGCAGGCCCTTTGCTGGAAGGCACGGCGAGATGCTCGAACGTATGCTGTCCGGCATCGGCCTCTCGCGGGAGAACGTGCTTCTCGCCAATGCCGTGCCCTGGCGGCCGCCGGGAAACCGCGTTCCGAGCGCTCGGGAGGCGGATATCTGCCGCCCGTTCATCGAGCGTCAGATCGCGCTCGCAGAACCCAAGCAGCTGCTGCTTCTCGGCAACTTCACCGCCCGCTTCTTCTTCGGCACCGGTGAGACGATCCACCAGATGCGCGGCGACTGGCGAGAACTCACCATTGGTAGCACCAGAATACCGACAGTCGCCACCTTGCACCCCCAGGACCTGATCGCGGCTCCGATCAACAAGCGCTTCGCCTGGCTGGATTTGCTGGCGTTCAAGTCCCGCATCGGCTGACGATAGGACAATCCGATTCATGAATGAGTCATGAAAAAAGCCATGCGATTTGCGCATGTCTGAGCGGCGTTTTAACGCATTGCAAAATCGATGCTGCAACGCAATATAGGGCAACGGGAGGAATGGATAAGGAACTGAACCATGACGGCCCGTTACCGCCCGATTCACAGCAGCTTCGAGACGCTCCGCTACGCCGGCGCCGCCTCGCGGACGCCGTTCGACCGTTTCGGCACGGCTGCCAACGAGCAGATGACTGCAATCGGCCTTGCGCGGACGACCCGTCCGGCGCAGATCTTCGCCGAGTTCATCCAGCGCTGAACGACGCCGCGACGGAACGACGCAGGAGAGAACGATCATGTCCAAGCCGCTCGACAGCATTCGCGGTCTCGCCGATGCGATCTCCGATATCCGCACCGCCGTCCGCGCATCTCGCGAGTACAGCCGGCTGAGCATGGCCAGCGACGGCCGGCGCGCCCATGACGGCGCGGCGAGCCGGTTGCTGCCGAGCTAGCCTTTCCTTCCCGGCTGCGCCATTTCACCATTTCCTGTCGCAATCGACAGCGCCCCGGAACTTCGTTACAGCCACTCTCGATTCCGTTTGAGGAGCGACGAAGTTCATCGGCCGAAGCCGAAACCAAGCCGCTCCTTTCCCCTCTCCAGGAGCGCCGATGCTGGCGAATTTCGCTTCCGTGTTCAGCCTGATGCTGTCCACCTTTCTGATGATGGTGGCCTTCGGGCTGCAGAGCTATGTCATACCGGTACGCTCGGTGACGGAAAGCTGGTCGACCCTCACGATCTCGATCTTTGCGACGGGCTACACGCTGGGCTTCACGCTTTCCTGCATCGTCACGCCGAAATTCGTCCTGCGCGTCGGCCATGTCCGCGTCTTCACTGCGCTCATAACGCTGCTGTCCATCGCGATCCTGATGTGCGGGCTCATCGTCGACTGGCGCGCCTGGATCGGCTTCCGTGCCGTCTCCGGCTTTGCGATTGCCGGAAGTTACCTGGTCGTGGAGAGCTGGTTGAACGAGCGGGTGACGAACGAGAATCGCGGCCTGCTCTTCTCCCTTTATCTCATAACCACCATGGTCGGCACGATCGGCGGGCAGTACCTGGTGCCGCTCGGCGATCCGAGCAACACCTCGCTGTTCATCCTCTGCGGTGTCCTCTTCTCGCTCGCCCTGCTGCCGACCGCCCTCTCCTCCTCGCCGATGCCGGCACCGCCGGCACGGGCAAACTTCGACATCCCCGCACTCTACCGCCGCTCGCCCGTCGCCGTCGTCGGCGGCTTTCTCGCCGGCGCGCTCTCCGGCGCCTGGCTCAATCTCGGCGGCGTCTTCACCCAGAAGATCGGCCTCTCGACCGGCGAGGGAGCGACACTCCTCGCGTCGCTTCTGGCCGGCAGCGCAATCTCCCAGGTCCCGATCGGCCGCGCCTCCGACCGGATGGACCGGCGCATCGTCATGGTTGCCTGCGGCATCGCCGGTGTTGTGTCATGCCTAGCCATGTCCCTGGCGATCGCAAGCAGCCCGCCGGTGCTCTACGGCCTTGCCGCCTGCATCGGCACCGTCCTCTTTCCGATCTATGCGCTGAACGTCGCGCATGCCAACGACCTGGCGCGCCCCGACGAATATGTGGAAGTTTCATCCGGCCTGATGATCACCTACGGTCTCGGCACGATCTCCGGCCCGCTGATGGTGGGGCCGCTCATGGATCGCTTCGGCCCCGTCGCATTGTTTGTCGTGCTGGCTGTCTATTTTGCGCTCTACGCCGGCTATGCGGCATGGCGCATTCTCCAGCGCCAGCAGCACGAGGGCCTCGTTGCGAAAACCGATTTCCAGGTGACGACGGTGCTGCCCACACCCGGTCCCGACGTCACCAGTCCGCTCGCACATCAGGACGCAGGCGAGATCATCGAGGACGATACCGTTCCCGCCTGGGAGCAAGAAACGTCCTGACTCTTTGAAGCGACGGCCGCTGTGCACTCCTCGAGCGGCATGCCTATCCCTGCGGCGTCACGTGCTTGCGCGCGCCCTTTCGCTCCAGTCCCAGCTGGTGCTCCCGGTAGATGATGAAGATGCCCGCGCCCACGACGATCGCCGTCCCGGCCAGCATGGTTGCGGTCGGCACATCGCCGAAGAGGAAGTAGCCCAAAACGATGCCGAGCACGATCGACGTGTACTCGAAGGGGGCGATCGTCGACATATCGGCGTGGCGATAGCTCTCCGTTAGCAGTATCTGCCCGACACCGCCGCAAAAGCCCGCGATCATCAGGAGAAGGAAGGCCCGCCAGGAGAGTTCGGACCAGCCGAACGGCAGCGTCGCAAGCGAGAACACTGCGGCCGAAAGGGAGAAATAGAGGACGATCGTGTGGGTGCGCTCCTTCTGCACGAGCTTGCGCACGAGCACCATCGCCGTTGCCCCGAGCGCCGCCGAAAGCAGCACCGCGACCGCGCCCATCGCTTCGGTCGATCCGAAGCCGCTCTGGTTGAAGAGCGTGAGGCGCGGCCAAGTGATGATAAACACGCCGACGAGCCCGATGACCACCGCAGACCAGCGATAGAGCCGCACCATCTCGCCCAGAAAGATGGCCGCGAAGGCCACGGCGAGCAGCGGCATGGCATAGCCGATCGCGATCGCCTCCGGCAGGGGCAGGTGGACGAGACCGTAAAAGCCGCAGCTCATGGCGAGGATGCCGACGAAACCGCGCGCCAGGTGTCCCGTGACATTCGCCGTCCTGAACGCGTCCCGCAATGCGCCGCGGCAGGCGAGGAATCCAAGGATCGGCACCATCGCGAAAGCCGAGCGGTAGAAGGTGATCTGGCCGGTCGCGATGCCGTCGCCTGCAGCCTTGATACAGGTCGACATGCACACGAAGACGACCACGGAGAGCACTTTGAGCGCAATCCCCTTCATCGGGCTCGGAGCGTCCGCATCCATGAAACGTAGCTTTTCAAACTGGCATCGGCGAACCGATTGGAAGGGAAACGGAGGTGGGAGGACGCGGCGGTAAAGCCGCGTAGGAATACGTCACCTTAGCCGTGCTTGCGCAGGATGTTGGATCAAATTTCGTGATGGAGTTGGTTTTTTCGTGATGAATTCACCCGCATGTGCGAAGCTCGCAAGGGGAGCGAGATGGCCCGGCAGTTTGTTTAGCAAGAACGAAAAAATCGCCATCGATTCAGTTCTTGTTAGTGCTGCTGCGATAAATCTCCGGTCAATAACAGGCGGGACGGGCCCTGCATTTTTGCTGCCAGACGTGCCGTCGCCGGCATCACATCGTGCAGAATCTCGGATCTTGGCTTTTCACCATCATGAGCGCCCTCTAGAAGGCGAAGAGCAAGAAGGCGCAAGCAGGACTGACCATGCGGACAAACACTGGCCAGATCGTTCATCTGGAAAACTACCGGCCGACCGATTTCGTTCTCGAGAGGGTGGACCTGACTTTCGAACTCGATCCGCGGGAGACGAAGGTCGAGGCGCGCATGATCTTCCATCGCCGCCAAGGCGTCGCCCCTTCGGCACCGCTCGTTCTCGACGGCGACGAGCTCGTCATGACCGGCCTGCTGCTCGATCAGGAAGCGATACCCGGCACGCTCTATGAAGCGACGGACGACACGCTTACCATTCGCGGACTGCCGGAAGCCGCCCCCTTCGAGATCACTGTCACGACGGCCCTGTCTCCGGAAGCCAACACCAAGCTGATGGGCCTCTATCGCACCAGTAACGTCTACTGCACCCAGTGCGAAGCGGAAGGTTTCCGTCGCATCACCTACTTCCCGGATCGTCCCGACGTGCTGGCGGTCTATACCGTCAACATCATCGCCGACAAGGCTGCCGCACCGCTTCTGCTTTCGAACGGCAACTATCTCGGCGGCGCCGACATGGGCGACGGCCGTCATTTCGCCTCCTGGTTCGATCCGCATCCCAAACCGAGCTATCTCTTCGCGCTCGTTGCCGGCGATCTCGGGGTAGTCGAGGACACGTTCACCACCGCTTCCGGCCGGGACGTCGTCCTCAAAATCTATGTCGAACACGGCAAAGAGCCGCGCGCCGCCTACGCCATGGATGCGCTGAAGCGGTCGATGAGATGGGATGAGCAGGTCTTCGGCCGCGAGTACGATCTCGACATCTTCATGATCGTCGCAGTCTCCGATTTCAACATGGGCGCCATGGAGAACAAGGGGCTCAACATCTTCAACGATAAATATGTGCTCGCCGATCCGGAAACGGCGACCGATGCGGACTATGCCAATATCGAGGCGATCATCGCCCACGAATATTTCCACAACTGGACCGGCAACCGCATCACCTGCCGCGACTGGTTTCAGCTCTGCCTGAAGGAAGGCCTGACCGTCTATCGCGACCACGAATTTTCCGCCGACATGCGTTCGCGCGCCGTGAAGCGTATCGCCGAGGTGCGGCATTTGAAATCCGAGCAATTCCCCGAGGATACCGGCCCCCTCGCCCACCCCGTACGCCCGACGCAATACAGAGAAATCAACAACTTCTACACGACCACGGTTTATGAGAAGGGATCCGAGGTCACGCGGATGATCGCGACGGTGCTCGGCCGCGACCTCTTCAAGAAGGGCATGGACCTCTACTTCGAGCGTCACGACGGCCAAGCGGTGACGATCGAGGACTTCGTCGCCTGTTTCGAGACCGCAAGCGGTCGAGACCTCAAGCAGTTCTCGCTCTGGTATCATCAGGCCGGAACGCCGCTCGTCACCGCTTCGGGCACCTATGACGCCTCCAAGCAGACATACACGCTGTCGCTGGAGCAGACCGTTCCGCCGACGCCGGGGCAGAGCAGCAAGGCGCCGATGCATATTCCGCTCCGCTTCGGACTGTTGCTTCCGGACGGAAGCGAGGCAAAGCCCTCGGCCGTCTCCGGCGCGGAGATCGCCGGCGACGTACTGCACCTGACCGAGCGCAAGCAGACCGTCACCTTTTCCGGCATTCCATCCGAGCCGGTCCCCTCCTTCAACCGCGGTTTCTCCGCGCCTGTCAATCTGCACGTGGCGCAGAGCGCCGAGGATCGCGCGCTGATTGCGCGCCACGAGACCGACCTCTTCGCACGTTGGCAGGCGCTGAACACGATGGCCCTCGACAATCTCGTCACGGCGGCGGCACAGGCGCGTGCCGGCCAGCCCGTTGCCTGTGACGATGCGCTTGTCGATGCCCTGCTTGCCGCGGCCGCCGACGACCGGCTTGAGCCGGCGTTCCGGTCGCAAGTGCTTTCGCTGCCCAGCGAAACCGACATAGGCCGCGAAATCGGCGGCAACAACGATCCGGATGCCATTCATTCCGGGCGCCAGGCTGTCCTGGCCGCCATCGCCCAGGCCGGCAAAGATACTTTTGCGCGACTGGTGAACGAGATGTCCCTGTCCGGTCCGTTCCGTCCGGACGCCGAGAGCGCCGGACGGCGGGCCCTGCGCAATTCGGGGCTTACCTATCTCGTCTATGCCGACGGGAGCCCGCAAAAAGCCGCTGACGCGTTTCGCTCCGCCAACAACATGACCGATCTCAGCCACGCGCTGACGCTTCTTGCGCACCGGTTTCCGGAGGCCGAGGCGACAGCTGACGCCCTGGCGGCGTTCAAGAAGCGCTTTGCCGACAACGCGCTGGTCATCGACAAGTGGTTCGCCATTCAGGCGACGATCCCAGGGCCGTCGACGCTCGACCGCGTTCGGGGGCTGATGTCGGATCCGCTCTTCAACGCCAGCAATCCGAACCGCGTTCGTTCGCTGGTCGGCACATTCGCCTTCGCGAATGCCACCGGCTTCAACCGCCTCGACGGTGAAGGCTATCGTTTCCTTGCCCGACAGATTCTCGACATCGATGCGCGCAACCCGCAGCTTGCGGCGCGTATTCTTACGTCGATGCGTTCCTGGCGGTCGCTTGAAAGTACCCGGGCCGGCCACGCCTGCAGCGCGCTCGAAGAGGTCGCGCGCGCCTCCAACCTTTCCGCCGATGTGAGCGACATCGTCGATCGCATGCTCAAGGACGAGCACTGACGAGCACCGGCCCGCGGCTTGTTTGATCTCCTCGTCCCTGTGCTTGTCACAGGGCGAGGAGAGATTGCAGTCCTCCGATACGCTTCCTAAAGCGCCGCGCTTCTTATTGGACGCGGCCGCTTAAGCACTTCGATCTGCTGCATGTTTTTGTCCTTTGGTCGGCAACGATTCAAAGGAAACAGGCAGCAGGCTGCGCAGCCGAGTCGGCCCTCAAGGAGTTCAAGCGCATCGCGCCATGCGCGCCGACAAAACCGACCGGAGCTTCAACGCCGATATCCATCCCGCCCATCGGTCGTCATGGACTCCGGACGAGTCTCAACAGGCTCCAGCAGTCCGGCTATCATTTCCCAACGATGAGATATGGTTAACAAATCTTTACCATTACCTCTGGACAAGGCGAATCGCCCTGTGATTCATTGAGTCAGATTCGGGCGAGCGGCGCGCCGAATCACTGAATCGCCCGCTTCCGGGAAACCGCTGAAGACGGGGTCGACGTTTCAGACTGAGAAGAATCAAGGCGTTCCCTGCAGCATTATCGAGTGCGGAACGCTTCTCGAGGACGACAAATTGGAAAAGATGGCGGACGCGCGACGGGGAAGCGCAGCCGAGGGGCGGTTGCGACTCAAGTTTCCGGGCTTTTCGGGCCTCGAACGAGAGTTCATCGAGCAGGCGAAGATCTTTGCCGAACCGGCATCGCGGAAGCTCGCCATGGCCGAGCCAATGCTCAAACGGTCCATCCCGATCCTCATCATCGCTTTTCTGCTCATCGTGGCAATCTCACGGATGTCGGGCATCATGGACGAGCACGCCCGCATGGAGGCCTCCTCCCGCCGATCGGTCAGCCTTGCGGCGGCGGCGGCAGCCGGTGCATTCCAGACCGACGGAGCGGAACTCTTCGCCGATGGCCGCCGCTGGGAGGTCGAACGGCGGCTCACCGAATTTCTGCCCGCCGACATTCTGGATGCCGGGATTTTCCTGCTGACGGTCCGCAGAGACGGCCGCGTATTTGCCGGCACACAGGATGGCGTCCATCTCATCGGACGCACACTCTCCGCAATCGCTCCCGAGGTCGCCACGCTGCAGTATTACGGCGAGGGCGCCAGCATCGTGAAAGCCTCGATCGACGGCATCGAGCATTTCATTGCCCTCCGGCAATTGCCGGATTCCGGCGGCGCCGTTCTGGCGGCAACGTCGACCGCCCGATTCGAGGCGGCCTGGCGCGACGAAATCTCGCTCAACGTCACGCTGTTTGCCGGTGTTTCGGCGATCCTGATGGTCGTCCTGTATGCCTACTACATCCAGGCAAAGCGTGCCCGCGATGCCGATGCGGTCTTTGCCGAATCGAACCTGCGCGTCGAAACGGCCCTCTCCCGCGGACGCTGCGGCCTCTGGGACTTCGACCTCGACAACAGGCGGCTCTTCTGGTCCCGCTCGATGTACGAGATGCTCGGCATGCCGGGCGACGCGAGCGTGCTGTCGTTCGGCGATGCCGCCCGTCTCATGCATGTCGAGGATCGGGGCATATACCGGGTCGCGCGGGCGATCGCCAAGGGCAACGAGCGCCAGATCGATCAGGTGTTCCGCATGCGCCATGCCGATGGTCACTTCGTATGGCTTCGAGCACGCGCCCAGGTGATCCGCACCGTATCCGGCCGGACGCATCTCATCGGCATTGCGATGGACGTGACCGAACAGCACAGGCTTGCCCAGCGTTACGCCGAGGCCGATCAGCGCCTCGCGGATGCGATCGAGTGTACCTCTGAAGCTTTCGTGCTTTGGGACAAGCACGATCGCCTGGTGATGTGCAACACCCACTATCAGCAAGCCTGGCAATTGCCCGACCACGTGCTGGTGCCCGGCACCGAACGCACGACCGTCCATGCAGCAGCGGCAAGGCCGGTTGTCGAACGGCGCGTCGCCGATCCGGACCGAAGCAACCAGTCGCAGACGACCGAAGTGCAGCTTGCCGACGAACGCTGGCTGCAGATCAACGAGCGGCGCACGCGCGACGGCGGCCTCGTTTCGGTCGGCACGGACATCACGCTGCTCAAGCGGCATCAGGTGCGTCTGCGCGAATCCGAGCGGCGGCTGATGGCGACCATCGGCGACCTCTCTGCCTCGCGCGTAACACTTGAGCAGCAGAAGGCCGAACTCTCCGTCGCAAACGCGAACTATCAGGCGGAGAAAGAACGCGCCGAGGCGGCGAACCGGGCCAAGTCCGAATTCCTCGCCAACATGTCACACGAGCTGCGCACACCGCTGAACGCCATTCTAGGCTTCTCGGAAATCCTGCAGGACCAGATGTTCGGCCCGCTCGGCTCGGAGAAGTACCACGAATATTCACGCGATATTTTCGAAAGCGGCAAGCATCTGCTCAACGTCATCAACGACATACTCGACATGTCGAAGATCGAGGCCGGCCATATGCGCATCACGCGCGAGAGGATCGACCTCGCTCCGCTGATCGAGGAGACGCTTCGTTTCACCACAATTCCGGCAGAGCGAAAGAACATCCGCGTGGTCCAGCAGATATCCTCGGGCCTGACGATGTTCGCCGATCGGCGCGCGATGAAGCAGGTTCTGCTCAATCTCCTCTCCAATGCTGTCAAGTTCACCAATGAAGGCGGACGCATCTCCTTGCGGGCGCGTAAAGTGAGGGGCGCGGTCACGCTGACGATCGCGGATTCCGGCATCGGTATTCCAAAGGACGCGTTGCAGAAGATCGGTCAGCCCTTCGAACAGGTGCAGAGCCAATATGCCAAGAGCAAGGGCGGCTCCGGGCTCGGACTCGCCATCTCGCGCTCGCTGACGCGGCTCCACGGCGGGACCATGAAGATCCATTCGGCGGAAAATGTCGGGACCATCATCTCGGTCAGGATTCCCGACCGGGCCTGACCCCGCCACGCCCGCTTACGCTGCAGCGATAACCGCCTGGAAGATCCGGCGCACGGCCTTCGAGAGACGACGAATATCGGCCTCGAGATGCGTCAGGTCCGGATAGTCGCCGGCACGGCAGACGAGATCCACGAGGCCGGCCGGCGCTTCCCTCGGGTCGAAGTCGCCATCGATGCAGAGGCGCACGAGCTGCGATAGCTCCGTGAACAGCACAAGCGCTTCGGCGGCCGTATCGAGGTCGTTCGCATGCATCATGCCGGCACCAAGCGTCTTCAGCGCCTCGAGCGTCTGCGTACCGGCAGCAGGCGGCGTCACTCCCTTCGCCGGCGCGACCAGGGCGAGGTACTGGGCGATGAACTCGATATCGACCAGGCCGCCGGGAATGAGCTTGAAGTCCCAGATATCCTTCGGCGGCTTCTCCTTGTCGATCAGGCCGCGCATCTCCGCGACATCCATACGGATCTTTGCGATATCCCGCTTTTCAGAGAGGACCTCGGCAAAGATCGCCTCCGCTTCGCCGACGAGACTCTCATCGCCGCAGATGCAGCGCGCCCGAGTCAGCGCCAGATGCTCCCAGGTCCAGGCTTCCGTTCGCTGATACTTGGCGAAAGCGGTTATGCGCGTCGCAACCGGCCCCTTGTTGCCGGAGGGTCGCAGCCGCATGTCCACGTCGTAGAGGATGCCCTCTGCGGTCGGCGCCGACAGCGCGGCGATCAGCCGTTGTGTTACCCGCGTAAAATAGCGAACCGGATCGAGCGGCTTTGCGCCATCGGACTCCAGCACTTTGTCGTCGTAGTCATAGAGCAGGATGAGGTCGATGTCGGAACCGGCGGTCAATTCGTGGCTGCCGAGCTTGCCCATTCCGACGATTGCGACCCGGCCGCCGGGGAAATGGCCATGCGCCGACCGGACCTCCTCCAGGACCGCGTCGAGCGCCGCGGCGATGATCAGATCGGCGAGATCGGTGAGAGCCCGTCCCGCCTGCAGGCCGGTGATGGCTCCCGTGAGGAGCCGGATGCCGATCAGGAAGCGCTGCTCGGCGGCGATGATGCGCAAGCGATCCAGCACCTCCTCATAATGCCGTCCTCCGGCGACGAAATTGGCGATACGCGGCGCCAGATAGTCCCTCGTCGGCAGTTCCGCAAGCAGCCCCGGTTCGAGCATGCCGTCGAAGACGTGCGGTTTGGCGGCGATGATGTCCGCCAGACGCGGGGCCGACGACATGATATTGACGATCAGCGACAGGAGGCCGGGATTGTTGCCGAGCAGGGAGAAAAGCTGGATCCCGGCGGGCAGCCCCGAGAGGAAGTGGTCGAAACGCAGAAACGCTTCATCCGCCCGTCGGCTTTCACCGAAGACGCGCAGGAGTTCCGGCGTCAGTTCCGTAAGCCGCTCGCGCGCTTCGACCGACTGTGTTGCGCGATAGCGCCCGTAGTGCCAGGTGCGGATGGTGCGGGCGATGTCGGACGGCCGCTGGAAGCCCAGTTTCTTCAGCGTTTCAAGCGTATCCGGATCGTCCTGTTGGCCGGTGAAGACCAGATTCCCCGTCTCGGTGGATAGCTTCACCTCCTGCTCGAAGAGTTGCGCATAGCGCCGCTCGACCGTGCGCAGCACACCCGACAGAGCATTCGAGAAGGATGCCGTATCCTCGAAGCCGAGCATATAGGCGATCCGCTTGAGTTCCGCTTCGGTCTCCGGAAGGAGATGCGTCTGCTCGTCATGCACCATCTGGATGCGATGCTCGACGTCGCGCAGGAACCAGTAAGCCTCGATCAGTTCCTCGGCGGACGCCCCGTCGATCCAGCCGCTCTCGGCGAGCGTCCGCAGCATCGTTTCCGTTTCGCGAAGCCGCAGCGCGGGCGTGCGGCCGCCGGCGATCAGCTGCTGTGTTTGCACGAAGAACTCGATCTCGCGGATGCCGCCGCGCCCGAGCTTGATGTTGTGACCCTTCACGGCGATTTCCCCGTGCCCCTTATGGGCGTGGATCTGCCGCTTGATCGAGTGAATGTCGGCGATCGCCGCATAGTCGAGATATTTGCGAAAGACGAAGGGCGTCAGTTCCTTGAGGAAGCGTTCGCCGGCCTCGATATCGCCCGCGATCGGCCGCGCCTTGATGAAAGCAGCCCGTTCCCAGTTCTGCCCCCTGCTCTCGTAATAGAGCATTGCCGCCTCGACTGGGATGGCGAGCGGCGTCGAGCCCGGGTCGGGCCTAAGCCGCAGGTCCGTGCGGAAGACATATCCTTCGCCGGTTCTCTCCTGCAGGATGCGGATCAAGCGCCTCAACAGCCGGGCGAAGGTTTCCGGGGCATCGTCCCGCTCCACGATGACGCCCGACTGCGCATCGTAGAAGACGACGAGGTCGATATCGGACGAATAGTTGAGTTCGCCTGCGCCGAGCTTGCCCATGCCGAGCACGACGACGCCCGAGGCGGAGGACGGCGCGGAACTGTCCTTCAACGCCAACTTGCCGCTTTCATGCGCGCCGAGCAGCAGGTGATCGATGGCGGCCGACACGGCCGCCTCTGCAAAATCGCTGAGCCACCGTGTCGTCTCCCGGCCGCGGAAGAGGCGCGAAAGATCCGCAAGCGCGACGGCAAAGGCCACCTCCCGCTTCGCCCGCCTCAGCCGTGCCATGATCTCAGTGTCCGGCAGCGCCGTCCCAGGCGCTTCGGCCTGCCAGGCTCTCCGGGCGGCCTCGATCCTGCGCTTCAAGAACGCCGGCAGCGTTTCAGAAAGCAATGTTTCGAGGATCTCCGGATGGCTGCGCGCCGTATCCCGCAGGAACGGCGAGAGCGCGAAGGCGGCGACGAGAAAATCCTTGAGCGGCGCGTCCGATGCAACGAGCTTCGCGATGCGTTCGTTGCCTTTCGCCGCATCCTTGAGGACGGAAACGGCGGCCTTGGCATCCGCCTGGCTTGCCGGGCGGATCGGCACCACGTGGATATCCGACAAAGACCGCTCGATCGCTTCCGCCATGTACAACCTCTCCATCGGTTCCCGCTACGGGTTTATCAGCTTGCAACCGCCGGGAAAACCATGCGGACCGTAAGCCCCTGGCCGTCCTCCTCCGTCGCCGCCAGTTCCAGCGAACCGCGGTGCATCTCCATGACCGCCTCGACGAGCGACAGGCCGAGGCCCGTCCCCGGCTTCGACCGGCTTTCGTCCAGGCGAACGAAACGCTTGACGACCTCTCCGCGCATATTCTCGGGTATGCCGGGCCCATGGTCGGCAACGGTCAAGACGACGTGACGATCGCTTCTCGTCATTTCAACCCGTATCAACGGATCTTCGGCACCTTCCGCATATTTGATCGCATTGTCGATCAGGTTGCCCAACGCCTGGCTGATCAGTTCGCGATTGCCGGAAATCATCACTCCGGGCACGGCCTCCGCTTCGATGCGCATTTCCTTGTCTTCCGCCAGCGGCTCGTAGAGCTCTACGCAATCCGCCACGATCTGCGCCAGGTCGACCTCGCTCATCTCGGCGACGGCGGAACCCGCTTCGACACGGGAGATCATCAGAAGCGCGTTGAAGGTACGAATCAGTTGATCGGACTCGGCGATGATCTGTTCGAGGGCGCTGCTCTGATTGCCCCCTTCGGTATCGGCGAGCGCCGCCTCCGCCCTGTTGCGCAAGCGCGTCAGCGGCGTCTTGAGATCATGCGCTATGTTGTCCGAGACCTGTTTCAGTCCTTCGTTCAGCTTTTCGATGCGCCCGAGCATTGCATTCAGCGATTCCGAAAGCCGGTCGAATTCGTCGCCTGAGCCGCTTGTCGGCAAGCGCTGCGAGAGGTCGCCCGCCATGATCTTGGTGCTGGCCTCCGACATCCGGTCGATGCGGCGCAGAGCATTGCGGCCGATGCCGAACCAGATGACCAGCGCGCCGAGCCCCATGATGCCAAGCGCGACCATCAGTGCCTGACGGACAAGCACGCGGAACTTCTCGGGCTCCTGCAGGTCACGGCCGACGAGTATCCTCAGACCGTTGTCGAGCACCAGGACCTGGGCAAGGGCGACGTGCCTGTCGGTACGGCTCTCGTCGGTGAAGCGCCGATAGCGGAACGGCTCCGATTTCCAGCCCTCGTCGTCGAGGAGCCCGGGCTCGAGTGCCGCCACATTGCCGGCGAGAATTTCGCCGTTCGGCCCCGCAATGACATAGAGATTCGCTCCCGGCTGACGTGCCCGGCGCTCCAGCGAACGAAGCAGCCCGTTGATTCCGGCGCGGTCGTAGACATCTGCGATCTGGGTTACCTCGCCAGCGATCGCGTCGCGCGTCTGCTGCTGCAGGAGACGCTCCGACATGCCGGTCACGTAGAAGACGAGAAAGGCGGCGCAAAGGGAGAACAGAATCAGATAGAGCGCAGAGAGCCTGACTGCGGTCGTCCTGAACAGCACACTGATCCTGCTCATGCGTCCGCAGCCCGGTCGTCCTTGATCATGTATCCGGCGCCGCGGATCGTTCTCAGCAACGGCCGGTCGAAGTCCTTTTCGATCTTCGAACGCAGCCGCGAAACATGCACGTCGATCACGTTGGTCTGAGGATCGAAATGATAGTCCCAGACGTTCTCGAGCAGCATGGTTCTCGTCACCACCTGCCCGGCATTCTTCATCAGATATTCGAGGAGCCGGAATTCGCGCGGCTGCAACGGGATCTCCTTGCCCTGCCGCCGGACGGAATGGGAAAGGCGATCGAGCTCGAGGTCGCCGACGCGATAGACCATGTCCTGCTCGGGTGCGCCCTTTCGCCGGCCGAGCACCTCGACGCGGGCGAGAAGCTCGCTGAAGGCGTAGGGCTTCGGCAGGTAATCGTCGCCGCCGGCGCGAAGGCCCGTGACGCGGTCGTCCACCTGGCCAAGTGCGGATAGAATGAGCACCGGCGTGTGGATGTCCTTGCGCCTCAATTCCGTGATCAGCGACAGGCCGTCGCGGCGGGGAAGCATGCGGTCGACGACAAGCACATCATAGGCATTCTCACTCGCCATGAACAAGCCGCTCTCACCGTCGCTCGCGTGATCGCAGACTATGCCTGCCTCGCGGAAGGCCTTGGCAAGATAGGCGGCGGCCTCGAGATCGTCTTCAACAATCAGAATCTTCATACGGGTGACCATAGTCCCGGACCTTTGTTCGTCTCAACCGGTTTCGGTTTGCTGTGGCTTGCGGGATTCGAAACACAAAGCGCCGCGACATGCGCTGGATGTCGCGGCGCTCTGAAGTCGGAGCGGGTTCGCAAAGTCCGCGCCCCCGCTCCACGGTGTCTCAGCTCTGAGCGATGGGAAGCGCGACGAAGCGGCTGCCTTCCTGGGCCTCGATCTGGAACAAAGCCTTGCTGCGCCCGTCCTTCTTGGCGTTGTTGATCACCTTAAGAACGTCGTCTGCCGACCTCACTTCCTGGTTGTTGACGGAGACGATCTTCTCGCCTTCCTTCAGGCCGCGATCGCCGGCGTCGGAGTCCGGATCGACGGATGCGATCGTGACGCCCTTGCCGTCGTCCGACGGCACCACCGTCAGGCCGAGGTCGGCCAGCGCCTCTTCGCCGGCCTGCCCTTCGTCGGGCTGCGCTTCACCGGTAGCCGGTGCCGTCTCCTTGGCATCGCTCGGCAGCGTGCCGATCTCGAGCTGGACCGTCTCGGACTTGCCGTCGCGCCACAGCGAAACCTCGGCGGTGGAACCGGGGCGCAAGGCCGCGACGCGCCGCGCAAGGTCGCGCGGATCCTTGATCGGCTCGCCATTCAGCGCCGTCACGACATCGCCGTTCTTGATGCCTGCCTTTTCACCCGGCGAACCTGCCTGCGGTTCGATGACGAGGGCGCCCTTCGCCTCGGAAAGGCCGAGCGACTCGGCGATATCCTTCGTCACCGGCTGGATCTGGACACCCAGCCAGCCACGCGAAACCGTGCCGTCCTTGATCAGGGCGTCCACGACGTCCTTCGCGACCGAGGCGGGAATTGCGAAGGCGATGCCGACATTGCCGCCGGAGGGCGAGAAGATGGCCGTGTTGATGCCGACGACCTCGCCTGACAGGTTGAAGGTCGGGCCGCCGGAATTGCCGCGGTTCACCGCTGCGTCGACCTGCAGGTAATCATCGTAGGGACCGGAGCCGATATCGCGACCCCGAGCGGAGATGATGCCCGCAGTCACCGTGCCGCCGAGGCCGAAGGGATTACCGACAGCCACGACCCAGTCACCGACGCGCACCTTTTCGTCGTCGGCGAAGGTGACGTGAGTGAACTTGCGCTTGTCATCGACCTTGAGCACGGCGAGGTCGGTCCGGCTGTCCTTGCCGACGAGCTTGGCGTCGAGCTCGGTTCCGTCGTTCATGATAACGGTAAAGGCCGAGCCGTCGGAAACGACGTGGTTATTGGTGACCAGGTAGCCATCCTCGGTGATGAAGAAGCCGGAGCCTTGCGCACGCGGACGGAGACGACCTTCACCGCGGGGACCGCGGCGGTCGCGCCAGCGATCGGCACGATCGTTTTCACGCGGAGCGAATTCGCGGAAGAAGCGCCGCAGCGGATGGTCTTCCGGCAGATCTTCGAATCCGCGGCCGCCGAAATCGAAGGTGAAGTTGCTTTCGTCGTCGCTGACGCGCTCACGCGCCTGCACGCGGACGGAGACGACCGCCGGCGAAACGGCGTCGACCACATTGGCGAAACTCGGAACGGCCGGGGCCTGCACTCTCACGGCTTCGGCGAAGGACTGCGCGACTTCGGCCGGCAGGCCGGTCGTCAGCAGCACGGCTGCGAGGCCGGCAACCGTCGTAGTCTTCAGCACAGTCTTCAAGGAGGGACGGGGAGCTTTGAACGTAGACATTCGTTTTGCCTTCTCTCTTTCATGAAGCCCGCCTGCGCGGCAGGCTACGAACCTTTTCCCCGAGCCGGGTCCAACGGCCTCACCGCCGGAGACCCGCTCGTATGGCTGTGACTGGAGGAAACAGCCCGTGCCGTAAGATGTAACGGGCGGGACATTACTGAGTTCTGTCCGGCGGATGAATTTTTGGTAATGTTCCGGTCAAGCAGACGAGGCAGGGAATGGATGGGCCGTTCGCGCAATGCCCGAGCGTACCTCCCGCCCGAGGTCAGGACCTCAGAAGCCTGTCCAGCCTTTCCTTTTCCTCGTCCGAAAGCGGCACGCCCGGAGCTCTTGCGCCGCGGCGGCGTGCTGCCACGACGAGGGTGAGGATGCCGACCACGAGCAGGATAGCGGGCATTCCCCACAACACGAGCGTCTTGGCTTCGAAGCGGGGGTTCAGGAGAACGAATTGACCGTAGCGCGAGACGACGTAGGAGATCACCGCCTCGTCGGTGTCGCCGTTCTTCAGGCGCTCGCGTACGAGCAGCCGCAGATCCTTGGCGAGTTCGGCATTCGAATCGTCGATCGATTGGTTCTGGCAGACCATGCAGCGGAGCTGGGCAGAGATCGCGCGGGCGCGCGCCTCGAGTGCCGGATCCGCGAGCACCTCGTCCGGGTTGACGGCAAAGCTCGGAACGACGGACGCCAGGAAAAGCAAGAGCGCAAGCAGCAGCCGGATCATTCGGCGGCTCCCACGGCAAGCGCCTTTCTGGCACGCGCGGGCGCGCCCACGCGAAGGCGCCGGTCACTGAGCGAAACGATGCCGCCGGCCATCATCACGAGCGCGCCGCCCCAGATGCAGAGAATCATCGGTTTCCACCATATGCGGACGACGACGCCGCCATCTGCCATATCGTCGCCCAAGGAAACATACAGCTGGCTCAGGCCGAAGGTCCGGATTCCGGCCTCGGTCGTCGGCATGCGGCGCGCCGAATAGAGCCGTTTCGACGACCAGATATCGGTAACCGCAACGCCGCCTCGGCTGACGGTGAAATGGCCGGCCTCCTCGGTATAGTTCGGCCCGCGCCCTTCACGCATGCCGTCAAAACGCAGGCTGTAACGCCCGACATCGACCATCGCCCCCGGTTTCATCTCGACGACCGTTTCCGTCTCGAAAGCCGTAACGCTGACAATCCCGATCAGGGTGATGCCAACCCCGATATGGGCGAGCGACGTGCCGAATGCCGAACGCGGCAGGCCCGAAAGCCGCCTCCAGGCGACGCCTGCGGCCACCTTGCCGAGACCGGATCGCAAAACAAGATCGGTGAGCGCTCCCAGGATCAGATAGACGCCGAGGCCGATGCCGAGGGGAGCCAGGACCGGACCACCGTTTAGCGCATAATAACAGATCGCCGCGGCAAGCAGACCGACGGCGGCAGCTGCGAACAGCCGTTGCGACGCACCGGCGAGGTCGCCGCGCTTCCAGGCAAGCAGCGGACCGAAGGGAACGACGGCGATGAGCGGCAGCATCAGCAGACCGAACGTCATGTTGAAGAAGGGTGCGCCGACCGAGATCTTGTCGCCGGTCAGTGCTTCCAGCACCAGCGGATAGAGAGTGCCGGTCAGCACCGTCGCCGTGGCCGTCGTCAGAATCAGGTTGTTCAAGACGAGTGCGCCCTCGCGCGAGATCGGCGCGAATATTCCCCCGGCCTTGAGATGGGAGGCACGAAAGGCGAAGAGCGAAAACGCGCCGCCTATGAAGACGACCAGGATGGCGAGAATGAAGACGCCGCGCGTCGGGTCGGTGGCGAAGGCATGCACGGATGTCAGCACCCCCGAGCGCACCAGGAACGTGCCGAGCAGCGACAGCGAGAAGGTCATGATCGCCAGCAGCACGGTCCAGATCTTCAGCGCTTCGCGCTTCTCCATGACCAGAGCCGAGTGCAGAAGCGCCGTTCCGGCAAGCCAAGGCATGAAGGAGGCATTCTCCACCGGGTCCCAGAACCACCAGCCGCCCCAGCCGAGCTCGTAATAGGCCCAGTACGAGCCCATGGCGATGCCGGCGGTGAGAAAGGTCCAGGCCGCGAGTGTCCACGGCCGCACCCACCGCGCCCATGCGGCATCGATCCGCCCCTCGATAAGCGCGGCGACCGCGAAGGAGAAGCATACGGAAAATCCGACATAACCGAGATAGAGCAAGGGCGGGTGGATCGCCAGCCCGATATCCTGCAGCACGGGGTTGAGGTCCCTGCCCTCGCCCGGCGCCGGCACGAGCCGAGCAAAGGGATTGGAGGTCAGCAGGACGAAGAGTGCGAAGGCTGTCGCGATCCAGGCCTGCACTGCAAGCACGTTCGCCTTCAACGTCTCCGGCAGGTTGCGGCCGAAGAGCGCCACCATGGCGGAAAAGAAGACGAGAATCAGCAGCCAGAGAAGCATGGAGCCTTCATGGTTTCCCCACACTCCGGTGATCTTGTAGATCAGCGGCTTGAGGGAATGCGAGTTCTCCCAGACATTCTTGACGGAGAAATCCGACGTTACATAGGCGAATGTCAGCACCGCGAAAGAGAAAGCGACCAGCAGGAAGCAGACGAGCGCCGCGTTTGCTGCCAGGCCCATCAAGGAAGGATCGCCGCGCCGCACCCCCAGTACCGGCAGGACGCCCTGGATGATCGCGGTCGCGAGCGCCAAGACCAGTGCATAGTGCCCGAGTTCGATGATCATCGGATGTTTTCCTCCCCGCCGAGCGTGACGCCCTGCGCTTTCAGGCGGTCGGCGACATCCTTCGGCATGTAGGTCTCATCATGCTTGGCGAGCACGGTGTCCGCAACGAAAACCGGGCTGCCGCCGACGAAAGCCCCTTCGGCCACCACACCCTGACCCTCGCGGAAGAGGTCCGGCAGGATACCCGTATAGGTCACCGGAACGGTCGCAAGCGTATCCGTCACCGCGAAGGTGACCGTCCTGCCCTCGCCACGCTTGACGGAGCCCTCCTCGACAAGTCCGCCCAGCCGGATACGCGTCCCCGGCGCGACGTCGGCCTTCGCAAGATCGCCCGGAACATAGAAATAGGCGACGGCCTGGCTGAAGGCGAACATGACAAGCAGCACCGCGGCCGTCAGGAATGCCACGCCGCCGCCGATTATTGCCAATCTTTTCTGCTTGCGTGTCATTCAGCCTCTCCGCTGGCGTCGATCCCCAGTTCCCGAGCCAGGGCCAGCAGCTGCTTGCCCTGCTCGCCCGTTGCCGGGAAAGCCCTCAGTCCTTCATGCAATGCATCCTTCGCCCTGTCTCTCTGGTCGAGCACCGCATAGGAGCGGATCAGGCGCATCCACCCTTCCAGGTTGGCCGGGTCGTCCTTCAGGCGGCTCGCGAGACTGTCAACCATGCCGCGGATCATCTCCTGCCGGTCGCCGGCATTCATTTCCTTTGCGGCCGCGATATCACCCGGCGCCGGATTCCCCGGCGTGGCGGGGCCAGGTCCGGCGGCGAGCTCCGCGATATGCTGGTTCACCAGAGACAGCCAGGGCGCATCGGCCGGCGAGCGCGCCGCAAGTTTGCGGAATGCCGCAAGCGCCTCGGCATGTTTGCCCTCCTGCTTCAGGCCGAGCGCGAGGTAGAATGCGGAGCGTGGATCGTCCGGATCGAGGGCAAGCGCCTTTTGCAGAGCGCTCTGCGCCTCGGATGTGACCAGGCCGCCGGCCTGCGCCACCAGAGCCTCGGCGTAACCGCCCATTCGTGTCGGGGTTTGCCCCAGCAGACGAATCGCGCGGTCGTAGGCGGCAACGGCATCGTCCACGCGGCCATGGCGCATGTAGATCGGCGCCAGCAGATCCCAGCCGGCGCCGTCTTCCGGATTGAGCGCCAGGTGGTTCTCGGCCTTCGCGATCAGAATGTTGACGTCGCCGCCCGGGTCGGCAAGCCGTGCCGCGAGCGGCTGCGCCGGTACGCCGGGGCTCCCGGTCGTCAAATACAGACAGAGGCCGACGGCCGGAAGACAGAGGAAAATGAATACCTGGGCGAGGCGGTTGGAAAGAAGCCGCTTCGGCGCGCGCTCCGCGGCCGCCTGATCTGCGGCACTGGCGGCCAGCATGCGGCGGGCGATCTCGGCCTTGGCAAGCTCGGCTTCCTCGCTGCCGATCAGTCCAGCCTCCCGATCCCTCGCCAGTTCGCCAAGCTGATCACGATAGACCTCGATGTCGTGACTATGGCGAGACGGCAATGGCGCTGCCGCCCGCATGAGCGGCAGAAGAAGCACGGCTGCGACAGCCGCCGTCAGAATGGCGACAAGGATCCAGAAAAACATGCTTGGGGAATACTATGAGGTCCATGTCATTCCAACTCGAAAACCGGCAATGACGGAGATTTGAGGCGTTTCGTCGCAAGAAGTGCGCCGAGCGAGAGGAATCCGCCCGCCCAAAACAATCCGGCCGCGCTCAACGCCCAGCCAAAAACGGCCGGAATGGGAGACGGACCGGCTCAGGTGAGCGGCGTCCAGCTTCCATCGCTGTTGCGGCATGCGGCGCCGCGTGCCGTGGCCTGTTGGCCTTTGACGGTGACGGTATGACTGTATTGTCGGCAATTCTGCGATCCGACCTGATAGGGAGCTGCCGCCACGACGGAGCCGCTGACGCCCCGCCCCTGCCAAGCGACCGGCTGACCGCCCGGTGCGGCCTCGAGCGCCCGATACTCCGCCTCAAGCGCCCTCTGCCGATCCGACCTGCCGAGATCGACGCCGCCAAGGCGCGAAACGACGCCGCCCTGGAGCGCCTCGATATAAGTCGCAGACGACGCAACGCGCGTGGAAGCTGCGCCAAGTCCGGCAATCGCCCCGCCTTGACCGGACGAGGTCGTGCCACAGCCAGCGAGGGCTACACCCGAAGCCACCACTGCGATCCTGCCGCGTGACGCGAAAGCTCGCGTCATTTGTGCGTAATTCCTCATGATACGCGCTACTCAATTCCTGTTGTCGGTCGCCGGCGTGCCTCGGGGCATATCCATCGAAACAGCGGGCTCCGGTCGAATTCTTTTTGCACCACCTGCGGTTAGAGGCAACTGCCGCTTGCCGGCACCGGCATTTTCAGACACGGGTGTGACCGCCGGATCACGATCGGCGCGCTTCCGCCGCAACCCGGCTTGCGCTCAGACCGCGGCCGGGAGTACGAGCGTTGCCCGCAGCCCGCCCACATCGCGGCGGCTCAGTTCCACGCTGCCCTGATATTCGCCCACGATCTCGCTTACAATCGAAAGACCGAGTCCGGTTCCGGGCTTGCTCTCGTCGAGGCGCTTGCCCCGCTTCATGGCCACCGCGATCTGATCGGGGTCGAGCCCCGGTCCGTCGTCGTCGATCTGGAGCACGATCCATTGGCGGCCCGGCTCCTTTTCGCGCGCATCTTCGGGGGCCGGCTCAACATTCAACGAGATCTTATCATGAGCGTAACGGGCGGCGTTTTCCAGCAGGTTCCCGACCGTTTCCTCGACGTCCTGCTGCTCCATCGCCAGCACCAGTCCGGGCGGGTTGATCGAGAGGCTGAATTGCTTCTCCGGGTTTAGGCGCCGCATCACCCGCATGATCCTTTCGAGTGCCGGCTGGGCTTCGGTCCGCGCCAGCACGGACCCTCTCTGGGCCGCGATCCTGGCGCGGCTGAGATAGGATTGCACCTGTGTCTGCATGGCGTCCGCCTGGGCCCTGACCAGCTCGCCGTGCGGTACCTCCAGCACTCTCGCCTCGTTGAGCAATACCGCAATCGGCGTCTTGAGTGAGTGGGCCAGATTGCCGACCTGCATGCGCGCGCGCTCGACGATGCGCCGATTGCTGTCGATCAGCGCGTTCACCTCGTTGGCAAGCGGCTGGATCTCCCGCGGGAAAGCGCCGTCCAGCCGCTCGCTCTCCCCCGTGCGGATCTTTTCGAGCGAACGGCGCACCTGGTCGAGCGGCTTCAGCCCGAAAAGGATGGTCAGTGCGTTCACCCCGAGGCCGCCAAGACCGAAAATCGACAAGGCGATCGTGAGGTTGCGCGTGAAGCGGTCGATATCCGCCTCGAGCACATCGCGGTTGCCGGCAACGCGGAAGCGCGCGGCGTGGCCCTGAATGTCGAGAACGACCTCGGTTTCGGCCACCTCGACCTCGTTTCCGAACGGATCCGTCGTCGTGTAGAACCGCTCGTAGCGGATATCGAAGGGGACCTCGTCAACGCTGACGATCGGCAGCTTCGCCGTACCGAGTGAAGTCGATATCAGCGGCGGCGTGTCGAATTCGCCGATCGGCTCGACGATCCAGTACCAGCCCGTCTGAGGCTGGGAAAAGCGCAGGTCTCCGAGCTGCGGGCTTCCGGAGAGCGCGGCCTTCTCGTCGACAGAGATCGAGTTGATGACGTTGTAGAGCTGCGCCCGCAACAGATCCTGAAAGCCGCGCTCGGACCCCTGCCGGTAAAGGGCGGAGATAACCACCCCGATAACCACGAGGGCAACGACGGCCCAGACGGTCGAAACCGCCAGAACGCGCGCCGTGAGAGATCTAATGGCCATTGCCGGGTGCTTGCATGCGGTAACCGAGGCCGCGCACCGTTTCGATCAGATCATTGCCGATCTTCTTGCGGAGCCGGCCTATGAAAACCTCGATCGTGTTGGAATCGCGATCGAAGTCCTGATCATACATGTGCTCGACGAGCTCGGTGCGGGAAACCACCTGTCCCATATGGTGCATGAGATAGGAAAGCAGGCGGAACTCGTGCGAGGTGAGCTTCAGCGCCACGCCGCCGACAGTCGCCTTGGAGCCCTTGGTGTCGAGACGGACGGGGCCGCAGACGATCTCGGAGCTCGCATGTCCGGCGGCCCGGCGAATCAGCGCACGGATGCGGGCGAGCACCTCCTCGACATGGAAGGGCTTCGCAACGTAATCGTCGGCGCCGGCATCGATGCCTGCGACCTTGTCGCTCCAACGGTCGCGGGCCGTCAGGATCAGTACCGGCATGGTCTTTCCGTCTGCGCGCCACTTTTCGAGAACGGTGATGCCATCCATCTCCGGAAGGCCGATGTCGAGAATGACCGCATCATAGGGCTCCGCGTCCCCGAGATAGTGGCCCTCCTCGCCGTCATAGGCCTGATCTACGACATAACCGGCCTCCTTCAGAGCTTCAGCCAGTTGCCTGTTCAGATTGGTGTCGTCCTCGACGATCAGAATGCGCATTCTCGTCCACTTCCCTTGCTTTCGGAGACCCCGAAAGAGCTTACATAGGCACTTTCACCGTGACTTTCTTGGGGCGCCCTCCATTGCCGGGGATCAGCACCGTCACCACGCACTGCCCGTCGCCGGTCGGTTGGGCAGAAAGCAGCTCGCCACCCGTCTCGGCGACCACCTGCGCGGCGGCCGCGCTGCAATCGCCAGCCACGCGGACGACAACCGCAGGCATGTTGACGGCAGGCGGCGAAAAGCCCGCGAGGCCTGCGGCGAGCGCGGCTATGGTCATTGCTGAAGACATGAACGCACTTTCGACTTGGGAAGCACTATGGCAAAATGTTTAACCGATACAGGCTGAATGGCAAATGAATGTCGGCCCCGAGGCCGGGCGCACCGCGTCCAGCGGATGCTTGACTTCCGATAGCAGAAAGCGACCATAGATTGTAGCCCGGCAGCCGCCACGCAAGCGTCCCTTCAGGGCGCAAGCCTCTTCCGGAATTGACGACCCTTCGAGCCGCTTGGCTGCGCTTACTCAATGGAAACCAGATTTTTCTGGACGCAGACCAAGTGAAGTCGGACTGCTTGCGAACGCACCTGTTCACTCGCAGCTTCTTTTCCGACCCGGCAAGGGCGCGGCACGAGGGCTGGCCTCGTTCCTGTGGATTGGCTTGAAAGTTAATCGATTTAAATATTTTTCAATCGTTTAAATCATTTAAACCGCTGATTTACAAAGTCTTTATCATGTGAAATCGTCCGCCCATTCCAATCGTCTCGCCCAAAGGAGGACCGGATGAAGACGCTCGCGAACAAGCCGCCGGTATCACCGCAGTCCAGAATTCCTCAATCGCTGCTCGAGCGGTTTGAAAACGAGTGGCGCGAAATGCGCACGGTCGGCGAGGCTGCACAGAAGCCTGTTCCGCCGGCGGAGTGAACTGCGCCGGCCGCGTCCCCGTCGGCGTGGGATTTTTGCCAAACGGCAATTCCATGCTAATCTTCCAGCATGCTGACCGAAGAAATCGAAAAGCTGGCCCTGAGCCTTCCGGGAACCCAGGAAAATGCCCATTTCGGTGCACGGGATTTCCGTGTGGGCAACCGGATTTTCATGTCCCTGCCGGAGGCCGGCCGCGCGGTATTCAAATTCACACCCGACCAGCAGCGCATGCTTCTGGAGATGGAGCCGGGCGTCTGCGCCGCAGTTCCCGGCGGCTGGGGTGCACGCGGTTGGACGTCGCTCTATTTCGTCGGCGCCGACGACGAACTCGTTCGCCAGTCCATGGAAACCGCATGGCGCAACGTCGCGCCGAGGAGCCTCGTAACCAAAGACGGCCGTCACTGACGACGATACGGCGTCTCGCGTCTCATCGGAGACGCAGAGCCGTTGCAGCAAGCGGCACCAAGCGCTACTCGGCCGGCTCCATGCCAACCTCGAGCGGCCACGTCACAAGGTAATCTTCATAGTCTTCGACATCGATGCCGTCCTCGGCAACGGTGCGCCCCCGCACGGATATGCCGGCCGCATGAACGGTCTCCGGGTCGCCGGAGACGAGAGGGTGCCACCAGTAGAGATCTCTTCCCTCGGCGACCAGACGATAACCGCAGGTCGGCGGCAGCCAGGCGATCTCGCGCACCGCCTGCGGCGTCAACTGAATGCAATCCGGAACGGTTGCCTGACGATTGTCATAATCCTTGCAACGACAGCTTTCTCCATCCAGCAGCGTGCAGCGGATCGAGGTCCAGGCGATTTCGCAGGTTTCCCAATCCTCAAGCTTGTTAAGGCAACAAAGCCCGCATCCGTCGCAGAGGCTTTCCCACTCGGCGCCGCTCATCTCCTCGAGACCCTTCGTCTTCCAGAAAGGCATTTCGCCCATAAAGTCACACTTTCGTAAAATCTGAACCAACATGGAAACTTCGCAGAAAATTGCCGGTTTTTTAAGGCGGGCTGCGCGATATGCAAGTAGATTGGATCGTCGCCCCGTGCAAATATCGTCATGAGGCAGAACCTTCGGGACATGAAAGCCGTGCAGGAACCGAGGAAAGAGGACAACCGGCCGAAAAGGCGACATATCTTTCTTCGGATCGATTCCTGGATCGACTCGACCGTATGGAGCGCCGGATTCCGGCTCGCCGAATGGTGGGAGGATACCACCATCTTCTTCCGCCGGTTTCGCGTACGCGGCTGGAAAAGAGCTCTCTTCGAAGTGCTTGGCGAAGGAATGACCCTGGGCGCAGCGGGCTCCGTGCTGATGCTGGCGCTCGCCCTTCCCGCCTTCGAGGAAACCAAGGGCAACTGGCGTGCGCAGAGCGATTTCGCCGTCACCTTTCTTGACCGCTACGGCAACGAGATCGGCCACCGGGGCATCATCCACGAGGATTCCGTTCCGATCGACGAACTGCCCGATCACCTCATAAAGGCGGTCCTCGCCACCGAAGACAGGCGCTTCTTCCACCATTGGGGAATAGACTTTCTCGGGCTCGCGCGCGCGATGACCGAGAACGCCCGCGCCGGCGGAGTCGTTCAAGGTGGCTCGACACTCACGCAGCAGCTGGCCAAGAACCTGTTCCTTTCGAATGAGAGAACGATCGAACGCAAGATCAAGGAAGCCTTCCTCGCCGTCTGGCTCGAATCCAACCTGTCGAAGAAGGAAATCCTCCGCCTCTATCTCGACCGCGCCTATATGGGTGGCGGCACCTTCGGCGCGGCGGCGGCGGCGCAATTCTATTTCGGCAAAGCGATTACCGACGTCAATCTTGCCGAGTCGGCAATGCTCGCCGGGCTCTTCAAGGCGCCGGCGCGCTATGCCCCGCATGTGAACCTGCCGGCGGCGCGTGCCCGCGCCAACGAGGTCCTGAGCAACCTCGTCCAAGGCGGTCTGATGACGGAGGGACAGGTAATCGCCGCCCGCCTCACCCCCGCCTCCGTCGTCGACCGCGCCCAGGTCAAGGCACCGGATTTCTTCCTCGACTGGGCCTTCGAAGAGGTTCAGCGCATTGCCGCCCCCTTTGCGCAACATTCACTGATCGTGCGCACGACGATCGACATGGGGCTGCAGCAAGCCGCCGAGGAAGCGGTCGAATCGGGCCTCAGGCAGTACGGCGAGAGTTACAAGGTCAAGCAGGGCGCTCTCGTCATGGTCGAGCATGGCGGCGCAGTGCGGGCGATGGTCGGCGGCCGCGACTACGGCGAAAGCCAGTTCAATCGCGCCACGCGCGCGCTGCGCCAGCCGGGTTCGTCCTTCAAGGTCTATACCTACGCTGCCGCGATGGAAAAGGGCATGACACCGGAAACCGTCGTGGTCGACGCGCCGATCACCTGGCGTGGCTGGTCGCCGCAGAACTACGGCCGCAAATATTCCGGCCGGGTAACGCTGATGAACGCGCTCGCCAGATCGATCAACACGATTCCGGTCCGCCTCGCCAAGGACAAGCTCGGCACGGAGATCATTGCCGAGACCGCCAAGAGAATGGGCGTCGAGACCCCGATTCGCACCGACAAGACAATGCCGCTCGGCACCTCCGAAGTCACGGTGCTCGACCAGGCGACGGCCTATGCGGTCTTTCCGGCCGGCGGGTTCCAGTCGCGGCGCCACGGCATCAGCCAGATTCTCAACTATGACGGTGATATTCTCTATGACTTCGGGCGCGACGCGCCGCCCGCACGCAGGGTGCTGAGCGAACAGGCGGTCTCCTCGATGAACCGCATCCTGACGCAGATTCCGGTCATTGGCACGGCCCGGCGCGCTGCCCTCGCCAACGGCATCGTCACCGGCGGCAAGACCGGGACGACACAGGCCTATCGCGACGCTTGGTTCGTCGGCTTTACCGGTGACTACACCACCGCCGTCTGGTTCGGTAATGACGACTATACCTCCACCGACGAAATGACAGGCGGTTCCCTCCCGGCGATGACCTTCAAGCGGCTGATGGACTATGCCGAACAGGGGATCGAGCACCGGGCCATTCCGGGCATCGAAATTGTCCCCGCCAAGCCGGCGAAGCAGCAGCCCGCCGAAACCGCCAAACCGGACGAAAACGCCCTGCCGCCGCTCGTGCGGCCGCGGTCACTCTCCGCGGACGCAACCCGGCTCTTGAAAAAGATCGGCAATACATTCGAGAACGCGCAACCGCTGAAGGCGCGCGAAGGGCCCGGCGGCAAAGTGGCCGTACTCGAGCCGACGGATCACGGCGTCGACTTGCGGCCCCATGTCGGGCACGACAAACAATTGACTTCGCAGTGAGAAATCCGTTCTCTGGCGAACAAGCCGGGCGGCGCCGCCATGCGCGCCGACAGGGTAAACGACACAACATTCGATAGAGCCGCCTCTTGTTTCGAGTTCCCCTCCTTGTCGCTCTTGCCCTCCTTGTCGCGTTCGGCGGCGGAATCGGGTCGGCCGTATGGGCACTGAAGGCAACGGCCGGTTTCGGCTCCATCGCTATCGGACCTTGGATCGCCTTTCCCGACGCGCAGACGGTATCCGCCGATCCCTATGCCAAGGCACACCGCGCCCGCGCGGGAGAATTGCTCTATGGCGGAGCCGAGGGACTGGCGTTCACCGCACTCACGGACGATACCGGCGCCCGCCTATCGGCCGGCTGCTCCTACGATATTTCCGGTATCACGCCGCCGGCGCGGTTCTGGACCCTTTATGCGGCGGCAGCCGACGGGACCGCGATGCTGCCTGGGCCCGAACTGCCCTCGGCGATCAATTCCTGGACCGTGCTGCGCACCGAGGACAGCCGCTTCGTCATCCACGTTTCCCCCGTGGCGCAGCCCGACAACTGGCTGGCGATCCGGCACACGGGCAGCTTCAAGCTCGTACTGACACTTCTCGACACGCCAACGGCAGGCTCCTCCGGCCTGATTGACCTTGCAATGCCAAAGATCGTCAAGACCGGGTGCGGCCATGCGTAGCATCTTCTTCGCCATTGTCGTCGGCCTCGTCGGAGCAGCACTCCTCCACATCGTCATCATACTCACCCTGCCACAGTTCACCGGCCGCGATGCCTATACGCGGGTGCTCGGCCTGCTTGAGATGGACAGTTTCTTCCCCTTGACGGCAGAACCCGGGCCGACCGGCATGAGCAACGCCGATCCCTTTTTGCGCACGGCCGTCTGCAGCTTCTCGGTGGCGGATGCGCCAGCCCGCTTCGTCGGACGCGGCGACGTGCCCTTCTGGTCGCTTGCGGTCTTCGACAGCGGGTCGAACGAGGTCTTCAGCATGAACGACCAAACGGCTGTCAACGGCGATCTCGATCTTGTGGTGGCCACACCGATCCAGCTCGTCGAACTGCGCAAGTCGCCACCCGAAGCGCTGGCGCAATCGATCATGATCGAGATGAAGGACGAGGAGGGCTACGCAGTCCTGCGAGCCCTGGCACCTCTCGACAGCTTCGAGGAACTGGTCCGCAATTTCCTCGCCGAATCAAGGTGCGAGCCGTTCCAGCGATAATGGCGAAGGCAATGGCGGGGCGGGACGTTGGGATGTGGGGAACTGAGACTTGGCGGCGAACGACCGCACCGCCCGGGCAGGCGCTGCCGGCGCTTCGCCCGCGCGTTTACTGTTTCTTGGCCTGACGGCCAGCCGGTGCAGTCGGTTGTGGCCCGCGACCGTCCAGGCGCTCGTAGCGGATACCCGTGAAGAACAACACCTTGGCGCTGCCCGTCGCGACGGGGCGCCGTCGGGGGCGTTTGACGATGCGATCCTGCATTCTGATTACGTCTGCCATGCTCGTCTCCATAGTCTCACGAGACGGATGAACTACCGTACAGATTTCACCCTGCCCTTTCGCGGGCTAGCGCATTTTCCGGATCCCCCGGACAGACGCGCCCTTCTCACTCACTCCTTCTTCCGGTCACCCGGATGTCGTCGTTTCCGCATCGGGGGCGAGGCGATAATAACCGCCCTGTCCCGATTGAGCCACAGCCTGGTTAACCATTTGTTAATCCAGACCATGACGCATCAACCTCGCGCAATCCTCAATCTTGGGGGTATGCAAATCCGGCAGCTGCCCGTCAGCGCCTCGCAATCAGACCGAAAAGGAAAGCCACGCCTGCAACCGTCAGCAACGTCGAAATCGGTTCCTCGCGGACGCGCTCACGGACACGCTGCGTCATCAGTTCCGCTTCCCCCTGCACGACCGCCTTGGCTCCGGTTCCGATAGCCGAGACTGTCTCAGTCAGTCGGGCAATCTCGGCCTTCAATTCCTGGACCTGGGACTCCAACTCGGCCTGCGCGTCCGAAGTCCGCGTTTCGGCACCCGTCTCTGCGCCAACCGCCGCGAGATTCTTTTCCGCCATCTCTCCGCTCCTTGCCATTCCGGTGTCACCCTTTGCGCGATTTCAACGCGTCGAGACCGGATTGGTTCCCACGGGGAACGACGCAAAGCCCATCGGCGGCAGGACGGGCCGGCGACAATCGCCGCCGGCCCGGAGCGAAGCAATCGGGTTGCCGCGCCTATTCTTGGCAGCGGAAATCGCCGATTTCACATTCCACGACGGTCCTCTGCCCTTCGTAGCGATGCGGCCGTTCCCCTTCGGCCCTCTCGATCCTGCGCCGCCAGCGATCAGCGTCACGGCCACGCTCCGGTTCCCATTCACGCCACTCCCTCTCCCGATCGCGCTCCCAGTTTCGACGTTCCCTCACCTGGCGGCGCTGCCATTCACGCAGGTCGCGTTCACGCTCGCGATTCCAGTTGCGGTCGTGCCGCCAACGGTCGCGTTCACGATAGAAATCACGGCCGCGATAGTTCCGATCCCAATAGCTGTCGAACTCGAAGACGACTGTCGGAATCCCCAGCGGTCGGTAGTACTCCGGCTCCACATAGACCCGCCTGCTGCGATAGGCGGCCTGCACATATCGGCCCGCCACCCATCCCCGTCCGCCGTAGAAGGAAACGTCGCACCAGGGGCGGTCCGACAGGCAGCCGTGGATTTCCACTGATTCGCCGGCCGGAATGACTGTAACTGCCGGATAATATGTGCTTGGTCCCGATCGCATATTGACGTTGGCCGTCGCAAAGCCTTCGGCCGCCAATGCGACCGCGGGCATGAGCAGCAGCGCACAGACAGCCGCTGCCCGCAAAAATACTCTTGTCACAAATCAATCTCCCACGTGAGGGGCCGCAGCCCGTCCTCGCTTCCGGCCATTTGCCGTCAGCCGGATCAGATAGGAGCGCTTGTGGACTTTTTATGACTGGGGACAGCGACCTTCCCCTGCAGGGAGGGCGCCAGTCACGGGAATGACGCAAGCCTGAATAAAGCCCCAACGTCCATAGTTAATGCTGCGCTAACGATTTCGATCTACTTTTAGACACGTGTGTCGTTCCGAGCCGTCGGAATGCCGTCATGCTTTGCGTTTTAGGATATGTCGTGACAAACCGGTTTCGTGAGTTGGAACGGCCGCAGACAGGGCGGCTGAAGGACGTCGTGCTGATGGCGACCGTCACCGGCTTCGAGAGCCTTCGGCTCCCCGGCAGGTCCGACATGAAACAGTTTGCCGAACTGTTCGAGCCGCTCTTCCTCGGCTCCAGCAACGAAGCCCGGCGGCAGGCGGCGGCGGCGCTATCCCAATGCCCCCATGTGCCCGAACCGGTGGCCCTGCTGATCGGCAGCATGCCCATTTCCATCGCCGCCGCTTTCCTCACCCGTGCGAAAGCCATTTCCGATCGCGTGCTCGTTTCCGTTATTCGCCATCAGGGTCCGGCCCATGCGAACGCCATTGCCCGTCGGGAAAACCTTTCGCCTTCGGTGATCGATGCCCTCGTCGAGCATCATCAGCCCCCTCACCTTGCCGCACCCCTCCATGAGGGCGGCGGGCGCTCCCTGGAGGGCGATCCACAGACGCAGGCGCCAGTGGCAGTCGCAGATCGCGAAGAAAAGCTGCGCGCTGAAATCAAGGCACTTGCGCGCGCCGGGTCACAGGAGAGGTCCGACACAGCGCGGGTCCAGCCCATCGGTGAGCTTCATTGCGCGCTGCTCGTCCGTTTTGCGCGCAACGGCGAAACCACGCTCTTCTCCACAGCCCTCGCAGATGCGCTCGGAGCAAGCCGCGCCCTCACCGACCGTATATTGCTGGATGTTTCCGGCCAGCAACTCGCCGCAACACTTGCAGCTCTCGCCTTCCCTGCGGGCGAGGAAAGGCGCGTGATCGAGGCGCTTTATCCGCATCTTTCCGAAAGGATAGGTGGCGGCAGCCGTGCCGAAGCGGTGATCGGAAGTCTCGACCGGCAAGCGAGCAGCGAAAGGGTGGCTTCCTGGCTTCGTGCCGATGCGGGACCGAAGCCAACCCGCCATGAAGGCCTTCTGGCGGAAAATCGACCCGCGGATCCGCGCCGTCACGAGGCGCATCCGTCAACTCAGAGCAAGTCGGCGCACGCAAAACTGGGCTTCGGCCGGCGCTAGAGCGGAATGAGGAAACTGCGTGAGTTTTCCGCCCTCATCCCTCGTCTGGGCTCATGCTCCGTCGCCCACGACATCAAACAGCGCCCCGCAGTCGTCGAGTTCGATCTCGACAATCCAGCAGTCCGGGTCGAAGCGGACCTCCGAGGAGAGCGCGCGTTCGACCGCTTCAGGCTCGGCGCCCCGCAACCGCACCTCGAACCGGCGTGTCGTATCTCCCTCTTCATCGAAGAAATTCTGCGGCGCCGGCGCGTAAAGCGTCTCATAGCCCGATCGTCCGCGCTGCCGGATGAAGATCGCGCCGGCGTCCTCCGCCCCTTTGCGCAGCACCGCCGCGTACCCGCCGCGGCCAAAGGCGTTCCGCAAAAGCGAGGAGACGAAAATATGGGACTTCAGGCGCATGCGGGCCTGATACACGCGCGACCGGCGAGATGCAAACCGAGCGACCGATCACCAGAGGGCCGACAACCGTCCTTCATGTCCCCCGCAGTCAGAGCGCTCCGATTTCCTTCAGTTTCTTGAGAACTCTGGCGCTGGGTTCTCCGGTCTGGGGAAGACGATAGTGTTTTTCGAAATGGCGGATGGCGGCGCGCGTCTGATCGCCGGCAACGCCATCGACGACGACATCCGCATAGGCAAGATTGCTCAGGCCCTTCTGGATGTTCATCACCATTTCGTTCGAGACGCTGGCGTCCGCGCGAGGGGCCAGCGCATTGTCCTTCTCGGCGCTGCGGATGGCAGCGGCAACCGGATCCGCATCGGCCGGAACCGTCTTCGGGTCGGCATAGGGCCGGTTGGCGGGCGTGGCAACGGCCGGCAGGGAGCCGCCGGCGCTGCGCAGCTCCCGAAGCAGCTCGACACTTGGCGCACCCGTCTCCGCACGGCCCGCCTGCTTCTCGAAGCGGAGGATCGCCGCCGAGGTCTTCGGCCCGCTTCGGCCGTCCGGCGCTCCTTCGTAGAGACCGATCCGTGCGAGTTCCTTCTGAATATCCGCAACCAGCGTCGATGCCGGTGCATCGAGCGAACCCGATACGTCCTGCGCCGGAAGACCTACCCGTTGCTCGGCGGACCCGGCCGCAGCCGAATCGTCGGCTGCCGCCTCGCTTTCCCGCTCTATGACAAAGGTCGTCACGTCGCGCTGCTCGACGGGTTCGCCTTTGGCGGCGGCAAGGCGCTCGGCCACTTCGGGACTGACGAGCGGCACGCGGGTACGAAGAAGCGGCGAGGGATGCGTACCGTTCTGATACCACATAGCGTTTGCTGCAACGAAACTGAAGACGACGGCAAAGATCGCCGACCCGCCGGCGCTCACCGGGTGACGGGAGATCAGGCGACCGGTGAGCACCAGGCCACGGCCGACGAAAGCGAGTCCGCGCAATGCAAGACCCGTTCCCCGCCGCGCCGCCCGCTTGCGCTCAGGCTGTCTTCGCTTGCGCGGCGCCATGTCCCCCTTCCCTGCTCATGTCGTTGTGGAGAGCCTCGGCCACTGCCGGCTTTCCCGTATCGCTCTTTCCGTCTCCGCGCAGCTTCAGTCGCGGCGGGAACTCCACTGTCACAGCCGCGCTCGCGCACCCCCTTTCGGCCGCGCCGGAGGCATCGCAGGGGATGGAAACAACGATCACGGTGCCTTCCCCTTCCGCGCTGCGGATCGAAAAATCGCCGCCATGCAGTTCAGCAAGTCCCTTGACCAGCGACAAACCGAGTCCGGTACCCTCGTAGCGTCTGGTATAGTCATTCTGAATCTGGACGAAAGGTTGGCCGAGCAATTGCAACTTGTCGGCGGCGATACCGATTCCGGTGTCGCTGACCGTAAGCTTCAGCAGGTTGCCTTCGAGCGCGGCATCCACGGTGACAAGCCCGCCCCGTTCGGTGAACTTGATGGCATTGCCGACGAGATTGATGAGGATCTGCTGGAAGGCACGCTGGTCTGCATTGATTTCGCCGACCGATCGGGTCACGCGGCTCGCCAGCCGCACGCCTTTCTCATGTGCCTGGTGCGACAGCATGGCCTCACAGGCAGCGATGGCTTCGGCGACACGGAAGGGCTCGCGGAGAAGCTCGTAACGGCCCGCTTCGATCTTGCTCACATCCAGCATCGTATTGACCACCGAGAGGAGATGCGTGCCGGACTGATGGATCAACGACACATATTCGCGCTGGCGGTCGTTTTCGAGCTTGCCGAAATATTCGCCGGCAAGAACGTCGGAAAAGCCGAGGATGGCATTGAGGGGCGTGCGCAACTCGTGGCTGACCGCGGCAAGGAACCGTGTCTTGGCGTCGTTGGCCGACTCCGCGTGTGCAGCCTTGGCGGCTGCCTCTGCCCGCAAATGAGCCTCTTCGGAAACGTCGCGCGACTGGGCGACAATCGCCAGGAGATTTCCTTCAGCGTCTCGGAGCGGCGTCATCTCGCAATAGATATGTGCGAATTGGGCGCCATCCGCCGACGTCCGTTCCAGGCGGATGTCCACGGCAGACCGCTCGCCGTCCAGCCTCAGCGAATCGATCGCTCTCATGAAGGCGATGCGATCGGAAACGTGGATCTGCTCGATGAAGCCACGCCCATGCGGATCGCGCATGAGCTTTAGATACTCGTTCGCATCGCGGCCGTGGACGGACAGGACGTGCCCCCGGGTATCGTGCACGGTCACCAAACCGGCGAAAAGGTTATAAGCCCTATTGAGATCAGGCAATTCCGGTGCAGACGCGGTTTCCATCTGGACCGCGCTCGGCAAGCCGCGCCCGCCGGCCAATGCTGCAGCCGCCGCCAGCAGGGACGCCGAGGCCCAAAGCGCTGCTCCCGCCGGCAGCGCGGCGGACACGGGCAATGCCAGCGTCAATGCGAGCGGGACGATCGGCAACGCGGTCAAGGATACGGCAGCGACGGCACGCAAATGCCTGAAGTCGTGACGCGCAATTGCCGACCCGGGAGCGCCGCGCGGAAGCCGAGGTGCGGCCGCTTCATCCACAAGGGATGTCCATTTGCCAGCCATGTCACGCAGTAAACTCACGCCTTGCCCTGCCGCATTTGTTGTTTTTGCGAGGCAGTTTCGGAGCGTTCCGCGTCGCCGCGGACGACCGCCTCGTGATGACCCGAATCTCGCATCCCCGACTTAATGAAAGAATAAACGGCCGCTCTCCGGGGGCGCGCCGGACGGTCGAAAATTCCCGATTTGAGGCAATCCGGGCGAGCATCGTCAGTTGTGGTTAACGGCGCGTAAGCAGCGGATTTTCGTGGATTTTTTGGTTTGCATTAACGATTTGGGCAGAGTTTCGACGACAGGTGCCGAGGATTCAGGCGTCGAAACGGCGCGGTCGCGCCACGAACGTTAACGACGATCGCCAAAATCAGGGAAAAGCGGCTATGCGAAGACGGGAACGCTGCATTTCATTAGAATTTGAAGCAAATACCGTTGTTTTTGGAAAAACGGCCTTGTGATTCCTGCGCTAGTTTCCAAGCGTAAACACCACGGCCGGAGCCGCAGGCAAAAAAGGATGGCGCAAGATGTGGTTTCTCGTAAAGGCGACCTTCTGGTTCTCGCTGGTGCTGGTGCTGCTGCCGTTTCTTGACCCATCGAGCAGCGAGAAACTCGAGCACGGTCCGAAGATGGAGATCGGCGGCACCTTCTCCGCAGCGAACGAAGCCTTCCAATACATAAGCGCCATCTGCGTGGAGAAGCCGGACGTCTGCGAGAAGGGTGCGGAGACTTTCGTCGCTCTCGGTCATCGCGCGCGCGAAGGCGCTCGTATCGCCTATGAGTTTCTCAACACCCAGTTCGCGGAAAGCGAAGCCGTCGATCCCGACGTCAAGGTCATGACCGGTACCGTCACACCGGCGGAAAATGTCCCTTCGATGGAAGCGGCGGACAAGAACGAACCGACCTTCAAGCGTATGCCGGTTCCGGAACGTCGCCTCGATCCGGAAACAGCTTCCGGGAGCTAACTCCCGCCCGCCGCCGGCGAATACGATTGCCTGTTCTCTTTGCGCCTCGCGTCTCCTATATGATGGTGAGATGACGATGCGCCCGAAAGGCGGTTGAGGCAGTCAGCTTTCATGCGGATTGCGCCACGCCGCGGGCACCCAAAGCCGGACATAGCATGACCTCACTCGACCAGATCATCGACGATTTTGAGTTCCTCGACGAATGGGAGGACCGCTATCGCTATGTAATCGAGCTCGGCAAAAGCCTGCCTGAGATGGCGGAAGCCTCGAGGACGAGCGAGAACAAGGTTCAGGGCTGTGCGAGCCAGGTCTGGCTCGTAACCCATGCGAGCGGCGATCCTGAAGACCCGCTCCTCACCTTCGAGGGAGAATCGGATGCGCACATCGTGCGCGGCCTTGTGGCGATCGTCCTCGCAATCTTCTCCGGCAAGCGCGCCTCGGAAATTACCGCGATCGACGCTCTGGACGTCTTCGGCAAGATCGGCCTCATCGAACATCTTTCCTCGCAGCGCGCGAACGGTCTGCGATCGATGATCCGGCGCATCAAGAGCGAAGCCGAAGAACGCCTGCCCGCCTGACCGACGCGCTCGGCCTCTCGAGACCCCGCATTTCACAAAAAACCGGCCTTGATCCGGCCGGCCTTTGTAACAGCAGCTCAGCTGGTCGCCTGTGCGACCCCGGCTGATCGGATGGCAGTTTGCAACGTTGCTGCCCGGATCACTTGCCGCGGCGCTTCCGACGCTGTCCGAGACCCATTTCCTTGGCAAGCCGCGAGCGTGCTTCCGCGTAGGCCGGTGCCACCATCGGATAATCCGCAGGCAGATCCCACTTGTCGCGGTATTCTTCCGGCGAAAGATTGTGGTGGGTCATCAGATGCCGCTTCAACGACTTGAAGGTACCGCCGCATTCGAGACAGGTGATCTGGTCGTCCTGCACCGACTTTCGGACCGAAACCGCGGGCTTGGGCTTCTCCACCGGGACGACCACCGGCGCGGGCGCCGTGGTGTTGTTGAGGGCCGAATGCACGTCGGCTATGAGCGTCGGCAGCTCGGCAACCGGAACCACGTGGTTACTTACATAGGCGGCAACGATCTCCGCCGTAAGCTCAACCAGGAGTTCGTTGCTCGCACCGAGCGAAGTCTCTGTCATTTCTTTCTCCTATCGGAATCCAGCGACGAAACCTGAAACACCGTTTCAGGGGGAGGATGTACAAAATGCCGTCGAATAGCGTTTGCCGCCTCGGAACCGACCGCTATCCCGCCATGGAGACCGCGGTTCTGCCCCAACATCAAGGCTCGAATTGCGAGAGGGAAAATCCATCACCAAGGTGCCAAGTCGGCCGACACCTCAAAGCAACGGACAAGCATCACAACTCAGGCTGGAATTTCAGTTCGAAGTATTTGCCACGACGACACTTTGCATTTACTGCATTAACACTGATCCGCCAAAAGTCCAAACATAAATTTATCGGGATGGAGCAACTCTATTCCGAGTCGCTAAAATTGTCACGCTCGGCAAAATTGTCATCAAATACAGAGACAGAAATGCTGCCGGTCAATGCCGGCGCGGCTCTTCCTTACGGGGAAGCTGATCTATCACCGATAGTTTCGACAGCCTGTAGCCCGCTTGATGCGCGGCTTTTGCCAATAAATGGGCCGAGATCGGTGCAGTCAGCACGAAGAAAACAAACCCCGCAAGTGCGCGCACGAAGACCGCGGGATCGAGCGAATGCAGTCCGGCGGCAAAGAGCAGCAGCCCGGAACCAACCGTTCCGGCTTTCGAGGCCGCGTGCATGCGGGTGTATAGATCGGGAAACCGGACGAGGCCGAGGGCTGCAAGCAGCGAGAAACAGGCACCGACGACCATGATCAGTGCAACGACATAGGCAATGATTTCCAGCGTCATCAGCGGCCCCCCTTGCGTTTGCGGCGCCGGGTCTGTCCCGTACGCGGACGCGCCGGGTCCTGCTTTGTCTGGGGCATCTCCGCCGCGCTCCGCGACATGCGCTCCGGCGAGAGACCGCGCGCCAGGATAAAGCGGGCGAAAGCGACCGTCGCGAGAAATCCGACAAGCCCCAGGGCAATCGCGATATCGATGTAGAGGTAGAACCCGGTTCTGACAGCGATCACCGCGATCAGGCCGATCGCAATCGCCACCAGCATGTCAAGACCCAGCACCCGGTCTGGAAGCGTCGGCCCGCGAATGATGCGCAGCACCGTCAAAAGCAGCGCGAGAGAGAGAAGCACGAGCGCGACGCCGGAGGCCGCGCTCAAAACTGCAGCGGACATCATCGTTCGAAGGCCTCCCGGATTCGACGCTCGAAACCAGCGGCGATGTCCCGCCGCAAAACTCCCGGATCGGCGCAATCGAGTGCATGGACGTAGAGCGTCTTGCGATCTTCGGAGACATCCACCGACAACGTACCCGGCGTCAGTGTGATCAGGTTGGCAAGCAGCGTTATCTCGAAATCACTCTTGACCGCGAGCGGATAGGCAAAAATGCCGGGCTTCAGCGCCATATTGGAGCGGAGCACCAGAACTGCGACCTTCGTCGCGGAAATCGCGAGCTCCCTGAAAAACAACAATGCGAGCAGCAGGAGACGCAACGGCCGCAGCGGGTATGTGACCGGTCGCAACTCACGCCGGATGAGCCAGAGCGACAAGGTGCCCACTGCGAAGCCCAGCAGAAGGTTCGCCGGCGTGAAGCTGGCACTGATTGCTCCCCAGATAAGCGTGAAGACCAGGTTGGTCAGCAGGAATTTCATTGCGGGCCCCCTGCGGGAAAGACCGAATTCAGATAGGCGGAGGGCTCCGCGAGTCCAGCGGCCGCACTCTGGATCGTCGCAAGGAGCGGCTCGGGGTACAGACCGAGCGCAAGCGCCAGAAGCGTAAGCGCGGCAAGCGGACCCAAGGCCGTCGTGGGCAAGCGGGGTGCGCTGCCGGCCGCGTCAGGGCTTGCGCTCTCGCGCCAATAGGCCAGGAGGAACAGGCGGCCCGTGGCAATCATGGTGAAGAAACCCACGAGAAGCAGTGCGGCGGCAAGCCACCAGGCGCCGATATCGAGGGCCGCCTTCACCAGCATGACCTTCGGCCAGAAACCCGAAAAGGGCGGCAGGCCCGAAACGGCAAAGCACAGCATCAGGGTGAGCGCCGCAAATCCGGCGTGCTTGCGGTAAAGGCCCGAAAGGGTTGCGATCGACACGTCCGCCCCAAGGCGCATGGCGATCCCCGAGGCAAAATAAAGGCCCGTCATCACCAGCATCGAGTGGAGCGCGTAGAAAATGGCGCCGCCAATGCCGCCCGGTCCGCCGATGGCGATGCCTGCGAGCATCGAGCCGATACCCGAAACGACGAGATAACCGAGAATGCGACGAAAATCCGTCTGCGCGAGCGCACCGAGAACGCCGACCATCATCGTCAGCGCACCGACGACTGCCAGGACAAAGCTCAATTCCTCCCTTTCGACCGGGAAGAGCATGACGGTCACCCGGATCAACGCATAGATACCGACCTTGGTGAGCAGGCCGGCAAAAAGCGCCGACACGACGACGCGAGGCGTATGGTAGGAAGCCGGCAGCCAGAAGTTCAAAGGAAAAGCGGCCGCTTTCATGCCGAATGCAAGAACATAGAGTCCGACCAGCGTCATCAGCGGCGCACTGACGCGCAGTTCGTCGGCCTTGCGTGCTATATCGGCCATGTTGAGCGTGCCGAATACGGCGTAGAGGAATCCCGTAGCCACAAGGAACAGCGTCGTTGCGACCAGATTCAAAAAGCCGTACTTCACCGTTCCATCGATCTGCTCGCGCTCGGAGCCGAGCACCAGAAGACCGAAGGACGAAATCAGCAGGACCTCGAACCAGACGTAGAGGTTGAAGACATCGCCCGTGAGGAAGGCTCCCGAAACGCCGGCCACCAGCAGCATCAGCAGTGGATAGAAACCATAGCGCCGGCCGCTGTCGTTGATATCGGCGAGTGAAAAGACGCCGGCAGCAAGAGCAGCCACGGCTGCCACCAGGGCGAAGAGCGCGCCGGTCAAATCGACCGTGAAGGCGATACCGAACGGCGGCAGCCATCGGCCCATCACCATGGTCGCCGGCCCGTTTCTTGCGACATGATCGAGCAGGGCCACATCGATCAGCACCAGCACGGCGAGGCTCGCGAGCGCAATTGCCGCCTGGAGGCCGGCCCACCGACGAAGCATCACGAGAAATGCGCCGACGGAGAGGCACCAGGCGACCGGCAGGACGACGAGCCATTCGGCAGCCGACGTCGGGGCGAGCACCAGTGCTACCGAAAGGTCGGCGGGAGCGGAGGTAGCCATGGCGTCAGTATCCCAGCGGCGGTGCCGGCTCGTTCACCGGTTCCGCAACACGCATTTCGTCCGTGTTGTCCGTCGCGAGGTCTTCATAGGCGCGCCAGGCAAGAACGAGGAGAAAGGCGAAGAAAGAGAAGGAGATGACGATTGCGGTGAGGATCAGCGCCTGCGGCAAGGCATTGGCCGCCGGACCGGCAAGCACATCGGCGCCTTGCGCGATGACCGGCGGGACGTCGCGAGTCAGGCGGCCGCCGGTGAAAATCAACAGATTCACCGCGTTGCCCAAAATCGCCACGCCCAACAGGATGCGGATGATGGACTTCGACAGAAGCAGGTAAATGGCGACGGTGAAGAAAACCGTGACCAGCAGCGAAAACCAAGCTTCCATCAGGCGCCTCCTCTTTCTTCGAGCGAGAGTGCGATAGAGCTGATGGAACCGACGACGACCAGGTAGACCCCCGTGTCGAACAGCGTCACGGTGGAGAGCGGAACTTCGACGCCGAGGATGGAGGGATAGATCCACAGCCCCGTCATGAAGGGCACACGCGCGGCAAGAGACACCAGCCCGGCCACAGTAGCGGCGAAGAGGCCGGCGCCGGCGATAGCCATCGGATGGAAATAAATCGCTCGCCGTACCGTCTCGACGCCATGGGCGATACCGTAGATCGCCAGTGCCGAGACGGCGATCAATCCGCCGATGAAGCCGCCTCCGGGCTCGTTGTGTCCGCGCAACAGCACGAAGATCGAAAAGAGCATCATCAATCCGGCGAGGAAGGGTGCGACCGTCCGAAAGATAATCGACTTCATACCGGCTCCTTCGTATTCGCAACAGCGGCAGCGATCTCGCTCTGTTCGCCCCGTCTCAACGACCCCGCCCGCAGGCGCACGAGCGAAAGGATGGACAGGCCCGCAACCAGCACGACGGCAATTTCGCCGAGCGTATCCGTGCCGCGGAAGTCGACGATGATGACGTTGACAACGTTCGCGCCGTGCGCAATCGATTTCGAATAGAGATTGAAGAAATCCGTCAGCGTCGAATCGAACGGCACGCCTGTGACCCGGAGGAGGAAAAGACCGAACCCGATCCCGCAAACGAGCGCTATCGTGAAGTCGGGGAGCTTCTGTCTGAACGGCCGATGGTCCGAAGGAGACAGCCGCAGCCGGGTCATCACCAGTGCCAGCACGACGACGGACAGCGTCTCTATCATGAATTGAGTGAAGGCAAGGTCCGGAGCGCCATAAAGCAGAAAAAGCACCGCAACGGCGAAGCCCTGGATTCCGAGCGATACGATCGCCGTCAGCCGGTCTGCGGCCAGCAGCACGGCGAGGAGGCCGAGGACGGCGATCGCCATTATCGCGAATTCGTGCAGCGGAACATCGCCCGAAAAGAACGGCGCGCGTGGGAATTCGCCATAGCGCAGCGGCAACGCCAGCATCACGGCGGCGACCAGCACGAAGGTCAGGGTCATATAGCTGTCCAGCCGGCCGCTTTGCAATCGGCGGGTCGTAGCAACCGCAAACCGCACGAGGCCACGCATGAACTGGTCGAAGCCTCGATCCGGTCCCCAGCCGATGTCGGCAAGCACCGCCGCCATGGCTGCCCGCAGCCGCGCCAGATTGAGGAATAGAGCGACGCCGACCGCCAGCGTCACGACGGAGAGCAACAGCGCGACGCTGAGATGAGGCACCAGCGAAATCGTCACGGTCCTCGGCTCGCCCGCAACGGCCGAGGCCATGGGCGAGGTAACGAATCGATGAGCGAGGCCCGACAACAGCGCGATGGAAAGGCCCGTCGCGGCCAGGATAGCCGGTCCGAGCCAGAGGAGCACCGGTGCTTCGTGGGCATGTCTCGGCGTCTCCACCTTCGGGCCGAGAAACGGCTTTAGAGCAATTGCGAAACCGACGGCAAACATCAGGCCGTTGCCGAGGATGGTCAATGCCGCGAAGACCATGGAACGGCGGTCGAAACCGGAGAGAGCGCCATAGATTTCCTCTTTCGCGAGAAACCCGAAGAAGGGCGGCAGGCCACCCATCGACAGGGCCGCCGCAAGGGCTATGCCAAAGGTCAGAGGCATGGCCCTGCGCAGCCCGCCGAGCTTCGTCAGATCGCGCGTGCCGGTTTCATGATCGATGATGCCGGCCACCATGAACAGCGCCCCCTTGAACAGGGCGTGCGCTACCAGATACAGCACGGCGGCTTCGACAGCGTGCGGCAGGCCGAGGCCGGTCAGCATGACCAGAAGGCCGAGCGACGACATCGTCGTATAGGCCAGCATCATCTTCAGGTCCGTCTGGCGCACTGCCAGGGCGGCTCCGGCGACGAGCGTCGTCACGCCGAATAGCGGCAGCAGAATCTGCCACTCCGTCGTGCCGCCGAGCACCGGGTTAAGCCGCATCAGAAGATAGACACCCGCCTTCACCATCGTCGCCGAGTGCAGATAGGCCGAAACCGGCGTCGGCGCTTCCATGGCATTCGGCAACCAGAAGTGAAACGGAAACTGGGCCGACTTGGTGAATGCTCCGCCGAGTACGAGGAGCAGCACTGCGAGGTAGAACGGGCTTTGCTTCAGTTCGTCGCCGAACGACAGGAGCAGCGAAAACTGGGTAATGCCGCTGACGTTCCACAGGATGAGGAGCCCGGCGAGCAGCGCGAGCCCGCCTCCCCCGGTCACGACCAGGGCCTGCAAAGCAGCGCGGCGCGCCGCCTCGCGGCTGTGATCGAAACCGATCAGCAGGAACGAGGTGATCGACGTCAGTTCCCAGAAGACGAAGAGCATCAGGAAACTGTCCGAGAGGACGAGACCCTGCATCGATCCCATGAACATGAGGATGAACGAAAAGAAGCGGCCCTGGTCGGGATGCCCCTTCAGATAACCGCCGGAATAGAGAACGATCAGCGCCCCGATACCCGAAATCAGAAGCGCGAAGGTGAGCGACAAGCCATCGACCAGCCAGGAGAAGCTGACATTGAAGGACGGTATCCAGACATAGCCGCCGGTAACGAACTCACCAGCGGCAACTTCCGGAATGAAGCCCGCGAAATGCGCGAAGATCGCGAGTGGCGCAAGCGCCAACAGCCAGGCGGCATCCCCGCCGAGGAGCCGGGTCAAAGCCGGTGCGACTGCCGCCGCGGCAAAGGGTAGACCGAGGGCCAGAAATGTCAGGGCCGCGGCATCCATCGTATCGACACACTCCTTCTCGCCGATCGTTCAGTCAAGCTGTAACCGGACATAGAAGAAGGGCGGGCCCGCCTCAAGGGAAATCGGCCGCAGTGAGAGGTTATGCCGCGTTTATACTATGTAGAGCGCTGCGGCTCCGTCTCGAACCGTCATCAGGCCCCTGTCAAAACATGGCGCTGCCGGCGTTGCCCCCTTTGTCCTCAAGCGGGCGCCGTCCTATATATTTTGCTGCAATCAAAAGGAGCGTTACGATGCCGGAAAGCCGGATGCCGAAGATCACGAAGACGGACGAGGAGTGGCGGGCATGTCTGACGCCCGAGCAATACCGCATCACGCGCGAGCATGGCACGGAACGCGCCTTCACCGGTCCCTTCCTCGACAACAAGCGGCACGGCACGTACAAATGCGTCTGTTGCGGCCGTCCGCTCTTCCGCTCGGACACGAAATTCGATTCGGGCTGCGGCTGGCCCAGCTATTTCGCCCCGGTCGATCCGGACGCGATCGCCGAATATGTCGACCGATCGCACTTCATGGTCAGGACGGAGATCCGCTGCGCCGCCTGCGACGCACATCTCGGCCACGTCTTCCCTGACGGCCCTCCGCCGACGGGTCTGCGTTACTGCCTCAACGGTACGGCAATGACATTCGAGGAGGATTGATGGCACGGTCTGTTCCCGCGCCGCTCCCCGGCTCGCGAGCGGCCTGTCGCATGCCCTTAAACCTGGATCGATTCGAAGATACGATGACAGAAAAGTTCAAAGCCGCTGCGGCCGCCGTAGCGCGTCCGCGTAAACGCGCGGCGCTTTGAGCGGAAGCGGCAGGTCGAACAAGCCGAGAGGACGCCCCGCATGCGCCGTGCCTTTATCGCATTTCTGCTCCTCGCGGTGTCGGCCTCGCCCGCTGCAACGGACGACGACTGGCATCCCTATGCCAATCCCCGCTTCGGTTACACGGTCGACATCCCGCCAGGTTTCGCCATGGGCCCGGAGGCAGACAACGGCGACGGCGCCAGATTTCACGCCGAGGACAACGGCGCGACGCTCATGGTGTTCGGCACCCATCCCCTGGACGGCGACTTCGAAACCGACGTCGCCGAAAGGATCGGCTACGAAAAACAGGACGACTGGCGAATCATTTTCTCGCGCGTGACGCCCGCCTGGGCGAGCTTTTCCGGCGCGCGCGAGAGTGACGTTTTCTATACGCGGGCAATTGCCCTGTGCGACGGCAGTGCCGCCTATTTCAGGCTCCAGTACCGCAAGAGCAAGCTGACCAGCTTCGACGGGGTCATCTCGCGCATGGCCTCAGCCCTCCGGCCGTCGGATGGATGCCGAGCGAATTGAAACTCTCCAGCTCTTTAAACCACGGACTTCCCGCCGAAAATCCGGCCCACGCTTTCCCGAAAGCGCTCTACGTTGCGGTGGAACTGCTGATGCAGGTCAGCACCGCGGAATAATGCACAGCCGACCCGGCGACGACGAAGCCGTGCCAGATGGCGTTCTGGAAGCGCAGACGCTCCCAGACGTGGAAGATGACCCCGATCGAATAGATGATTCCACCGATGACGATCAGCGTGAGCGTCGTCGGGCTCAGGGCCGTAAACAGGGACTTTGCGGCGAGCAGACCGCTCCAGCCCATCGCCAGGTAGAGCAGGATCGCCAACCGATCGAAACGCCCGGGCAGGAGGCATTTCAGGGCGATGCCGGCGACCGCGATAAGCCAGATGCCGATCAGCATCGAGAAGAGGAACGGGTTATCCCAGCCGCGCTGCAGGAACGGCGTGTAGGTTGCCGCGATCAGGACGAATATGCCGGAGTGGTCCAGACGGCGCAGAAACCACTTGGTCCGGGATACCGGAAAGAGATTATAGAGAAAGGAAACCGACAGGGTTGCGATGAGCCCGCCGCCATAGATTGAAGCTGCTGCCAATTGCCCGGAGGTGCTCCAGACGGTGGCGTAAAAAATCAGCGCGGTAACACCGACAAGTGCCGCCGAAAGGCCGATCCCATGGACGATCGCATCGGCGATCAACTCCGATCGGTCGTAGTCCCATTTGACGCCGGCAACTTTCACGCGGCCCCTCCCGCTCCGCTCAAGCTCGATGATGGCGTTTCGGAGAGGGTGAACCTCACCGCCCCATGAGCTCCCTTTGTGTCATCGTGCCACAGAGCATCGACACGGCAAAGCACCAGGATCGGGCGAAAGGATCAACTTTTGCAACGCATTACAACAAGGATCGTATCCTCCGTGGGAGCATGCGGTTCTGAAGCGACGGAGGAGCAGATGTCATCGATTTCCGTCTCATCGACCCCCGGCCGCGATTTCGGCGGCGCAGGTCTGACAGAGCGGCGCATGCGGCACGGCACGCAACCGTTCCGGGGAAATGGCGTCGCCGCAACGCACGCAAACGCCGAAGGTTCCCGCTTCGATGCGGTTGAGCGCGGCGTCGATCGCGCGTATCTCGCCCTGGCCCGCCAGGCCGAGGCCCTCCAGGACCTCGTCGCTCTCCCGTTCGGTTACGCGATCCGGCACATCGGCGTTCATCGGCTGCTCGAGGTCCTCCTCTATCTTCACCAGCCGGCCATAAAGTTCGCGTTTGCGGCGCAAAAGTTGCTCGCGAAAGTCGTCAAGCGCGTACTTGTCCATTGCGTGACTCCTTCGAGTCGCGGCACAGGTGGCCTGCACCGCTCCCTTTTGTTCTTGTGTTTACCGATCGACGAGAACCGCGCAGGGGCAATGGCTGACGACGCGGCTGGCTGTCGACCCGATGAAGTAATCGATCAGTCCCGGTCGGTGGGACGCGATGATTACCAGGTCGGCATTCTCTTCCTCGGCGAGAGCATTGATGCTGCCGGCGGCTCCGCCTGTGCGGATTTCCACGCGTCCCTTGATGCCGTGCTTTGTCTTCAACGCTTCCAGGGTCTTGACCGCGTGCTTGCGCGATTCCTCAATCATCTCCAACGGAAAATCGACGATCATGTAGCCTTGTGCATAGGCATTGAGATCCTCGACGACGTTGAGGAGAATAATCTCGCCCCCGTCATCGATCAGTTTTTCGGCGATGCCAAGGACGGACTCGCCGTGCTCCAACTGATCCATGGCGATCGGGACGATGATCTTCCTGTACATGCTGCTGCGTCCTTTTCCTATGTTACCACGTCGTACGCCGAATGCGACGCCGATCCCTCAGCTTGCGGCCGGTCATCTCCGACCCCGGCCCGGTACCGACGGAAAAACCAGGTAGCGCACCACGTCTTTTGCCGGACCGAAATTGAACGGTCACGGCAGTTCGGGCCTTGACTTGGATCAACGTGACCGCCCCTCTCGTGCTCCCATCGTTAAAGGTAGCGCGGGTGCCACGACTGTCAACGTTCATCGAACACAACATCAAGTAATATAAGAGTTTTCGTGTATCTGTTCACGTGCTCATATTGGATTAGGCGCAGCAGATCACACTCTCGGGCGTCGCCCACCCGCTGTCCGAAAAGGCGAGCATGATGAAGGACACGTCACAAACGAAGCCGCAGGCCAGCCTCCCCGTCGATCACGCGACCGCGATGCCTGCTTATGTAGACCGCTCGCATCTTGTCGTCAGCGACCTGGAGACGGTCTCGTCCTGGTATCGGCGCATACTCGGTCTCTCGCCGGTCGAGACGAGCGCGAGCGGCGTGACGCTCGGCGTCGCAGGAAGGCCGCTCCTGACGCTGACGAGCGACGGCAGTGCCGCAAAGGCACCGCGAAACGCACCCGGCCTCTTCCATCACGCCTTCCTGGTTCCGGACCGCACCGGGCTCGGGCGCTGGCTGGTGCACGCAGCCGAGAACGGAGTTCGACTGGAGGGCGCGTCCGATCACCTCGTCAGCGAGGCAATCTATCTCGCCGACCCGGAGGGCAATGGCATCGAGATCTACCGCGACCGCCCGCGCGAGGAATGGAACTACGGAGCGGACGGCATGGTTGCAATGAATACGCTGCCGCTCGATTTGCAGGCGCTCTACGACGAGGCGCCCAAGAACGGGTGGGACGGCCTGTCAGCGGGGACCACGATCGGGCACATCCACCTCCAGGTCTCCGGCATCCCGCAAGCGGACGCCTTTTTCCGCGATACGCTGGGCCTTGACCTCATGGCCCGTTATCCGGGAGCGAGCTTCTTCGCGACGGGCAAGTATCATCACCACGTGGCGGCCAATATCTGGAATTCGCGCGGGGCGCCGAAGCGCCAGGGCAACATGACCGGTCTTGCCGACTATACGATCCGCTTCCGGGATCCGGCGGCGCTCGACGCCGCGGTCCGGAAGCTCGATGCCCTCGAAATAGCGGTGGACAGGCGGAGCGGCGTTCATAGCCTCACCGACCCCTGGGGCATCGGCCTGAAGCTTTCAGCCTGACCGACGAGCTGTGCCGGCGATGCACCGCGCATCCGATCGACCCTCAGCGCGGGAGATCGCAGACCATGGACACGAGCCGCATGACGAGCGGGCGAACGATCAGGACGCAGACGAAGGCAACCGGCATGGCAAAGGCGTAAGCGCCGAACACACGTGCCGGATAGCCCTGATCGAAGCCGCTATTAGCGGCGACGATCACGCCCGACATCAGCAGAGCCATGATCGCAGACATAAAAAAGGCGAACACGATCGGGACCGCTCGCGGCGAGAGCTTTCGGCGTCGCGCCGCATAGGGCCGGACCATCGTGTCTTCAGACATGTCATTCTCCTCGTGGGTTCGGGAATTGCCGCCACTATACCGACGGCGGCGGGCTGCGGTAGCGCGTTGCCGCCTGATTCAGTTTTAGGTAAAACTATCGAATGTCGGTCAACATTCGATGGAATACGTTATGGACACGTTGCGTGGCGTCGAGAGCTTCGTTCGAAGCGTCGAAGAAGGCAGTATCGCCGCGGCGGCCCGCAGGCTCGCAATCACGCCGGCCGCCGCCAGCCAGAACATCGCGCGACTGGAACGCGTGCTCGGCGTCCGGCTTCTCAGCCGCACCACGCGTCAACTGGGATTGACCGAGGCCGGGAAGCTTTATTACGACCGCGTGCACGGCGTGGTCCACGATCTCGAACAGGCGGCGGCCGCAGTTTCGGCGCTCAACGAGGAGCCGCGGGGGCAACTGAAGATTGCCTCCTCAGTCGCCTTCGGCCGTCACGTCATCGCGCCCTTGGTGCCATCATTCGCGGCGCGGTACCCGGACGTCTCGATCGAACTGGTGATCACGGACCGCAGCATCGATCACATCGGCGAAGGCATAGACATCAGCGTCCGCTTCGCCCAGCAGCTCGAACCCGGGCTTATCGCCCGCAAGATCGGCTCGGTGCCCCTGATCATCTGTGCCGCGCCCTCCTACATTGCGCGGCGTGGCCGGCCGGAAACGCCGGAAGATCTGCGGCACCACGATTGCCTCGTCTACCGCTTCGCCGTCAACGGCCGGCTGTTCCGCTGGGCATTCGTACGCGACGGCCTGCGCTTCGAACCCGAACTGCGCCCCACCATCGTCAGCAATGACATCGACACTCTGGCCCAGATGGCGATCGCCGGCGCCGGCATTACCCGGCTCGGCACATTCATCGCCAACCCGATCCTCGAACAGGGTCTGCTCGTGCCGCTCTTCAGCGGCGATCCGGCGAAGGGAATCGCCAGCGTCGATCACGAGCCGCTGGAGTTCTATGCCTGCTTTCTCGACCGCCAGGCAGAGACGCCGAAGGTACGTGCCTTCATCGACCACGCGGTACAATCGCTGAAGGGCCGGTGGTGATCGGTCTTTGCGCTTGATCGCCGGCAACGCGCCCTCTATCTCAGTGTCTCCCCTTGCGGCGTTGCCGCGTCTCGCCGGATGCGCATGACCGCTGCAGAACTTGAATTGCTGTATGGCTCCCAAATCGTGTCCCCGCCAGGGAAACATGCAGCAGGACCGATCCCGGAGACATGCCTTGTCCGTATTCAAAAACCTGCCCGCCGCGCCCGTCGCCCCGAAGAAGCCGGTTGCGGATACCCGCCACGGCGTGACCCGCACCGACGACTACGCCTGGCTCAGGGCCGACAACTGGCAGGCAATGTTCAAGGATCCGTCGATCCTGGATCCTGAGATCCGCCGCCATCTGGAGGCGGAGAACGCCTATATGAACGCTGCGATGGCGGACACGAAGGATTTGCAGAAGACCCTGTTTGCCGAGATGCGGGGCCGGATCAAGGAAGACGATTCATCCGTTCCGATGAAGGATGGGCCCTTCGCCTATGGCACGTTCTACGTCACCGGCGGCGAGCATCCGCGCTATTTCCGGATCGCGCGAGAGGGCGCAGCGGGAGACGAGACGATCCGCCAGGTGCTGCTCGACGGCGACAGGGAGGCTGAAGGGAAGGCCTATTTCCGCATCGCCGGGCTGGACCACTCGAGCGATCACTCCCGCGGAATCTGGGGTTACGACGACAAGGGCTCGGAATATTTCACGCTCAAGGTGCGCGATCTTTCGACCGGCGAGGACCTCGAGGATCTGATCGAAAACACGGGGGGCGGCGGTGCCTGGGCGCCCGACGGCAAGAGCTTCTTCTATACCGTGCTCGACGAGAACCACCGGCCATCGAAGATCTTCCACCACATCATCGGCACGCCCCAGTCGCAAGACCGGCTGGTCTATGAAGAGCCCGATGCCGGTTTCTTCATGTCGGTCGGCGGCTCGCTTCTCGACGATTTCATCTATATCGACATTCATGACCATGAGACGAGCGAGTACCGGCTCCTCCCGACCAGCGACCTGACGGCCGAACCGAAGGTCGTGGCAGAGCGCGTAACCGGCCTTGAATATTCGATGACCGAGGGCGGCAAGGTCTTCTACATTCTTACCAATGCGGACGGCGCCAAGGATTTCAAGATCATGGAAGCGCCGGTGGAAGCGCCGCAGAAGGAAAACTGGCGCGAGGTCGTGCCTCACAAGCCGGGAACGCTGATCCTCAGCCACATGGCCTATGCCCGTCACCTGGTCTGGCTGCAGCGCCGCAACGGCCTGCCGGAAATCGTCGTCCGCAACCGCCGGACCGGCGAGGAACACGCCATTGCCTTCGACGAGGAGGCCTATTCCCTGGGACTTTCCGGTGCGGCCGAATACGACACCGACATCATCCGATTCTCCTATTCGTCGATGACGACGCCGTCGCAGCTTTTCGACTACGACATGCAGACGCGCGAGCGCACGCTGCTCAAGACGCAGGAAGTACCCTCCGGCCATAACCCGGACAATTATGTGACCCGCCGCGTTTTCGCTCCGGCTCCGGATGGCGAGCAGGTGCCGGTCACTCTTCTCTACCGCAAGGATACGCCGCTCGACGGATCCGCCCCTTGCCTGCTCTACGGCTACGGGGCCTATGGCATCACCATTCCGGCTGGCTTCAACACCAATTGCCTTTCGCTCGTCGACCGCGGCTTCGTCTACGCAATCGCCCATATCCGCGGTGGCAAGGACAAGGGTTTCCACTGGTACGAAGACGGCAAGATGGCGAAGAAGACCAATACCTTCAAAGACTTCATCGCGGCGGCCGACTATTTGAATCAGGAAAGGTTCACCTCCTACGCGAACATCGTCGCCGAAGGCGGCTCGGCTGGCGGCATGCTGATGGGGGCCATCGCCAATATGGCTTCGGAGAAGTTCCGCGGCATCATCGCCGCGGTGCCCTTCGTCGACGTGCTCAACACGATGCTCGACGACACGCTGCCGCTGACGCCGCCCGAATGGCCCGAATGGGGTAACCCGATCGACAGCCCCGAGTTCTACAAAATCATCGCAAGCTACTCGCCCTACGACAACGTCGATGCCAGGCCCTATCCCGCCATTCTGGCGCTCGGGGGGCTCACCGATCCGCGCGTCACCTATTGGGAGCCGGCGAAATGGGTAGCGAAGCTGCGCGAGGAGACGACCGGCAGCGAGCCGATCCTGCTCAAGACCAACATGGACGCCGGCCATGGCGGCGCTTCCGGCCGATTCCAGCGGCTGGAGGAGATCGCTTTCGAATATGCCTTCGCCATCAAGGTCGCAGGCAGAATGTAAGGGGCGGAGCCGATGCCGGTTTATGCAGCACTGCTCAGGGCCGTCAATGTGGGCGGCACCGGCAAACTGGCGATGGCGGATCTCAAGGCGGTCTGTGACGGGCTCGGCTTCACCGGTGCCAAGACCTATATCCAGAGCGGCAATGTGGTCTTCCGTTCGGAGCTGTCCGAAGCGACGGTGCAGGCGAAGCTTGAACAGGCGCTTGCGGCGAAATTGGGAAGGGCTCCGGAGGTGCTGCTCCGCAGCCGCCGGCAACTGGAGGACGTCGCGGCCAAAGCGGAGCGGTTTCCCGATGCCAAGCCGAACTTCCTGCTGATCACCTTTCTGCCGGAGCCGCCCCCAGCCGACGCGCTCGACAGGCTCGTCGCGCCCGATGAGGAAGAAGTGCGGATCGACGGGCGCGAAATCTATATCCATTATGTGAATGGGTCCGGACGATCGAGGCTGAAGCTTCCCGCGCTCAAACCCGGCACCGCGCGTAACCTCAATACCGTGCGCAAGCTTGCGGAAATGGCGGCCGCTATGGAAGCCGGTCTGGACTGATCGGCCGCCGGCGCGGCAGCCGGGCAGAGGACGAGTGCATTTGCGCACCGTCCGCACACCCTTCACCACTCCGGGAAGTTCCTGACGTTACAGCGCGACGCTGATGGCCGGGCATATTCTCCGCCGTCCCGCTGTATTAGCAGGACTTGAAAAACAGGAGAGATCGAAGTGGAGGAGAACTTGCCCAGGTCCAGACGTCATCTGCCGCTTGTATGGGGCGGCATGTTCTTGAGCGACGGCGGCATGGAGACCGTGCTGACGTTTCAGGAGGGAATCGAACTTCCGCACTTCGCGTCCTTCGTCCTGCTCTCATCGGCGGAGGGCCGACGCCGGCTTTTGCGTTACTACACGCGCTATCTCGAAATCGCCAAGCGCCACGGCACCGGATTCGTGCTCGACACCGCAACGTGGCGCGCCAGTGCCGATTGGGGCGAAAAGCTCGGCTACGATGCGCAGGCGTTGAGAAAGGTCAATCAGGATGCGGTTTACCTGCTCACCGGATTGCGCGCCGAGTACGAACGGCCGCAGGCGCCTGTCGTCCTCAACGGCGTGATCGGTCCGCGCGGCGACGGCTATCAGGCAGGCCGGATGACGGCCCGCGAGGCGGAGGACTACCACTCCGCTCAGGTCGCGACCTTTGCCGCCAGCGAAGCCGACATGATCACGGCAGTCACGATGACGAACATCGAGGAGGCCGTCGGAATCGCCCAAGCTGCGAGGGGCCGTGATATGCCCTGCGCCGTATCCTTCACGGTCGAGACGGACGGCCGCCTGGTTACCGGTCGTTCGCTGCAGCACGCGATCGAGGCGGTGGACGCCGAAACCGGCGGCTATCCGCTCTACTACATGATCAATTGTGCCCATCCGAGCCATTTCGACAATGTGCTCGAACAGCAGAGCGGCTGGGTCCGACGGATCGGCGGCATTCGCGCTAACGCCTCGGCCAAGAGCCACGCCGAACTCGACGAGAGCGAGACATTGGATGTGGGCGACATGCACGATCTCGCCGGACATTATTGTTCTTTGAGGGGCCGCTTGCCGCAACTTCGCGTTCTCGGAGGCTGCTGCGGCACCGACCATCGCCACATCGCCGCGATATGCGAGGCCTGCCTGCCGCCGCCGGCACTCAGCGCCTGAAGCCTGGCCCCCCCCCCCGCGCTGATCAGGCGCGGGGGGCGTTGGATCGTTTCATTTCAAGAGAAGGCCAACGAAAAGTCTCGACCCTCGCGAAAATGCCGGGGCTCGTGTAGACTTGGTGCGAAAGGGCGGCGGCTTATCCTGTGCCGCTGGATAGTGATGAATTCCGTGCCCCCGCAGTCAGCCACCGAGACAATGCCGTTCCGCTTCGACAACAGCTACGCCCGACTCCCTCAGAATTTCTACGCCCGCGTGGAGCCGGGCCCGGTGGCGGAACCCTGGCTGATCAAGTTCAATCGGCCGCTGGCCGAAGAGCTTGGACTCGACATCGAGGCGCTCGAACGCGATGGCGCGGCCATTTTTTCGGGCAACAAAGTTCCTCCCGGCGCCGAGCCGCTCGCCATGGCCTATGCGGGCCACCAGTTCGGCACCTTCGTGCCCCAACTCGGTGACGGCCGAGCTATCCTGCTCGGGGAAGTAACAGACGCAAGCGGCCGGCGACGCGATATCCAGCTCAAGGGAGCCGGGCAGACCCCCTACTCCCGCCGCGGCGACGGTCGGGCGGCGCTCGGGCCTGTTTTACGCGAATATATCGTCAGCGAGGCGATGCATGCGCTCGGGGTGCCGACGACCCGCGCTTTGGCCGCCGCCGTAACGGGACAGCCCGTCTACCGCGAACAGATCCTGCCCGGCGCCGTCTTCACCCGCGTCGCGGCAAGCCATATTCGTGTCGGCACGTTCCAGTTCTTCGCCGCACGCGGCGATATGGACTCGGTCAGGACGCTCGCGGATTACGTGATCGACCGGCACTATCCGGAGCTGAAAAGCGACGAAAAACCTTATCTTGCGCTCTTCAAGGCGGTCGCGGCGCGTCAGGCTGCATTGATCGCGCGCTGGCTGCATGTCGGCTTCATCCATGGGGTCATGAACACGGACAATATGACGATTTCGGGCGAAACGATCGATTACGGCCCCTGCGCCTTCATGGACGCTTACGATTCCAAAACCGTGTTCAGCTCGATCGATCAGTTCGGCCGATACGCCTATGCGAACCAGCCGGCAATCGGTCAGTGGAATCTCGCCCGCCTCGCCGAAACTCTGGTGACGCTGTTCGATCCCGTGGCGGACACGGCCGTGAACCTCGCCAACGACGCACTTGGGGAATACGGATCGATCTTCCAGAAGCAGTGGCTCAATGGCATGCGGCGCAAGATCGGCCTGTTCACCGACGAAGACGAGGATCTCGATCTGGTGCAGTCGCTGCTCACGCTGATGCAGAAGGGGAAAGCGGATTTCACCCTCACCTTCCGCCGCCTGGCGGCGTCCGCGGAAAACGGAGCGGCCGATACGGAACTTGCAAGCCTCTTCGAGACACCGGAGACAATCTCGCCCTGGCTCGAGGATTGGCGCCGACGGCTCGGCAGGGAAACGCAGACGGCGAGCGAGCTGGCTGCCGCGATGCGCGCCGTCAACCCAGCCTTCATTCCGCGCAACCACCGGGTGGAGCAGGCAATCGACGCGGCAACCGAAGATGCGGATTTTTCCCTCTTCGAGGCGCTCCTCGACGTGACATCCCGACCTTACGAGGACCAGCCGGACCACGCAGCCTATGCCGCGCCCCCCGAGCCGGGCGAGGAAGTGCTGCAGACCTTTTGCGGCACGTGATTTCAGCTCCGCCGGACGTGTTCCTCATCCGGCCTGCCGGCCAGTTCCTCCCCGGAAACGCGGGAGGGGAGGCACTTACCGCGGAGTCTCGGTTCCCTCTCTCCGTGCTTAACGCGGCGCTGTAGGGGTCAAACCGGAGAAGAGACGCGTCGCATCCGTGCCCTTCATCAATGCGGCAATATTTTTGCCACCGTCGGATTGTGGTCATTGAAAGGCACGCGCTTTGCGTTAATTTCGTGGTAGCGCTGCCGGCCGGACCCCCGCCCCGAGAGCCGGGGGGTTCCCATACCTGTCGGTCAATGCGCTTTCTCTCCAGGCCTGGCCGGGCCTGCCCGCGGAATCAGTCGTGCCGACGGCACGTTCTCAACTCGGGAGCTCTAATTGATGCTCATCGTCCTGACCGCCATCGTCTTCGCCGTGATCGGTCTCGCCCTGGGTGCGGGCGGCACGCGGCTCCTGCTGCTCGGCGGCAGCCCGTACTATCTCATCGCAGGCCTTGGCTTTCTGCTCACCGCGTTTCTGCTTATTCGCCGCCGCGCCGCCGCACTTTGGGTTTATGCGCTGGTCGTTCTCGGGTCGCTTGCCTGGGCGATCTGGGAGGTGGGCTTCGATTGGTGGCAGCTCGGACCTCGGGGCGGCGTCATCATCCTGCTGGGCCTGTGGCTGCTCACCCCATGGATCCGGCGACCCCTCGGCTTCGTCAGCCCCACCGGCGAGCGATATGGCGCAAGCGCCTGGCCGCTTGCGCTGGTCAGCCTGATCTCGGTCGGCGTCGCCCTGTATTCGATGACCCAGGACCCCCACGACATTCGCGGCGACCTGCCCAGTCAGGTCGCGGCTAACGCGAGCCCCGGCGGCAATGTGCCGCCCGGCGAATGGCACCAATACGGTCGCACGCCCTTCGGCCAACGCTACTCCCCGCTCGACCAGATCCGTCCGGAAAACGTCGCGAACCTGCAGGTGGCCTGGCAATACCAGACCGGGGACGTGAAGCTGCCCGAAGACGTCAGCGAGACCACCTACCAGGTGACGCCCCTGAAGGTGAAGGACACGCTCTATATCTGCACGCCGCATAACTGGGCGATCGCGCTCGACGCCGCCACCGGTCAGGAGAAGTGGAAATACGATTCCAATTCCGGCATGAACCCCGACCGCCAGCATCAGACATGCCGCGGCGTCACCTACTGGGCCGATCCGGCCGCAGTTTCCGGCAGTCCCTGTGCCGAACGCGTCTATCTGCCGACTTCGGACGCTCGCCTGATCGCGCTCGACGCGGAGAATGGCGAGGTCTGCACCAGCTTCGCCGACAACGGGGTTCTGCATCTCGAGCAGGGTATGAAGTACAACCCCGCCGGCTACTACTATTCGACGTCGCCGCCGGTCGCCGTCGGCGACAGGCTCATCATCGGCGGGGCGGTCAATGACAACTATTCGACCACCGAACAGTCCGGCGTGATCCGCGCCTTCAACATCAGCACCGGCGCGCTCATCTGGAATTGGGACAGCGGGAATCCGGACGTGACGACGCCGCTCCCTCCGGGGCAGCACTATACCACTAATTCGCCGAACAGCTGGTCCGTCTTCAGCTACGACGAGGGACTCGGCCTCGTCTACATCCCCATGGGCAACCAGGTGCCCGACCAGCTCGGCATGGGCCGCAGCGAGCATGTGGAGAAATATTCCTCCTCGATCGTCGCGCTCGACATCAATACGGGCGCGGTTCGCTGGGTAAGACAGACAGTGCATCACGACCTCTGGGATATGGACGTACCTGCCCAGCCGGTCCTGCTCGACATTACGAGAGAGGACGGGACCGTCGTCCCGGCGCTGGTCGGGCCTACCAAGCAGGGCGACATCTACGTACTCGACCGGCGAAACGGCGAGCCGATCATCCCGATCGAGGAAGTTCCGGCTCCGGGCGGCGCGATCCCCGAGGACTTCGCGGCGCCGATGCAGCCCGTGTCAGGTCTCACCTTCATGCCGCCGCCGCTTATGGAGCGCGACATGTGGGGGATCACCATGTTCGATCAGCTCGCATGCCGGATCGAGTTCAGATCGCTGAAATACGAGGGACGCTACACACCGCCGTCCCTGGAGGGGACGATCGTCTACCCCGGTAATTTCGGGACCTTCAACTGGGGCTCGGTCGCCGTTGATCCGGAGCGCCAGATCATGTTCGGGATGCCGACCTATCTCGCCTTCACCTCACGGCTCGTTCCGCGCGATCAGATTCCCCCGAAGGGCGAGGGTGAAAAGGGCAGCGAACAGGGTCTCAACCGCAATGAGGGCGCGCCTTACGGGGTCTATATGGGCCCGTTCCTCGGCCCGCTCGGGATTCCCTGCCAGGCCCCGCCATGGGGCTATGTCGCGGGCGCCGACCTTAGAACCGGCAAGATCGCCTACAAGCACAAGAACGGCACGGTATACGACATGACGCCGCTGCCGCTGCCCTTCAAGCTGGGCGTTCCGGGTATCGGCGGACCCATGATCACCAGGGGTGGCCTCGCCTTCCTGGGTGCCGCGGTCGACAACTATTTCCGGGCCTATGACCTGACCACGGGCGAGCAGCTCTGGGAGGCGCGGCTTCCGGCCGGCGGTCAGTCGACGCCGATGAGCTATACGGCCGGCGACAAGCAATATGTGCTGATCGTCGCGGGCGGGCACGGTTCGGTCGGCACGAAACCGGGCGACTATGTCATCGCCTATACGCTGCCGTGACACACAAACCGGAACGGACGGGCGCGTCCGCATAAGCGCGCCCGTCGCCGTCAGGCCATGCCGGCGACGATTCTGCCTATATCCGCGAAGACCGGGTTCACATCATCGAGCGGTGCCTTGGCTTCGCCGGTATAGACGCAGATCAGGATCGGGCCGCGGCCCCGCGGCCAGGCGGCCGCGATGTCCGAAGCGGCACCGGTCATACTCGTCCCCGTCTTGTCTCCGATCCGCCAGTCTTTGGGCAGGCCCGCCCGAAGCCGCGAATCCCCGGTCTTGTTCGCAACCAGCCAATCGATGAGCTGCTTGCGTCCTTCTTCCGAAAGGACTGAACCCAGGACCAGTTTCCCGAGCGTGTCGAGCATGGCGGCCGGTGTGGTGGTGTCGCGCGGATCGCCCTTCGTGGCTTCGTTCAGGTCGGGCTCCGTTCGATCGAGACGCGTGGTCTCATCACCGATCGAGCGCAGCCAAGACGTCAGGCCCTGGGGGCCCCCGAAGCTTTCCAGCAGCAGGTTGCCGGCGGCATTGTCGCTGATGGTGATCGCCGCCTCACAGAGTTCCGCGACCGTCATGCCGTTGCCGCCCACATGCTTTTCCGTTACCGGCGAATGAGGAAGCAGGACCTCCTCGCCGAAGGTGATCCGCCGGTCGAGCTCTTCCTCCCCGCGATCGACGCGGGCGAGCGCGCAAGCCGCCGCAAGCGCCTTGAAGGTCGAACACATGGCAAAACGCTCGGCCTCCCGATGTCCGAACGAGATGTTGGTTTCGGTGTCGAGCACAGCGACGCCGAGGCGTCCGCCGGTACGCTCCTCAAGCCGGCGGAGCCGTTCCATCACGTCATCCTCCGCCGCGCCCGACGCAAGGGCGGGCGTTCCCAGGACGAATGACGGATAGAGCATGGCCGACGCGGCCAGCATTTCTCGGCGGTTTATGTGCAAAGGCATATCTTCCTCCGTCTGTGCGGCTCAAGCGCCGAGACATAGCTAAATTATTGAAATGGAATATTATTCCGTCGACGCCGACTGTCGAATCGCTAAAGGAAGATTGCGGCGCGCTTGTGCCCGATGATGCGCTCTTCGATACGGAACGAACCCCGGCTGCCCCCTTTTTCAAGGCTTGATCGACGACAGGTGCTGCCCATATAAAACTCTAGAGACTAGAGCATAAGACAGGTGACGGTTTTCCGTCCGGAAGTGCGTGGTTTCAGCATGTCAGTGCAATGGAGCATCGCATGTATACGATCGGCGATCTTTCCCGGCGAACGGGCGTAAAAATCCCGACCATCCGCTACTACGAGCAGATGGGCCTCCTCGCCGCGCCGGAGCGCTCGGAAGGCAACCAGCGGCGCTATCAGAAGCGCGAGCTCGAACGGCTCGCCTTCATCCGCCACGCACGCGACCTCGGCCTTTCGATAGAAGCGATCCGCGATCTTCTGAGCTTGAGCGAGCATCCGGAGCGCCCCTGCGGCGAGGCGGACCGCATCGCGGCCGAGCATCTTGCCTCGGTGCGCGACAAGATCGCCCAGCTCAGAAAGCTGGAACGTGAGCTCGAGCGCATCGTCGCCTGCCATGGAGATCACACGATCGGAGACTGTTATGTGATCCGCGCGCTCGCCGACCACTCGCTGTGCGAAAACGAGCATTGAGAGCTACGCAGATTCCCATTGACAAATTTCCGGATCTGGACAATCTACGCCCATGATCAAGAACGCGCCCATTGCCTGCGTATATTTTTGGCTGTTCCGATAGGAGCGGCCTGCTGATCATATTCAACAAGGCCGCCATCAGGCGGCTTTTGTTTTTCACGGCACCTGATGGCGGCAGAGGACCATGAGGAGCCGAGAATGCTGCAGACCGTCACCCCTTCCCTTCAGCCCGTTCCGTCGGCGCGTGCGCCGATGGTGACAATCCGTTGCGCCAAGCCACGTGATCTCGCCGAACTGCGCGAGATGGTCTCAGAGCTTGCCGCCCATCATGGCGATGCCGCAACGATCACGCCCGAACAGCTCGAACGGGATCTTTTCTCACGCACGCCCTGGATCACGGCGCTGGTCGCCGAAGCCGGCGGCGCATTGATCGGCTATGCCATTCTCGTCCCGCAATACCGGGCGACCGAAGGCGCGCGCGGCATGGAATTGCACCACCTCTTCGTCCGCCCGGTTCACCGCGGCACCGGTATCGGGCGCCACCTCGTGGCCAAGGCTCGCGAGCAGGCAAAAATGGCAGGCTGCGACTATCTTTCTGTCAGTGCCGCCACGGGAAACTTCCAGGCGCACCGTTTCTACGAGTCCGAGCGCTTCGTGCCGCGCCCGGTAACCGGCATGCGCTACCTGCAGAAACTCGGGTGACGGGAGGCGCGGCCGTTCCAATCTACAGCGCCGGCAGCGCCTTGAGGTAGGCCGCGATCGCGTCGCGGTCGGAAGCCGGCAGCTTGGCCATGTTCTTCTGGACCTCGACCATCGAACCGCCGACCGTGTCGAAATCCGGGGTGAAGCCGGTCTCGAGATAGGAGGCGATGTCGGATGCACTCCAGCCGCCGATGCTTTTCGAAGCCGGCGTGATGTCGGGGATGCGGCCCTCGCCTTCGGGATTGGGCGCGCCGGCAAGCCACCGGCGATCCTCGAAACCGCCAAAGGCGTTGCGCGGCGTGTGACACTCGCCGCAATGGCCAGGGCCCTCCACGAGGTACTGCCCGCGAGCGAGTTTGGTGTCGGCGGTATTGACCTGGGCATGCGGCTTATCGGTAAGATAAAGCAGCTTCCATGCGCCGAGCGCCAGGCGGACATTGTAGGGGAACGCCAGATCGTGCGGAGGTGTCGCATTGCCGCTCTTCGGCAGTGTCTGCATGAAGCCCCAAAGGTCGTTGACGTCCTTTACGGTCATCCGACTGTAGGATCCATAGGGGAAGGAGGGGTAGAGATGCTCGCCCTGCTTTCCAACGCCGCGGGTCATGGCGTCGCCGAATTCCGCAAGCGTCCAGCTGCCGATGCCGGCGGATTCATCGGGCGAAATGTTGGGCGGATGGAACGTCCCGAAAGGGCTTTTCAGAGTCCGGCCCCCCGCTAGCGTGAGCCGCTGGTCGCCCTCGGCGCCCGGAGCGGCGTGACAGCTGACACAGCCGCCCGCCCAGAAAACCTGTTCACCATTGGCGAGGTCGGGCTCGCCGAGCCCCTCCCAATGGGCCGCGTCCCAGCGGTCGGGTTTGGTCAACCAGGCGAGCCCCACTCCCGCCGCCACCAGCAGGGCCAGACCAAAAAGCAGATAGCTTGCACGCCCGCCCATGGGCTCCTCTTGAGATCACGAATGCGGGTGACAACGACCGGAGGGCATTTCGACCTGCTTGCGGAGAGATCGCGCCGGCGAACCGGCGTGTTGCAAATCCTGAGTCGAAGAAATGCCTGATCGTCAATTCTTCTTCAGGCGATAGGTCTCGTGACAGCTGCTGCAGTCTTTTCCGAGAATGCCGAGCGCGGCACCGACACCGGCCTGATCCGCAGGCAGCTCGGCAAGGATCTTTTCCGCATCGCCTCCGAGCTTGGCGGCCTTCTCCTTGAAGTCCTCCATGTTCTCCCAGATCTTCGGGCTCGCTTCGGTTTCCATTCCCGTTTCAGAACCGGCCGGGAAGTGATCCGGGAAGACCTTCACCGTCTCGCTGATCGTCGCCAGCGACGCTTTGACGATCTCGGCGTCGTAGGGTTTCTCACCCTTGGCGATGCCGCTGAGCGCGCCCGTGGCTGCCCCGACTTTCTTCATCAGCTGCTGACGTACCGCCTGCGGCTCGTCGGCCGCCGGCACGGCGGTCACACCCAGGCCCGCCAGGGCTGCGGCAAGCATAAGAGCTCGTATCTTCATCGTGATCTCCGGTCTGACCCGCTTCCGCGGCGTACTGTTGAAGCGCCGGCATGATGGCATTTTGGGTTTTCGACGGAAGTAACTTTTTTTTGATGTGCTTGTCATTTCAGCACAATTCGCCGCGCAATACCTGACCGCGCGGCGACGTCTTCGAAAATTCAATATATGAATACAGAACTCATCTTTTTGCTTGATCGAAGACGTCTCAGGCCTCCACGCTCCAGCCATGCCATGCCGTGAAGATGGCAATAACGATCAGAAGAAGACCGGCGCCACGGCCGATGGCGACCGTGGCGCCGGGGCTGCCCACGAGGAAATCACGCCCGCGCCCGGCGGCAAGTGCAAGCCCGCCATAAACCGCAAGCTGCGTCAGCGCGATCATCGCGGCCATGACGGCAGCCTGCGACCAAACCGGACCGAACTGCGGCTTGAGGAACTGCGGGTAGACGGCAAACATGAAGAGATAGGCCTTGGGATTCATCAGGCTCGTCAGCGCCCCCTGCCGAAAACTTGCCCAGCGCGACAGCCGCGCCCCTCCCTCGATGCCGCCGATCCTGATGGAACTGCGAAGAAGCGAAACACCGATCCAGGCGACATAGGCCGTACCGGCGGCGAGCAGCAGATTGAAGAGCTGAGGCACCAGATGCAGGACAACGCTGACGCCGAGGACTGCGTAGAGCGTGTGCAGCACGCCGCCCGCCACGATGCCGGCCGTTGCCGACAGCCCGGAAGCTCGCCCACCGGTCATCGCATTCGCGAGGACAAAAACCATATCCATACCGGGAACGATTATGATGCCGAAGAGAAGGGTGAAAAAGAGCCAGAGGTTTTCCGCATAGGTCATGTCAGTTGCTCGTCCGGTTTTCGTGATTGTCCCAGGGGCGGATCGTTTAGTTTCAATCCGTTGATGCGTGCTATATCTCCCTCCAACTGACAAGGTCGTGTCAGGAGTGAGCAGACAGGGGCCGCTTCCATGCGCAAAGCGTCACGTCTTTTCGAAATCATCCAGATGCTGCGGCTGGCCCGCAAACCGGTGACGGCCGCGCAAATCTCCGACGCACTGGAGGTCACGCCCCGTTCGATCTACCGCGACATTGCCGCCCTGCAGGCGATGCGCGTCCCGATCGAGGGCGAACGCGGCATCGGCTATATACTGAGGCCGGGTTTCGACCTGCCGCCGCTGATGTTCTCGATCGAGGAGGCGGAGGCGATCGTGCTGGCGCTTGCTCTGCTCGCCCGCACCGGCGACGAGGAGTTGAAGGCAGCGGCACGAAGGGTCAATCAGAAGATCACCGGCGCCGTGCCGGAGCCGCTGCGCAAGGTCTTCCAGTCGCAGGCGCTACACGCCTGGGGCACGATCGCCTCGCCGCCGCCGGCGGTCGACTTAGCCATAATTCGGCGGGCGATCCGCGACGAGCAGAAGCTGGTGCTGGACTATCGCGACGAGCTTGGCCGCGCGACCGAGCGGACGGTGCTCCCGCTTGCGCTGATCTACTATTCCGAACATGCAATGATGGTTGCCTGGTGCGAATTGCGGCAGGATATCCGCAACTTCCGCGCCGACCGCGTAGAACACTGCGAACGCGCCGACGACTATTTCCGCGGCGAAGGCAACCGGCTGAGGCAGATGTGGATTTCGGGTTGGCGGACAAACGTGGTTCGGCCGCTCGAGGGGGCGGACGGATAGAAACTGTGACGAGATGGTCGCGAAGGCTGCCCTCGTTCCGCTGCTGCGACCTTCTCCCGTTCGCTAGAGCGGGGGGCAATTCGCTGCCTTCACAAAGCGCGAGGGCTCCCGGTTGCCGGCACCCAACGAAATTGCCCGACGCAAGCGCCGGGCAATTTTTCAGGAAGAAGCACAAAAGCTTACTTTGCAGCCGCTTCGTACAGCTCGAGGACGTAATCCCAGTTGATGAGATTGTCGACGAAGGCTTCCAGGTATTTCGGGCGCGCGTTGCGATAGTCGATGTAATAGGAATGCTCCCACACATCGACGCCGAGGATCGGGGTTGCGCCGTGGACGAGCGGGTTTTCGCCGTTCGGGGTCTTGGAGATTTCCAACTTGCCGTTCTTCACGGAAAGCCAGGCCCAGCCGGAGCCGAACTGACCTGCGCCGGCGGCAATGAAATCGGCGCGGAACTTATCGTAGCCGCCGAGGTCCGATTTGATGGCTGCGTCGAGCTTGCCGGGGAGGCTGGTGCCGCCGCCGCCCTTCTTCATCCACTTCCAGAAGTGGACGTGGTTGTAGTGCTGGCCGGCATTGTTGAACAACGGCTGATTGGTGCCGTAGGATTTCTTGACGATATCTTCCAGCGAAAGATCGGAAAGACCGGCTTCCTCAGCGAGCTTGTTGCCGTTCGTCACGTAAGCGAGGTGGTGCTTGTCGTGATGGTATTCGAGCGTTTCGCGCGACATATAGGGCGCAAGCGCATCGTAGTCATAGGGAAGGTTCGGCAATTCGAAAGCCATTGTGGCATCTCCTCTTGGCATGGATTTCGTCGGGGAAATCTGTCAGCGGAACATAGGCACCGCCTCGCGGGGAGGCAACCGATGCTGCGCCAAAATTTCGCTAACCCACGCAAAATACGTTCATTGCCGCCGCGACTTGCGCCATCGCGAGCCAGAGCCTCGACGCGCGGCCTTGCGGTCCTATCTTACCTTACCAAAGGGCATGACGCCCAACCGGGCCACAGGAGAAAACGATGGAATTCCATCAGGGGCGGCTTATCGATCACGTGCACCTTCGCGTCGGGGATCTTACCGCAAGCAAGCGGTTCTACCGGGCGGTACTCGGCGCGCTGGGCCACCAGCCCACCTACGAGACCGACGAATTCTTTGCATTCGACGAGTTCTTCGTCGATGCAGCGCAGGACTACCGCACCCGCGTCCACCTCGCCTTCCAGGCGGCCGGTCCCGATGCGGTGCAGCGGTTCTACGACGCGGGACTGGCCAATGGCGGCACCGACAATGGGCGGCCCGGAGAGCGAAGCTACCATCCCGGCTACTATGCAGCGTTTCTCCTCGACCCGGACGGCAACAATGTCGAAGCGGTCTATCACGGGCCGAACACGCGCTCGTCCGCCGATGTCGTCGTCCGTCCGCTTGAACCGTGACCTTCGGAGAACGGGAGATTGACGAGCCGTTGCGCGTTCAGGCGGCGGAGAAGCGGGCGGATCGGAGCAGATCACTCCCCTCCGGTCGCATGCGCCCATTCCATATAAAGGTCGCGCGCCTTCGCCGTTACGGGACCGGCCCGCAATTCGCGCTGCTCGAGACTGGTGACAGGCAGCACCTTGGAATAATTGCCCGAGGTGAAGATTTCGTCGGCCGCCTCGAAATCGGGCATGGTCAAGCTGGTCTCGATCACTTCGAAGCCCGCCTCACGCAGAAGGCCCATGACGCGCGAGCGGGTGATGCCGGCGAGGAAGGTCCCGTTGGCGGCCGGGGTGAAGACGACGCGGTCCCTCACCATGAAAATATTCGAGGAGCCGGTTTCGGCGATGTTGCCGAGCATGTCGCGCACCAGCGCATTGTCGAAACCGCGCGAACGCGCCTCGTTGAGGATGCGGGCGTTGTTGGGATAGAGGCAGCCGGCCTTGGCGTCCGTCGGCATGCATTCGAGCGTCGGCCGGCGGAAGGGCGATAGCGTCAGCGACGAGCCGGCATGACCGTTGCCCATCGGCGCCTCGAAAAGGCACAGCGCAAAGCGGGTCGAATCGGGGTCGACCGCCACGACACTCCAGGACCCGTGTTCGCCCCAATACATGGGCTTCACGTAGATCGCCGTTTTGCCGTCGAACTTCTTCACACCTTCCCTGGCCAATGTCTCGATCGCCTCGGCCGACATCGTCGGCTTGAGACCGAGAGCCTCGGCGGAACGGTTGACGCGCTGGCAATGAAGGTCGAGGTCCGGCGCGATGCCGTCGAACCAGCGGGCGCCGTCGAACACCGTCGAGCCAAGCCACATCGCATGGGATGTCGGGCCGATCAGCGGCGGATTGCCGGCCAGCCATTCGCCGTCGACATAGGTCCAGGTGGTGGATCGGGGGGATGTATCGACGGCCATCGGCGTCTCCTTCTCTTCTTCGCGCACTTCCGCTCTACCCGGAAAAAGCAGCATGTAGGTGAATGGGTACATCAAAAAATGTCATGGCGTCCATTCTGGAGCCCACCCGAGCGACGTGCCAGAATAATGAAAACACCCAAAGAGAGAGATCGCCGATGAAAGCGATGTATTACGATGCCTTCGAGAGAATGCCTGAGATCCGGACGCTGCCCGATCCCGTGCCGACCGAGAACGGCGTCGTCGTCAAGGTCGAGGCGACCGGTCTTTGCCGCAGCGACTGGCACGGCTGGATGGGACACGACCCGGATATTCGCCTTCCGCATGTTCCCGGCCACGAGCTGGCGGGCACGATCGCGGCAGCCGGTCGCGGGGTCCTCCGCTACAGGATCGGCGATCGGGTGACGGTGCCCTTCGTTTCCGGCTGCGGCCGCTGCTTCGAATGCCGCTCCGGCAACAGCCAGGTCTGCGAAGCGCAGTTTCAGCCGGGATTCACCCATTGGGGCTCGTTCGCCGAATATGTGGCGATCGATTTTGCCGACCAGAACCTCGTCCGTCTGCCCGAGAGCATGGATTTCGCAACGGCGGCGAGCCTCGGCTGCCGCTTCGCCACCTCGTTCCGTGCGGTGGTGGACCAAGCCCGCGTCCAGGGTGGCGAGTGGGTGGCCGTGCACGGCTGCGGCGGCGTCGGCCTCTCGGCGATCATGATCGCCGCCGCGCTCGGGGCCAATCCCATCGCCATCGACATCTCTGCGGAGAAGCTCGACTTGGCACGCAAGCTGGGCGCCGTCGCCGCCATCGACGGTCGCGTAACGCAGGACGTCGCGAGCGCCGTCCGGGAGATCACCCGAGGGGGTGCCCACGTTTCGCTGGACGCACTCGGCTCGCCGGTCACCTGCTTCAATTCGATCAGCAATCTGCGCCGTCGCGGCCGGCACGTTCAGGTCGGCTTGATGCTGGCGGAGCACGCAACGCCTCAGATCCCGATGGCGCAGGTGATCGGCCATGAACTCGAGATCTATGGCAGCCACGGCATGCAGGCCTGGCGCTACGATGCGATGCTGGCAATGATCACCTCCGGGAAGCTGAACCCCAGACAGCTGATCGGCCGCGAAATTTCGCTCGACGAGGCCGTACCGGCGTTGGCGGCGATGGACCGGGCAATCGACCTCGGCATCAGCGTCATCACGCGTTTCTGATCCGGATTCCGGTTGCTCCCCGGCGCTGCTATCCTGCCGAAGACCGGGACGAATCAGGGAGGCACGTCATGGCTCTTGCGGCGCAGGCTATCGGGGACGCGTATTACCGGCCGGTTCTCGACACGAATCAGGCGCATCCGAACGGCTGGCCAGTGCGCCTGATCGTGAGCTCGCAAACCGAGGCGCGGCACAATCGCGCGCTTTGGGCACCAACGCATCTCGTCTCCATCCGAGCGCCCGCGACGCGTCTGCTTTCGATGATCGACCTGCCGCCGGAGCGGCACCTGGAACTCCGATTCGGCGACACCATCGACCCGGACGCCCCGGATGCTGCGCGTCCGGCGGCGGTCGAGGCGACATTCGCTTTCATCGACAGCCTGCCCGAAGAGGCGCACCTGCTGATCCACTGCCTCAGAGGCATCGGGCGCTCGACGGCCCTGACCCTCGGCGTTCTGGCGCGCTACATGGGGCCGGAGGAGGCCGCGGCGACGCTTCACGCGTTGCGCCCGGAGGCGAAGCCGAACCGGCATGTGCTCGGCCTTTGCGACGCGGCTCTCGGGCTTAAGGGCAAACTTGCGAAACAGGCGCTGCGTTTCCCGGCAAAGGTTTGGAAAGATTGAACGAAGACCGGCGGCGAAGGCATTGTGCGGCGCACAAAGTTTTGACATGATGCGCGCAAAAGAATGCTGAGGCACAGCGTCTCCGACGTAATGCCACAAGCCCCTGCCCAGCGGCTGCGCGCAATGGTGGAATCTTCCAGCATGCCGCCCGGGCGGTGGATAGACGGGAGAACTCGATGTCTTACGCGGCCTATGTCTTTGACGCCTATGGCACGCTCTTTGACGTGCATGCGGCCGTACGCAGGCATGCCGAGGCGATCGGTCCGGACGGCCAGGCTTTTTCAGAGCTCTGGCGTGCCAAGCAGCTCGAATATTCCTGGGTGCGCTCGCTGATGGGCGCCTATCTCGACTTCTGGGAATTGACCGAACAATCGCTCGACTACGCTTTTCAGCGTTTCCCCTCAGCCGATCCCAAGCTTAAAAAACCGTTGCTCGATGCCTATTGGACGCTCGACTGCTATCCGGAAGTTCCCGCGGTCCTCAGGGGGTTGAAGGAACGTGGCGCCCGCATCGCCATTCTTTCCAACGGTTCGCCGGCCATGCTGGCCTCGGCCGTCAAGAACGCCGCACTCGACATCATCATCGACGACGTCTTCTCGGTCGATGCCGTCAAGGCGTTCAAGACGGCGCCGGCCGTCTACGATCTGGTGACGACGAGCTATCGGCTCTACCCGCAAGCGGTCTCGTTCCAATCCTCGAACCGATGGGACATCGCCGGGGCTACCAAATTCGGTTTCCGCACCGTCTGGATCAACCGTGCCGACATGCCGGACGAATACAGGGATCATGGTCCCTCGTTGATCCTGCCCTCGCTCGAAAGCCTGCAGTTCGGCGTATGAAGGAGCCACGCCCATGGCCTGGTCGGCAGCGCAATATGCCAAATTCGAGGACGAGCGGACGCGTCCGGCGCGCGACCTGCTGGCGCAGGTACCAGACCTGCCCGCCGGCCCCGCCTTCGACCTCGGCTGTGGCCCGGGCAACTCGACCGAGCTGATCCTCGATCGATTTCCAGGCAACCCGCTTACCGGCATCGACAGCGACGGGGACATGCTTTCGGCCGCGCGCGCGCGTTTGCCGGATCTGCGCTTCGAAGAGGCCGACCTTGCGGCCTGGACGCCGCCGGCGGAGAGCGCGCTCTTCTTTGCCAACGCGGTTTTCCAGTGGCTGCCGGAGCACATCACGCTATTCGAGCGGCTCATGGCTGCGCTTGCGCCCGGCGGAACGCTCGCGGTGCAGATGCCCGACAATCTCGATGAGCCGACGCATCTGCTGATGGAGGAAACGGCGGAAGAGGCCGCCTTCGCCCCGGCGTTTGCCGGCCGTACCACACGGCGCAAGTCCCTGCCCTCGCCTGCGACCTATGTCGAAAGGCTGACCTCGAAGGAGGCCCGGGTCGATGTCTGGCACACCGTGTATTACCACCAACTCGCAAATGCGAACGCCATTGTCGAATGGGTGAAGGGCACGGGATTGCGCCCCTATCTCGACGCGCTGCCCGCCACGCAGCGGGCCGGTTACCTTGCCGCCTATGCCGAGAAGATCAGGAAGGCCTATCCGGCGATGAAAAACGGGCGCGTGCTCCTGCGTTTCCCGCGGCTTTTCATCGTCGCGACAAGAAATCGCTAGGGCGGGATGAGGAGAAATTTGTTCGATTTTCCGCCCGCATCCCGCGTCTCAACTTCCAGATCAACGAATCCGGGTCAATGGGCAAGTCAGGCTGGCGCGTCCCGTTTTCCAAAACAAGCTTGAAGGCGCGCCTTGCGCGGACAAGTATAGGGGGTCGCGTCGCCGGGCGCTCGCAGCGAAGGAGTTCTCAATGCATGCAGTCAGTTCCAATGGCGCCAATATTCCCGCGCTCGGCTTCGGCACATTCCGTATGTCCGGAGCGGAGGTGCTTCGAATCCTGCCGCAGGCCCTGAAACTAGGTTTCCGCCACGTCGACACCGCCCAGATCTACGGCAACGAGGCGGAGGTCGGCGATGCCATGCAAAAGTCGGGCATCCCGCGGGCGGACGTCTTCCTGACCACGAAGGTATGGGTCGACAACTATCGTCACGACGCCTTCATCGCCTCGGTCGATGAGAGCCTGAGAAAGCTGAAGACCGACCATGTCGATTTGCTGCTTCTACACTGGCCGGGCAGCGACGTGCCGATGGCCGAGCGCATCGGCGCCCTGAACGAGGTGCGGGATGCCGGTAAGGTGCGCCATATCGGCATCAGCAACTTCAACACCACGCAGATGGAAGAGGCGGCGCAGCTCAGCAATGCCCCGCTCGCCACGAACCAGGTCGAGTATCATCCTTATCTCGACCAGACGCAGGTCCTCCAGACGGCGCGGCGGCTCGGAATGTCGCTCACGGCCTATTATGCCATGGCCAACGGCAAAGTGCCTGCCGACCGGCTCCTCACGGAGATCGGCGGCCGCCACGGCAAGACGGCGGCGCAGGTGGCGCTGCGCTGGCTAGTGCAACAGCAGGACGTCATCGTGCTTTCGAAGACGGCGACGGAGGCGCGGCTCAAGGAAAATTTCGCGATATTCGACTTCGCGCTGACGCGGGAGGAAATGGCCGCGATCCGCGAGCTTGCCCGCCCGGATGGGCGGATCGTCAATCCGCAGGGCCTTGCTCCCGAATGGGATAAGTAAGGAAAAAAGCATTTCGGCCGCCCCCTCGGGCCCAAGGGGCGGCCACCTAAGCTTCAGAGCAATCAGACGAACTGGCTGAGGCCCGGAACGGAGGCAACCACCTCGTCGACGACCTCCTCGCCCGCCTTCTCCTTGGCAAATGCGATCGTCTCTTTGGCGAGCGCCGTGATTTCTCCCATGCCAAGCCCCTGGCTCATCAATTGCTGCCCGAGTGCCATGACGCCCCCACCGCCGACCGCGGATATCAGGCCGCCAAGGAGACCGCCGCCATTGCTGCCCTCGCCATTGTACCGGGCGACCAGCTCGGGCGCACCGGGGATCGCCTCGATCATCTGCGCGACGGGACCTTCGGCGGCCTCACGCTGCAGGAAGCCGAGGATCATCCCGACTGCCTTTTCCGCCGTCGCGGTCTCGATGCCGACATTTTCCGCCACGCGCGTGACCAGTTCACTCATAGAAATCTCCTCGATCGATTTTGACGTTAACGTCAAGGTAAATGAACGATGCCGGAATGACAAGAGCACCGAGACGGACCTCGCATACCCATGCTCCGCCAACTTGCGGCATCGTTTCACGGAGCTGTCCAGATGGCAATCCGACCCTTCGTCCTGCCCGCAATCATGTTGCCGGGGGAATACGCACCGCCTATAACAGATGCGCGCCATGTTTCGATGACTGACTTTGCGACATGCGGGAAATACCCGCTTTCATTGAGAAAATCGACAGACGGAGATGAAGCCCCCATGCTGCAGGAAGGCAAGATCTATATCGGAACCAGCCGCAAGCCGGACGATTCGATCAACAAAGGCGAATATCTGGAGCTGAAGTTCGGCAACCGCCACGGACTGGTCACCGGCGCCACGGGGACTGGCAAGACCGTCACGCTGCAGATCTTGGCCGAGGGTTTCTCGAATGCCGGCGTTCCGGTCTTCTGCGCGGACGTGAAGGGCGATCTTTCCGGTATCGGCGCAATGGGCGAGCCGAAGGACTTCCTGCTGAAGCGCGCTGAGCTGATCGGCCTCGAGCCTTACGACTTCCAGGAGTTTCCGGTGATTTTCTGGGATCTCTATGGCGAAAAGGGTCACAGGGTCCGCACCACCATTTCCGAAATGGGCCCACTCCTTCTGTCGCGGCTGATGAATGCGACGGACGCACAGGAAGGCGTGCTGAACATCGCGTTCAAGATCGCCGACGAGGGTGGCCTTCCGCTGCTCGACCTGAAGGATCTGCAGGCCCTGCTCAATTACATGGGCGAGAATGCGGGTCAGCTTTCCAATCAGTTCGGATTCATTTCCAAGTCTTCCGTCGGCTCGATCCAACGGGAACTCCTGATCCTTGAACAGCAGGGGGCGGAGCATTTCTTTGGTGAGCCGGCGCTGAAGATCACCGATATCATGCGGACCACCAATGACGGGCGCGGCGCGATTTCGGTGCTTGCCGCCGACAAGCTGATGATGAACCCGCGGCTCTACGCGACTTTCCTGCTCTGGCTCCTTTCCGAACTTTTTGAAGAGCTGCCCGAAGTCGGCGATCCCGACAAGCCGAAACTGGTGTTCTTCTTCGACGAAGCGCATCTGCTCTTCAACGATGCGCCGAAGGTTCTCGTCGAACGCGTCGAGCAGGTCGTCCGGTTGATCCGCTCGAAGGGCGTCGGCGTCTTTTTCGTCACACAGAACCCGCTCGACGTGCCGGAGACGGTACTCGCTCAACTCGGCAACCGCGTCCAGCACGCGCTGCGCGCCTATTCCCCGCGGGAACAAAAGGCCGTCAAGACGGCTGCCGACACATTCCGCCCCAACCCCGACTTCAATTGTGTCGACGTGATCACCAATCTCGGCACCGGCGAGGCTCTGGTCTCGACACTCGAGGGCAAGGGATCGCCATCGATCGTCGAGAGGACCCTGGTTCGCCCGCCGGCCTCGCGCCTCGGCCCTCTCACGCAGGCGGAACGGCAGAAGGTGATGGATGTGAGCCCGGTGCGGGGCCTCTACGACGAGGATTTCGATCGGGAATCGGCCTATGAGATACTTGCCAAACGGGCGGCCAAGGCCGCGCAACAGGCGGAGGCTGCCCAGCAGGCTGAAGAAAAATCGGCCGAGGAGAGTTCCGGCGGCGGCCGCTGGACCCTGCCCGGCTTCGGCGACGACGCGGCCGAAGCGCCCTCCGGCAAACAGGCCCGGCCGCGCTCCTCCGGCTACAGGCGGGAAACCATCATGGAAGCCGCGATGAAGTCGGTCGCGCGAACGGTTGCGACCCAGGTGGGACGAGCCCTTGTGCGCGGCATTCTCGGCAGCCTGAAGCGATAGGATAGGCCATGGACGTCAAGGATTCGAACGGCGCTGTTCTCAAGGATGGCGACAATGTCATCCTGATCAAGGATCTGAAGGTAAAGGGAACTTCCGCCACGCTGAAGCGCGGCACGCTGGTCAAGGGCATCCGCCTGACGGACGATCCGAACGAGGTCGAGTGCCGGGTCGAAAAAATCAAGGGATTGGTGCTGCGTACCGAATTTCTGAAGAAGGCGTGAAACGCAGGCGTTCCGACCGCTAGCCAACTCTTGCCCTGCGGCGGAACTGCCAGGGCAGGCCGACGCCCGGAGTTTCGCTCCGAGCTTCGGCTTTCCCGAAACGGCCCGATCAGGCCACCGTCAGCTTCACGTCGATATTGCCCCTTGTCGCATGGCTGTAAGGGCAAACGATATGCGCCTTCTGGACGAGGTCTTCCAGAACCGCCTTTTCCACGCCGGGCGACGAGATTTCCAGCGCCGCGTCGATAAAGAAGCCCGTTCCGTCGTCGCGAGGTCCAATGCCGACCGTGCCCGTCACCGTCGTGTCTTCCGCAAGCTTTACCTTCTCCTTGCCGGCGACGAATTTCAGTGCACCGAGAAAGCAGGCGGAATAGCCGGCGGCAAAGAGCTGCTCGGGATTGGTGCCGCGCGCGCCGTCGCCTCCGAGTTCCTTCGGAACGGTCAGCGTCACGTCGAGAACGCCGTCCTTGCTCTTGGCCTGACCGGCGCGGCCGCCGGTCGCGGACGCGGTAGTGCGATAGAGGATGGGCATGACAGTCTCCTTCCTTGTGGTTGCCGATTTTCTATATCGCAATATTAAATAGCGCGCAAATTAATTTTGCAAATTGCTTTGCCGGCGTGAATTTGCGACAATGACATCATGACGACGAAAGCGGCAAAATTCGACGCAGATTCCGATGAAGCGCTGGCGCTCGGCAGGCAGCTTTGTTTTGCCGTCTACTCGGCGGCGCACGCCTTCAATCGCGCCTACAAGCCATTGCTCGACCGTTTCGGGCTGACTTATCCGCAATATCTTGTGCTGTTGGCGCTCTGGCAGCAGGACCGCATAACGGTGAAACGAATCGGCGAAGAGCTGGGTCTCGATTCAGGCACCCTCTCGCCCCTGCTCAAACGACTGGAAGCAGCAGGCTATGTCCGCCGTGTACGCGATGTGGCGGACGAGCGGCAGGTGCTCGTCAGCCTCACGGATCGCGGCCGGGAGCTGAAGGCCGAAGCCTTCGGCATTCTGCGTGATATCGGCAGTGCCTCGGGCTGCAGCCTGGAGGAGGTCGGCGAATTGCGCGACGCGCTGCATCGCCTGACGCAGCGGCTCGCTGGAAGTCAACGCGACACCTGACAACCGATGCTGGAGCAGTTCCAGGAAACGTGTGTAACGGTTTTCCGTTGGGAATGCGCAGTTCAAAGGATTAGTCTTGGGCCTTTCACTATTTCAATAAGACAGTGAAACGCTCTGAGGCCTGTTGAGATCAGGGATACCCGCTGCGGCTTGTTCGATCTCCTCGTCCCTGTGCCCGTCACAGGGATGCCAGCCAGATCAAGTCCTTGGTCTGAAAAAACACAGGCCTTAGACAGGCCGTCAGATGACGAGGATCGGCGCCTTGTTGCGCACGCGGTCGTAAAGATCGATCACGTCCTGATTGACCATGCGGACGCAACCGGAAGAGACCGCCTTGCCGATCGATTGCCATTCGGGCGTCCCGTGAACGCGATACAGCGTATCCTGGCCGTTCTGGAAGATGTAGAGCGCGCGCGAGCCGAGCGGATTGTCGAGCCCCGGCGGCATGCCGCCATTATCAGCGGAATATTTCGCCAGTACGGGCTGACGGGCGATCATTTCGTTCGGCGGCGTCCACTTCGGCCATTTCTGCTTCCACTGGATCAGGCCGCGGCCCGACCAGGCAAAACCTTCGCGGCCCAACCCGACGCCATAGCGCATCGCGCGCCCGCCCGGCTGGACGAGATAGAGATAGCGATCGGCCGTGTCGACGACGATCGTGCCTGGAGCCTCACCGAAGGGGTCGCTGACCTCCTGGCGATAGAAGCGCGGGTCGATCTGCCGGAAGGGAACAGCCGGGATGAGGAAGCCGCCGTCTTCGCGCGCCGCGTAGATCTCCGCATAGTAGGCATCCTGCGGCGGCAAGCCGATCGGCCCTTCGCCGACGGGCCCTTCATAGATCCCTCCCGGAGGGCCGATCCAACGGCTTTCGAGCGCGGGATTGCGGTAGACCGGCATCGTTTGCTCGCGGAAGCGATTCGTATTCATCGAAGACGTGCAACCCGCAAGCCCGGCGGAGGCGATTGCCAACGCGGATGTGCGGAGAAACTGACGTCGGGACAAAGCTGGCGGTGATGACATCGAACTCTAATGCGTTGTGCTGCACGGAAAAGCGAGTGGCGGGATGGTCCACCTGCTCCATTCCGAGGGCCAGATCAAGATGCTTCGAAGTGAATCATTGCGAAGCAGTCTCGAATGGTTACCGGCAAGTCGGAACGGGACGCAAGCGGAAACCGCTCCAGCCTTTTGAGACTACGCACTTCCGGACGGAAAACCGCACACTCTCCCTGGAAGCGCTCTGTGGCACCGGTTTGCATTTACGGCCTGAGCGGGGCCGGTGTCAGCAAACTTCAGATCACAATCGTGACACCGCGCTCCGCAACTGGAATGCGACCGTTGCCGGGATCACGGCGGCGGTGACGAAAGCAGCGCTTTGAAATCCTCACCCGAAAGAGGGCGGCTGAAGAAGAAGCCCTGGATCTCGTCGCATCCGCTCTTCTGGAGAAACTCGACCTGGGCCTCGGTCTCGACACCCTCGGCTATGACCCGCAGGCCGAGCTTCTGCGCAAGTGAGATGATCGCCGAAGTGATCGCCATGTCGTCGGCATCGAGCGGAATGTCCGTCACGAAGGACCGGTCGATCTTCAGCCGGCGTACCGGGAAGCGCTTGAGCGCGCTGAGGCTCGAATAACCTGTTCCGAAATCGTCGATCGCAAGGTGAACGCCGATCGCCTCGAGCGCGTGCATGGTGGCGATCGCCCCCGGCACGTCCTGCATGATCAGACTCTCGGTGAGTTCGAGTTCGAGGTAGCGGGCCTCAAGGCCGGTTTCCTCCAGGATCGCCGCCACACGCGCTGCCCAGTTACGCTCGCGGAACTGCCGCGCGGAAACATTGACGCTGACGATCAGCGGTGGCAGGCCGGCGTCCTGCCAGGCCTTCAACTGGCGACAGGCGGCGCGCAGGACCCACTCCCCGATCGGCACGATCAGGCCGGTTTCCTCCGCGAGAGGGACGAAGGCCGCAGGCGAGATGATGCCGCGCACCGGGTGGTTCCAACGCAGCAACGCCTCCGCAGCGAAGATGCGGCCGGTATCGAGGCTCATCTGCGGCTGGAAGTGCAGCAGGAATTCCTCCCGCGCGAGCGCCTCGCGAAGCTCCTCCTGAGACTGGAGTTTTTCGTGGGCCCTGGCCGCCATCTCCTCGGTAAAGACCTGAATGTTGTTGCGGCCGAGCTCCTTGGCTCGGTACATGGCCATGTCGGCATTGGCGAGCAGTTCGCCGGCCGTCTTTCCCTGGTTCGGGAAGCAGGCCACTCCCATGCTGCAGCTGACCTGCAGAGTGCGCCCATGCAAATGCACCGGCATGGCGATTGCGGCACGGATATCTTCCAGCCGCGACAGGACAACGTCCCGCTCCTTCGGCAGACCGTTCAGGAGGATGATGAACTCGTCGCCGCCGACGCGCACGACGAAATCGGATCTCCGCACAGCCGCCCGCATGCGCCCGGCCACGGCTTTCAGGAGCTCATCGCCCGTGGCGTGACCAAGGCTGTCATTGATCAGCTTGAAGTTGTCGAGATCGAGAAAGGCGAGAACGGCCCATTGGTCCCGTTCGCGGATTCCCTCGAGCATGCCGGCGACCTGCTCCTCGAACAGAACGCGGTTCGGCAGACCCGTCAAGGCGTCGTGGTGAGCCATGAAACCGATCCGGTCTTCGGCCCGCTTGCGCTCGATCGCAATTCCGGCGAGATGGGCGGCCATCGCGATCAGCTCCTGCTGCTGGTCGCTCGGGGTCCCGACCTCATGTGCATAGAGGGCAAATGTGCCGAGCACCTTGCGCTCGCGCGACAGGATGGGCGTAGACCAGCAGGAACGCAGGCCGGAGGGCTTCAGGAGGGGTGCGCATCCCTCCCACAGGGGGTCGGCAAAGACATCGGAAACGATAACCTGTTCGCCGCGCCAGGCGGCCGTTCCGCAGGACCCGGCAACCGGACCGATCTCAATGTCGTGAATCGCGGCGCAGTAGGCCTCGTCGAGGCTGGGGGCAGCGCCGTGCAGCAGATGCCGGCCATCGTCCGAAAGGAGCAGGATCGAGCCCTTGATACCCGGCAACAATGCCTCGATCAGCAGCACCAGCTCGTTGAAAAACTCACCGAGCGGCCGGCCCTTGGCTATCATCTCCAGCAGCCGGGCCTGGCCTTCGAGCAGGCGCTCGGCGGCCTTCCGATCGCTGATGTCGCGCGAGATGCCGACGATCCCGATGATCCTCCCGCCCTTGCTGCGCAGGGGCACTTTCGATGTCATGAGCCAGCGATCGCGGCCCTTGGTTACAATGGCGCGTTCCTCGATGCCGAAGATCGGTTCGCCGGTCTCCATCACCCGTTGCTCGATGTCGGCGACGGCCTGGGCGAACTCATGCGGATGCAGGTCGAAATCGGTCTTGCCGACGAGGTCCTGCAGGCTTGCGAGGCCGTTGTCGGCGACCGTCACATCATTGGCGATCAGGAAGCGCCCCGCCGTGTCTTTGGCATATATATAATCGGGGACGTGGTTGATCATCGCTTCGAGCCAATAGTGGCGGTCGGCAATGTCGGGCTCGGGCGGAAAAAGGCGCGCTACCTCGTCGGCAAGGCGATTGCCGGCATCGATCAGCCGGCGCGTCAGCGCGTTGTCGCCAGCATTCAGGTCGGCATATCTGATCGTGCGGGACGTTTTTCTTGCCAAGCGAAACCTCCGAGGGAGCGGCACTCGCTCAGGTTTAGCGGACAGAGGTTATGCTTCCCTAAATTCCGCAGCAAAAAATCGTCTAAAGGTTACGCAGAAGCTCTCGACCCGTCCGCCGCGGAAATGCCCTCGCATCAAAAGATTTCATGCGATCTATCATTGTCGGCGGCTTCTGCCGAGGAAGGCGATGGCCTATCACATACAGCAGCTCAAGCGTTGCAGCGGCCTCCGCGCGTCGGATCAGACGCGCGGCGCTGTAGCGAAGCCGAACGCATTCGGAGGAGAACGGAAATGCTGACGATCTATGGAGTCTATCGCTCGCGCGCGTCGCGCAATTACTGGATGGCACGCGAGCTCGGCATTCCCTTTGAATCGGTCCCCGTAATCCAGGCGCGCCGCGTCGCCGATCCGCTGGCCGCGGATGCCCCGCTCAACACGAAATCGCCAGGCTACCTGGCCATAAACCCAATGGGCCTCATACCCGCGATCGTGGACGACGGGTTGGTGCTGACTGAATCGCTTGCCAACAACCTCTATCTCGCCCGCAAGCATGGCGGGCCTCTGGCACCGGCCGACATTCGGGAAGAAGGGCAGATCGGCAACTGGACGATGTGGGCAGCGACCGAGGTCGAGCCGCATGCCGTCACGATCGTTCTCGCCTACGACAACGGGATCGAGAACACGCCGGAAGGCCGGACGGAGATCGCGGCCTGCGTCCGCTCGCTGGAAAGGGCCTTTAGCGTACTCGAGGCCCACCTTGCCGAACGCGACTACGTCGTGGGAGACCGCTTTACCGTCGCCGACCTCAATCTCGCGGAAGTTTTCCGCTACACGATGAGCCAGACTGTCCTTTTCGACAGGCACCGCCAAGTGAAGGCCTGGCTGGAGCGCTGCCAGTCCCGCCCCGCCTTCAAGGCGATGATGGAGGAACGGCTGAAGGAGCCGGAATAGGGCACATCGCCAGGAAGCGGCGATCCGCTCATGCCGCTTTGGCGGCAAGCTGACGCATTCCTTCCTCGACCTCCTCGCGCACCCAGCGCTTGAAAGCGGCTGCGCCCTTGCTTTCGCGGCGTGTGGCGGACGTGACGAAGTAGTGCCCGAAGCCGGTCCTGGCGCGAATGCCGAAAGGTGCCACCAGAGACCCTTTCAGCAGGGCGTAGCCGGCAAGCGTCTGCCAGGCAAGCATCACCCCCTGGCCGGCGATGGCCGCGTCGAGCGCCAGGGAGGCGTCGTTGAAGGTGTGGCGTACCGTCATGGCCGCACCGGAGAGGCCGGCGGTCCTCAGCCACAGCTCCCAGGAAAACATCGCATGCGCGTCGATCACCGCGGGCAGTTTCAGAATGTCCGCGGGCTCGCGCAGTCCGGTGGCTAGCGCCGGCGAGCAGACCGGAAATACTTCCTGCTCGAGCAGCAGTTCCGATCGCACGCCGGGCCAGCGTCCGGCACCGACGCGGATGCCGAGATCGACATCGGAGGTCTCCAGATCGGCGAGCGTCGTGGTCGCGTCGATCCTCAGCCGGATATCGGGATGGCGCTCGGCGAAGCGGTCCAGCCGGTAGACGAGCCAACGGGCGGCAAAGACCGGCGCTACCGACACGGTCAATACCGATTCGTCACGACGACGTGCCTGCGCGACCGCCTCGGCGAGTTCTCTGAATGCGCTCGACAATCGCGTCAGCAGCGCACGCCCGCTATCCGAAACCGCGAGCCCCCGCGGCGTGCGCTCGAAGAGCGTTCGGCCGAGTTGCGCCTCCGTCTTGGCCACCTGCTGACTGACGGCGCCGGGGGTGACGCCGAGCTCCTCCGCGGCAGCAGCGAGCGAGCCCAGGCGGCCAACCGCTTCGGCCGCGCGCAAACCGTTCAGGTGAACCGTATTCAGGTCTTTCATGTAGTTTTTCTAAACTGATGCTGTGGCAATCTCAATTGCAAACTTCGACGAAGGAGCAGATGCTCTTACCAGAAGCTTGGTGAAGGCATGGGATCGGTTGGCCGGCGAGATCGCTCCTCCCCTCCCGATCCAGGCTGATCTGGCACTGAAAGGGCACGCCGATGTTGAAGTTTTTCTCAATACTGAAGCGCCCCCGGATCTCGTCCGGCAGTGTTCGAGGTCTCGCCTCCGATTGGATGCGCGACCCTCTCCAGCATCCGGATCTCTCCCGTATGGATGAACGCGAACTCGCGGACCTGCCGTTCCCCGGATGGCCATGGCCCCGCCCCGCGGCGGAAAATCTCTGCGACCGAAGGTGAGCGCCACTCGTTTGAACGCTTCGGCTCCGCCGATCCCGGGCCGGTTGCCGCTACGACTGCACTTCAGCCAGAACCTTGGCGACGGCCGGACGCTCGGCCATCCGGTTGCGGTAGTCGAGGATTCGTGGAAACCGGGCCGGATCGACGCCGTCCGACTCAAGCCAGCTTGCGATGGTGAAGAGATAGGGGTCGGCAATCGAATAGGCGTCGCCAAGGACGAAGGGGCCGACGAACATCGTGCGTTCGATCAGCGCAAAGCAATCAGCCATATTCTGCGGCACCTTGGCCCTCATCGCCTCTTGCGCGGCCGGGTCATCTGCCCACCGTGCCGCGCGACGCGCATGGGCGTGCGCCACGTGCACCGTCGAGCAGAGATAGCTCAGGAACGACTGCAGGCGCGCGAATTCGAAGGGATCGTCAAGCGGCGCGAGCCTCGCCTGCGGAAAGCTCTGGGCGATATAGGCGAGGATAGCCGGCGTCTCGGTCAGGATACCGCGGTCGGTCACGAGCGCAGGGACGCGCCCCTTCGGGTTGATGGTGAGATAATCCGGCTTGGTCTGCTCCGCCTTGGAGAAGTCGATCCGATGCAACTGATAGGGCGCACCGGCTTCTTCGAGCGCGATATGCGATGCCAGCGAGCAGGTTCCCGGCGTGTAAAACAGTTTCAGCATCGTTCTTCTCCGAAATCGTCCAGCATGTGAACATACGGTAGCGCCTAAGCTTGGCGGACAGAAGATGAAATCGCGGGGCGGCAAGTACGGTCCCGGCTTCCTCAGGCGGCAAAGGCCTCCGTCACCCGCACGTCGCCGACGTGAATTCCGTTCCAGTTGTGCATCGAGCGATTGGCCTGGGCCATCAACGCCGCATGGGTCTGCGGGGCATCCTCGAAGAAGCGCGCCAGCGTAGCTGCGACCATCGCCTCGGCGGCACGGGTGGTGCCGTCCTCGCATTTCAGCGCGATGCCGATCCCCTTCTCCGGTATCGCCGCGCAGAACACGCCTTCGGCGCCGGTCTTGGCAAAAATACGCCCGGGAGCCGTCTTCATCAGCCGCGTGCAAGCGCGCTTCGTACCGGCGACATAGAAGGGTTCGGCCATGCAGGCGTCGATCAGACGCCTCGAGGCGCGCGCCCGTTCCATCCCAAGACCCACGCCGCTCGCCATCCTGGCGAAGCCGCGGGCAAGCCGTTTCAGCGAGAGGGCATAGGTCGGGATCGAACAGCCGTCGACGCCGCAATTGTCGCGGTCAAGAATCGCGCCCGTGAGCTCCGCCATGATACCGCGGATTTCCTGCTGGATAGGGTGGTCGTAGCCGATATAGCCTTTGACCTCGGTACCGGAATGGCAGCAGGCGCAGACGAAGCCCGCATGTTTGCCCGAGCAGTTGTTGTGGAGCGCGCTCGGCGCTTCGAGCGAGCGGGCCTGCGCGATCAGCGTCTTCTGGTCGGAGGACCAATGGGCACCGCATTCGAGCGCCTGGACGTCCCGCCCCGCAGCCGCCAGCATTTTTGCGGCGAGCGCAACATGGTCCGGCTCCCCCGAATGTGACGAGCAGGCCAGTGCCAATTCCTTATCACCGAAGCCGTAGGCCTCGGCGGCTCCGCTTTCAACAAGCGGCAGGGCCTGCATTGCCTTGCAGGCGGACCGCGGAAAGATGTGAGCATCCGTTTCACCGAGGGAAAACAGCGTGTTCCCGTCACCATCGACGGCGACGATCATGCCGCGATGGCGGCTTTCGACCAGATTTCCGCGCGTGACTTCCACCAGAACGGGATTCGACATCGCCTGCCCTCAATTTTCCAAGATTCGCATATGCATCTATCAGGAATCCCACCGCAGAAAAGTCGCCGCCGATGAAATTCCTCCGCAAGCTCGCTCTCGTTTTTGCCGTTGTGTACCTGCTTCCGGCACTCGCCTCGGCGGGCCTGTGGTATTTCAAGGAACGGCCGCAGAGCTGGCGCGATGCGGATTGGTCGTCGTCCGGCATTCTGGTGGATGCGGCTGCGAGCCCGGAGGCGGCGATATACGTCTTCTCCGCGACAACAGGCGGCATGAAGGGTGCAGTGGCAAGCCATGCCTGGATCGTCACCAAAGCGGAAGGTATCCCCGCCTACACCCGTTATGAAAAGGTCGGGTGGGGCAAGCCGATCCGCAAGAACGCTTATGCGGCCGACGGACGCTGGTATTCCAACGCGCCGCGCATCGTCGTGGCAGTCAGGGGCGAGGAGGCCAAGCGCCTGATCCCGAAGGTCGAAAAGGCGATCGAGGCGTACCCCTATTCTTCGCCGGGCGCCTATCGCCTCTGGCCCGGCCCCAACTCCAACACCTTCATTGCCCACGTGTTGCGATCGGTGCCGGAGCTCGACGCGGTACTGCCGCCGGATGCGGTCGGGCGCGACTATCTGCCGGAGGGGAAACTGTTCCATGTCGATGCCGACGGCCGCGACCTGCATGCGACGCTTTACGGCCTCGCCGGCGTCTCGGCCGGCTGGCGCAGCGGCCTGGAACTGCACTTCATGGGATTGGTGGCGGGATTCGACGTGGCGCGGCCGGGCATCAAGATTCCGGCACTCGGCCGCTTCGGGATATGACATCGGCGGCGCTCGTGTTTCGATGAAACACTGAAACGCTCCAGAGCGGAATGAGGAAAGGTGTATGCGGTTTTCAGCCCGCGTTCCGCTCTCACTTCTTGGAATGGATCACGATGTTTTTAGGTCGATCCGACCTGGAACATACGCTCCATAGGAAAAGGGCCGCCCTCCGGCGACCCTTCCATGAGCTTTGGCCTCACAATGGCCGGGTGCAAAGACCCCTAAGGAAGGCGGCTATCAAGCCGAGGGCTGCCTCGACTCCTTCACCTCTCCCATGTCCACTACGAGGTCCGAAATCTCATTAGACATTGGATCACCTTCCTTTCTGTTCGTTGACGTTGATCCCAAGGTAAGCGATCTTTGCGCCAATGCAAGGGCGACCATCGTCTTATTGTCAGGCGATCCTCATTACGATCTTGCCGATATGGTCGCCCCCCTCCATCTGACGATGGGCATCGGCAATCTCCGCGAAGGGCAGCACCGTCTGGATGACCGGAGCGACTTCACCCTTCTCCAGCAGCGGCCAGACCTTTTCCGCAAGTCCGTCACGGATCGCCTGCTTCTCGGCGGCCATGCGCGGCCGGAGCAGCGAACCCATGACATGCAGGCGCTTCGTGAGAATTGGCGCGATACTGGCGCCTTCCACTCGCGCGCCGCCGAGAAAGGCAATGATGGACAAGCGCCCGTCCTTGGCGAGGCTGCCAATGTTTCGATCGAAATAGCGCCCGCCGACCATATCGAGAATGACGTCGACCCCGCGGCCACCCGTTTCCTCCACTACGACAGCCCTGAAGTCCTCCTCACGATAATTGATCGCACGTTTCGCCCCGAGCGCCTCGCAGGCCTCGCACTTCGCAGCGTTGCCGGCAGTTGCGAAGACCTCTGCACCGAACGCCCTGGCGAGCTGGATCGCGGTGGTGCCGATGCCGCTCGATCCTCCATGGACGAGAAACGTCTCGCCGGGCTTCAGGCCCGCCATGTCGAAGACATTGGCCCAGACGGTGAAGAAGGTCTCGGGCAAGGCTGCAGCCTTCACGGCATCGTAGCCCTTCGGCCAGAGTAGAGCCTGTGTTGCGGGAACGGCGCAATATTCCGCATAAGCGCCGCCATTGGCGAGAGCGCAGACCTTGTCGCCGGTCGAGAAGCCGGCCGCGCCCTCGCCGAGAGCGACCACTTCGCCCGCAACTTCGAGCCCGAGAACCGGGCTCGCTCCTGGTGGCAGCGGGTAGTCTCCCTTGCGCTGCAGGACGTCCGGCCGGTTGATGCCGAAGGCCTCCACGCGGACCAGCATTTCGCCGGGCCGGACCTCAGGCAGCGGCCCTCGCGCCAGCATCATGTTCTCCGGTCCTCCGAAGCCGGTAAGGTCGACAAAAGTCATTTCTGTGGGAGGGTTCATGGCGGCATCCTCGCTAGCGGTTCCGCCTATACCTATAGCGCTCATGCCGTTCGGGAAAGTTCCCCTCGCGTCCGCCGCTCAGGACCGGTCGAGGGACTCCATGGCGAAACCTTCTTCGCTCGCCTTGGCACGCGCCTTGATCTCCGCGATCCGCTTGCTCACCACCTGGCCGTCCGAGAGCACAAGGCCTTCCGGCAGGACAAGCACGGCGATGGAGCAGCGCATTAGGGGAAAGTCCTTCGAGACGCCGTCGCGGCCATACCCGCTGATCCGTCCCGCCGACAGGTGCTCAGGCGAGTAGAGCTGGCGGACGTCGGATCGGAAATCGTCGATCAGACGTGAAAAGACGGCCGTCATATCCTCCTCGGTACCGCCGTCGATTCCGACGAAGAAATCGTCGCCCCCGACGTGCCCCAGGAACTTTTCTTCGCCAATGAAATGGCGCCGCAGGAGCGCCGCGAACAGGGTGATCGCGAGATCCCCCTTCTGAAAACCGTAAGTATCGTTGAAGGGCTTGAAGTCGTCGAAATCGCAGTAGCAGAAGTAGCGGACCCGGTCGCCGTCCAGGATCGCGCGCTGGACGTAATCGCGGATCGTCCGGTTACCGGGAAGGCCCGTCAGCGGATTCTGCTCCTGCGCCATCTTCAACTGCTTCTCGTTGATGATCTTCAGAAGCGACGAAGCGGAGAGAATACCGGCATAGCGCATGTTCTCCGTCAGGATGACGCAGTCGCTCCCGTCCATTCCGGCGAAGATCTTCAGCATCTCGTCGGCGGGCGTGTCGAGATCCGCGATCGGCGCGGGCGTGACGAAATGCGAGATGCGGCGCTGATAGATCCGGTTCTTCAGGAGGTCGCGGCCGAAGGGATGATAGATCATCTCCTTGACGTGGTACTCGTGCAGTATGCCACGCGGTTCGCCATCGGCATTCAGCACCGGAAAGAACGGCTGGCGCGGATTGAGCCGGAAAAGGTCGAACACGGAATCGAGGTCGTCGCTCTCCCTCGCCGCCGGGAGCTGCTCGATCTCCTTCCGGATCAGGATGCTGTCCAGCGTCGATGAGGACCGCCGGACGCCCTCCGGTTGGAGATGGGGATAGACGGCCTGCAGCTCCCTAAGGTGCGTCGTCGGCCGGGCGATGAAATAGCCCTGCATCAGATCGCAGCCGAGATCGCGGCAAGCGAGGAGCTCCGCCTCCGTCTCCACCCCCTCGGCGATGACCCGCGTCCCGAGGACATGAGCCATATTGACGGTGTGGCGGACGAGATGGCGCCTGCGTGCGTCTTTGTCGATACCGGAGATGAAATGCCGATCGATCTTCACATAGTCGACCGGCTGGTCGCAGAGCAGCTTCAAGCCGTTGAACCCGGCACCGAAGTCGTCGATCGCAAGCTTGAAGCCCGCCAGCCGCAGCTGCCGTACGAGCACGGAGAAGTCCGGCATCCTGCTGCTGTCGAAGCGTTCCGAAAGTTCGAAGCAAAGCGAAGATGGAGCGATATTCGCGCGCTTCAAGTGGTTGACGAGACGTTCGACGATATCCCCCTCGCCGCCGATGAGCCTCGCATCGAAATTGAGAAAGAGCGTGCGCGCCGAAAAATCCGGGAGCTTGGCAAAGGCGGCGACGGCGCGGCTGTTGATCAGGTGCTCGAGCGCAAGCAATTGCCCCGCACTCTCGGCCTTGTCGAGCAGTTCGACCGGAGAGGCGAAGCCCAGGCGCTCGAATCCGCGCATGAGCGATTCATAACCGAACACCGCCCCGGTCGTCGCTTCTACGATCGGCTGGAGGGCATTTTCGATCACCAGTTTGGCAAGCGTCACGACTTGGTCGTCGCCGAAGCGGCGAAGCGACAGGACTTCTGCAGGGGCGGCCGACATGCCGGGCTCCAGGGATAGGACACACAAACGCGCGCCAGCATCCGAGCCGGGAGTCAACGAAATCTTTCGCCAATGTGAAAGTTTGATGAAGGTTTGGAAAAGGCCTGCTCAGCCCCTCGCAAGAACCCCGAAGGCGATCGAGGCGAGACCCTGCATGACGAGATCTACGGCGAGGAAAAGGCCCAGGATCCAAAGGCTGTCGACCGGCCAGCCGGCGGCGATGACGAGGCCGGCGAGCAGCGTGACGAGGCCGCCGATAACCATCCATCCCCAGCCGCCGAGAGGCCGGAGCCTGAAGCCCACCCAGATGCGGAAGCAGCCGGCGGCGATCAGCGCCACCGCAAGCAGAAAGGTCAGCACGGAGGAGGCGAGGACCGGGTTGATGAAGGCGAAGAGGCCTGCCGCGGCGTAGAAGGAGCCGCTCAAAACCCAATAGAACACGCTCCCCCAGCTCTTGACCTGAAAGGCGTGGGCGAGATTGAGCAGGCCGCCGATCAACATGATGAGACCGACGTAATAGACGGAGGCGACTGTCGCCATCAGCAGGTTTCCGAAGGCGATGCCGCCGCACATGATCAGAAGGACGCCGAGTGCGACGAACCATCCCCATTTTCCGGCAAGGGCTTCTCTGCCGGCGGGATCGAACGCGTGAACCATTTCAACCTCCAGTCTTGCCTGTGCGCGAGAACCCTTCCCGCTGATTGAGCCGGATTTCAACGCAAAAAGAAAGAAAAAAGCGAAGTTTTTTTGTTGATTGATTAGTCAATCAACAATAAATTGGGCATGTCAGAGGAGTTCGAGAATGCCGAAGGTCGGAATGGAGCCCGTGCGCCGCAAGGCGCTGGTCGATGCGGCGCTACGCGTGATCGGCGACCAGGGGACGCTTGCCGTTACCATGTCCGACATCGCGCGGACGGCCGGCGTCTCGCCCGCGCTCGCGCATCACTATTTCGGCAGCAAGGAGCAGTTGCTGATTGCCACGATCCGCAGCCTCCTTGGCAAGTTGCGCGACGATGCCATCGCGGCAATGAAAGCCGCCTCGACGCCGCGCGAAAGGGTGAGCGCATTGATCCGCGTGAGCTTCCGCGCCGATCAGTTCGCGCCGGAAACGGTCGCAGCCTGGCTCGCCTTCTATTCGGAGGCGCAACGGTCGGAGGAGGTGCGGCGCCTGCTCGTCATCTATGCGCGACGGCTGCGCTCCAATCTGCTCGCGGGCCTGAGATCGCTCTGCCCCGCGGATGACGCGGAGCGCATCGCCGAGGGCGCGGCTGCGATGATCGACGGGCTCTACATCCGGCAGAGTCTGAGATCGGCGCCGATCAGCATCGATGCCTCGGTGGCGCTCACGGAAGATTATGTGAGTGCGCATTTGAGGGCGAATGGTGGAAATTGCCCTTCTCCTCGGGTCTAGGGGAGGAGATCGGCGCGGCAGGTCCCTTCTCCCGCCGGCGGGAGAGGTGACGGCAGCCGGACGAGGGACAATCGCCATCCGAACCAGGCAAGACGGGCAAGAACTCGAACCATTGAGGAACCGACCAGTGACTACCGGGAAACCGAATATTCTGATCATCATGGTGGACCAGTTGAACGGGAAGCTCTTTCCGGACGGGCCTGCAGACTTCCTGCATGCGCCCAACCTGAAGGCGTTGGCCAAGCGGTCGGCCCGCTTCCGCAACAACTACACCTCGTCGCCCCTGTGTGCCCCCGCCCGTGCGTCCTTCATGGCCGGGCAATTGCCGAGCCGCACCCGGGTCTACGACAATGCCGCCGAGTACCAGTCGTCGATCCCGACCTATGCGCATCACCTGCGCCGGGCCGGCTATTACACGGCGCTTTCCGGCAAAATGCATTTCGTCGGGCCGGACCAGTTGCACGGCTTCGAGGAGCGGCTGACGACCGACATCTATCCCGCCGATTTCGGCTGGACGCCGGATTACCGCAAGCCGGGCGAGCGGATCGACTGGTGGTATCACAATCTCGGCTCCGTCACCGGCGCCGGGGTCGCCGAAATCACCAACCAGATGGAATATGACGACGAGGTGGCCTTCCTCGCACAACAGAAGCTCTACCAGCTTTCGCGGGAGAACGACGACGAGGGCCGGCGCCCCTGGTGCCTCACCGTCTCCTTCACGCATCCGCACGATCCCTATGTCGCGCGGCGGAAATTCTGGGACCTCTACGCGGATTGCGAGCATCTCTCGCCCGAAGTCGACACCATTCCCCTCGACGAGCAGGACCCGCATTCGCAACGCATCATGCTTTCCTGCGATTATCAGAATTTCGACGTGACCGAGGAGAATGTCCGCCGCTCGCGCCGCGCCTATTTCGCCAATATATCCTATCTCGACGAGAAGGTCGGCGAGCTGATCGATACGCTTACGCGGACGCGGATGCTCGACGACACGCTCATCCTCTTCTGTTCCGACCACGGCGACATGCTCGGCGAGCGCGGCCTCTGGTTCAAGATGAACTTCTTCGAAGGATCGGCGCGCGTGCCGCTGATGATCGCCGGCCCCGGCATCGCAGCCGGCCTGCATCTGACGCCGACCTCCAATCTCGACGTGACGCCGACGCTTGCGGACCTTGCCGGCATTTCGCTTGATGAAGTGAAGCCCTGGACCGACGGCGTCAGCCTCGTGCCGATGGTCAACGGCGTCGAGCGGACGGAACCGGTGCTGATGGAATATGCGGCCGAGGCCTCCTATGCGCCGCTGGTCGCCATCCGCGAGGGCAAGTGGAAATATGTCTACTGCGCGCTCGATCCGGAGCAGCTCTTCGACCTCGATGCAGATCCGCTGGAGCTCACGAATCTCGCAGAAAACCCGCGCGGACCGGTCGATCAGGCAACGCTCACCGCCTTCCGCGACATGCGCGCGGCCCATTGGGACATGGAAGCCTTCGACGCTGCCGTGCGCGAAAGCCAGGCACGGCGCTGGGTGGTCTACGAAGCGCTTCGCAACGGCGCCTACTACCCCTGGGACCACCAGCCGCTGCAAAAGGCATCGGAGCGCTACATGCGCAACCACATGAACCTCGACACTCTCGAGGAATCCAAACGCTATCCGCGAGGAGAATGACATGAGAGCCCAACCGAAAGCCTCGCACTTCATCGACGGCGAATATGTCGAGGACGCCGCCGGCACGGTGATCGAGAGCATCTATCCGGCGACCGGCGAAGTCATCGCCCGGCTCCATGCCGCAACGCCGGCGATCGTCGAGAAGGCGATCGCCGCGGCCAAGCGCGCGCAGCCGGAATGGGCGGCAATGAGCCCGACGGCGCGCGGCCGGATCCTGAAGCGGGCAGCCGAGATCATGCGCGAACGCAACCGCGAGCTCTCCGAACTCGAAACGCTCGACACCGGCAAGCCGATTCAGGAGACCATCGTCGCAGATCCTACCTCCGGCGCCGACAGTTTCGAATTCTTCGGCGGCGTCGCGCCCGCGGCGCTCAATGGCGACTATATCCCGCTGGGCGGCGACTTCGCCTATACGAAGCGGGTGCCGCTCGGCGTCTGCGTCGGCATCGGCGCCTGGAACTACCCGCAGCAGATCGCCTGCTGGAAAGGTGCGCCTGCGCTCGCCGCCGGCAATGCAATGGTGTTCAAGCCGTCGGAAAACACGCCTCTCGGTGCGCTGAAGATCGCCGAGATCCTGATCGAGGCGGGTCTGCCGAAGGGCCTTTACAACGTCGTCCAGGGCGACCGCACCACAGGCCCCCTCCTCGTCAACCATCCGGACGTCGCCAAAGTGTCGCTCACCGGCTCCGTCCCGACGGGAAAACGAGTGGCGGGCGCCGCCGCCGCCGAACTCAAGCACGTCACGATGGAGCTCGGCGGCAAGTCGCCGCTGATCGTCTTCGACGACGCCGACCTCGAAAGCGCCATCGGCGGCGCCATGCTCGGCAATTTCTATTCGACCGGCCAGGTCTGCTCCAACGGGACCCGCGTCTTCGTGCAGAAGAAGATCAAGGAGCCTTTCCTCGCCCGTCTCAAGGAGCGTACCGAAGCCATCGTCATCGGCGACCCGATGGACGAGGCGACGCAGCTCGGGCCGATGGTCTCGGCGGCGCAGCGCGACAAGGTTTTCTCCTATATCGAGAAAGGCAAGGCGGAGGGCGCGCGGCTCGTCACCGGCGGCGGCATTCCCAATAATGTGAGCGGCGAAGGAACCTATATTCAGCCGACCGTCTTTGCCGACGTCACCGACGAGATGACGATCGCGCGCGAAGAAATCTTCGGGCCGGTCATGTGCGTGCTCGATTTCGACGACGAGGCAGAGGTCGTCGCACGCGCGAATGCCACTGAATTCGGCCTTTCGGCCGGCGTCTTCACCGCGGATCTCACCCGCGCCCATCGGGTCGTCGACGGACTCGATGCCGGCACGCTCTGGATCAACACCTACAATCTCTGCCCGGTCGAGATTCCCTTCGGCGGGTCCAAGCAATCGGGCTTCGGACGCGAGAACTCGGTCGAAGCGCTGAACCACTATACCGAGCTCAAGACCGTTTATGTCGGCATGGGGCCCGTCGAGGCGCCGTATTGATGAGTTGATTGCCCCTCACCCTAACCCTCTCCCCGCTTGCGGGGAGAGGGGATTGGAGGGCGCGGCATCATCCTTCTTCTCTCATTCCGGGAGAGGGAGTGGAAGCGCCGCAGCACGATCCCTTCTCCCTGCAAGCGGGGAGAAGGTGGCGGCAGCCGGATGAGGGGCGTACCGGGACACTACGCAGAAGAAAGACACACTCATGCAGGCAGATTTCGTCATCATCGGTTCCGGCTCGGCGGGCTCGGCGCTCGCCTACCGCCTGTCGGAAGACGGCAGGAATTCGGTCATCGTGCTCGAGTTCGGCGGCTCGGATGTCGGTCCGTTCATCCAGATGCCGGCAGCGCTTGCCTGGCCGATGAGCATGAGCCGCTATAATTGGGGCTATCTCTCCGAGCCGGAGCCGAACCTCAACAACCGGCGCATCACTGCGCCGCGCGGCAAGGTGATCGGCGGCTCCTCCTCGATCAACGGCATGGTCTATGTCCGCGGCCATTCGGAAGACTTCAACCGCTGGGAGGAACTCGGCGCACAAGGCTGGGCCTATGCGGATGTGCTGCCCTATTACAAGCGAATGGAGCATTCGCACGGCGGCGAACAGGCCTGGCGCGGCACCGATGGGCCGCTGCACGTGCAGCGCGGCCCGGTCAAGAATCCCCTTTTTCACGCCTTCATCGAAGCGGGAAAAGAGGCCGGCTTCGAAGTGACCGAGGATTATAACGGCTCGAAGCAGGAGGGCTTCGGGCTGATGGAGCAGACGACATGGCAGGGCCGCCGCTGGTCCGCCGCTTCCGCCTATCTGAGGCCCGCGCTCAAGCGTCCGAATGTCGAGCTCGTCCGTTGCTTCGCCCGCAAGGTCGTCATCGAGAACGGCCGGGCGACGGGCGTGGAGATCGAACGGGGCGGACGGACCGAGGTGGTGAAGGCCAATCGCGAGGTGATCGTCTCAGCCTCGTCGTTCAATTCGCCGAAGCTGCTGATGCTTTCCGGCATCGGCCCGGCCTCGCACCTCAGAGAGGTGGGGATCGAGGTGAAGCTCGACCGTCCCGGCGTCGGCCAGAACCTGCAGGACCATATGGAATTCTATTTCCAGCAGGTGAGCACAAAGCCGGTCTCACTTTATTCCTGGCTGCCATGGTTCTGGCAGGGCGTCGCCGGTGCGCAATGGCTTTTCTTCAAGCGAGGCCTCGGCATTTCCAACCAGTTCGAGTCCTGCGCCTTCCTGCGCTCGGCACCCGGCGTGAAGCAGCCGGATATTCAGTACCACTTCCTGCCCGTGGCGATCAGCTATGACGGCAAGGCGGCGGCGAAGTCGCACGGCTTCCAGGTGCATGTCGGCTACAATCTCTCCAAGTCGCGCGGCAACGTCACGCTCCGCTCCTCCGACCCCAAAGCCGACCCGGTGATCCGCTTCAATTATATGAGCCACCCGGAAGACTGGGAGAAGTTCCGCCATTGCGTGCGCCTGACGCGCGAGATCTTTGGTCAGAAGGCCTTCGACCTCTACCGCGGACCGGAAATCCAGCCGGGCGAGAAGGTCCGGACGGACGAAGAGATCGACGCCTTTCTGCGCGAACATCTCGAAAGCGCCTATCATCCCTGCGGCACTTGCAAGATGGGTGCCAAGGACGACCCCATGGCGGTGGTCGATCCGGAAACCCGGGTCATCGGCTTAGACGGGCTTCGCGTCGTCGACTCCTCGATCTTCCCGCACATCACCTACGGCAACCTGAACGCCCCCTCGATCATGACCGGCGAAAAGGCCGCCGACCATATCCTCGGCAGGCAGCCACTCGCCCGCTCCAACCAGGAACCCTGGATCAATCCGCGCTGGGCGGTGAGCGATCGGTAGAGCACGATGTCTTCAGGTCGGCATGCGGGCGGAAAACCGCACGCAGTTTTCCTCGTCCAGCTCTAGTCCGACCTTATTCCAGGAGGAATCCGATCCAGCGGCCGGCAAAGACGGCGCCGGTCCAGGCCGTCATGGAGAGCAGCGCGGCGACGCGGACCCTCAGGGACAGCGGCCCGCCTTTGACGGCCTCGCGCCATTGCGGGCTCAGGTGCAATAAGGCCGCGTTGAGGACGCCGAGCGCGAGCAGCGTCATCTTCGTCAGGAAGGCAGGATTGCCGGCATATTCGGCCGGACGAACGCTGAAGAGGCAGAAACCGGTGGCGACGGCTAACGCGATGCCGACTGCCGCCGCGCGTGAAAGAAAGGGTCCGAGCACTCCGACGGGTACGGTGCGGAAGAAGCCGAGCAGCCGCAGATCGAGCGTCAGGATCGAGCCGACGATGATCCCGATCGAGAGTATGTGGGCGGCGTTCACGAAGATGTAGAGGGTCGCGGAGCGCCGTATCGCTGCCGCGAAGGGCAGCGCCCCGATCCACGTCAGCGCGTCCTCCATCAGTTTGTCCGTATGCGCTCCGGATAGATATCATAGACCTTGCCGGCGACGGTGATCCGCACGGCCTTCATCCTTTTCTCGTTCCGGTCGAGCGAGCGGTTGCCGAGCACGACGATCGGATCGCCGGCCCTGGCAACCCCTTCGACAAAGCCGGAACGTTCGGTGAGCCGCGGGTTGCCGAGCTCGACCCGCCAGGTGCCGTCATTCTGCGTCTCGACTTGGAGGGTCGGATGCGGCGGCGCCATCGAGATCTCGCGGATCGTGCCTGAAAGCTCCACCTGCTCTGCCTCAGCCCAGGACCAGCCGTGATGCGCATAGGCACCGGTCACGAGAAGCAGGCTCAGCAAACCGGCCGCGGGTACGGGTGACGACAAAGACGTAGCCATCGGCATTTCCTTCCCTTGCGTTGATCATGCCTGAAGATGGAGCATGCTTGAGGGGAGAACAGGCGCCCTCACCGATTGTTGAACGCCAGACGGCGGCCGGCCCGAAGTCGCAGCCTCAACGGTTTGTGTTCAAAGGCGATACTGGCTAAGAGAACATGATGCCTTCAGCCTACGCGAAATCGAAACTTCTTCGCCGGTCCAAAGTCCTTTGGGGCTCCTACGACGTCTGGCGACCGCGGCTGGTCTTTTGGGTGGGCGCAATTGCAATCGGCGTGATCAGCGTCGCCTTCGCCGAAGCTGCCGACTGGGCACAACACGCCTTCCGCCGCCTGACGGATGCCGGGCAATGGAGCTTTCTGCTACCGCTTCTCCTCACACCCGGGGTTTTCGTCCTTTCAGCCTGGCTCGCCATCCGCCTCTTCCCCAACGCCCAGGGCAGCGGCATCCCGCAAGCCATCGCCGCCCGGCATCTGCATGGCGAGGAAGAGCGCTCGCGCCTGCTGTCGCTGCGGCTCGCCTTCGGAAAAATCCTGTTGACCGTTCTCGGACTTTTCGGCGGGGCATCGATCGGCCGCGAAGGGCCGACAGTCCAGGTCGGCGCGTCGATCATGCTGCAGGCCGCCCGGTGGGGCGGCATCGCACATGCGCGCGGGCTCATTCTCGCCGGCTCCGCTGCGGGCATCGCGGCTGCCTTCAACACGCCGCTGGCGGGAATCGTCTTTGCCATCGAGGAGATGAGCCGGACCTACGAGTCGCGCGCCAACGGGCTCGTCCTGACCGCCGTCATACTTTCAGGCCTCGCGGCCTTAAGTCTATCCGGCAATTACACCTATTTCGGTACCGCCTCGGCGACCGCGAGCGGGGCGAAAGACTTCCTGCTCATTTTCGCCTGCGGCGTCGGAGGCGGACTGCTTGGAGCCGGCTTCAGCATGACCAGCCTGCGTCTGACGCGGCGTATCCGCCGGTGGGCACAGCCGGCACCTCTGAGGCGCATGCTGATGCTTGCAGCCGGATGCGGCCTCGTCACCGGCATAATCGGCGTGCTGACCGGTGGCGCGACCTTCGGCACCGGTTATGAACAGGCCCATGCGGCCGTCGGGGGCGAGGCGCTCCCCCTTTTCTTTTTCCTGGGAAAATTGTTCGCGAGCTTCGCGGCGATGATCTCGGGTATTCCCGGCGGCATTTTCGCCCCCTCTCTTGCCATCGGCGCAGGACTCGGCAGCACCATGAGTTCGCTTTTCGGAACCGGCATCGCATTGGGGGCCGTGCTCGGAATGGCCGGCTACTTCGCCGGCATCGTTCAGGCGCCGATGACCGCCTTCGTCATCATAATGGAGATGACCGGCAACCATCAGGGCGTGATCCCGCTGATGGCCGCCTCGATGCTCGGCTATATCACCTCGCGGCTTATCTCGCCCGAGCCGCTCTATCACGGCCTTTCCCGAACCTTCATCGCCCAGAGCATTCTTTTGCGCAGAAGCAGCGCGAAAAGCGAGGCCGCATCGCAATGACGCGCCGGTCGGGCGCCTTTTTCAAGGCTTTTGGGGATCAGAGAGATATTTGCTCCGATCGCGCGGCATTAGAAACCGCTATTTCTGTCCATCGTCACGAACGGCTGCCATATTCCGTGCAAATTGCAACAGGATGCAGCCATGACGACGCAATCCCTCAAAGCAGAAGTGGTGGCCCTCGCAGCAGAAGTGACGGACCTCGAAATCGAAGCGAAGACCCTCAACGCCAAGCTCGAGGGCCTGGACCTTGCCGGGCGGCTGGCGCTCGTCGCCGGGCTCGAAGGCCGTGCGGTCTTCACCACCTCGCTCGGCATCGAAGATCAGGTGATTACCGCCGCGATCGGCAGCAACCATCTCGATATCGAAGTCGCGACGCTCAAGACAGGCCGCCTCTTCAATGAGACCGTGGCGCTGATCGACAGGACCGAGGAAGCCTTTGGTATCCTCATTAAACGCTATTATCCGGAAAAGGCCGACATCGACGCCTATGTGGCGCAATACGGCATGAACGGCTTCTACGAGAGCGTCGAAGCCCGGCATGCCTGTTGTGGCGTGCGCAAGCTGAAGCCGCTTGCGCGCGCACTCGATGGGGCAAGCTACTGGATCACGGGCCTGCGCCGCGGGCAGTCGGGCAACCGTGCCGCGACCCCGTTTGCGGAAGCCGACGCCGAGCGTGGGCTCATCAAGATCAATCCGCTCGCGGACTGGGGCATCGAGACGATCCAGGCTCACGTCGCGGCAGAGGGCATTCCCGTCAACCCGCTGCACAGTCGCGGCTACCCTTCGATCGGTTGCGAGCCCTGCACCCGCGCCATCAAGCCCGGCGAGCCGGAGCGCGCCGGCCGCTGGTGGTGGGAGAACGACGAGAAGCGCGAATGCGGCCTGCATGTGCCGGAAGCGGCTTCCTCGATCATTCCCAGCGCCAGCAGCGCGGCCTGAGCGCCACGCGCCGCATCCGAAGACAAGATCTTCCCCGGAGTCAGCAATGCCCCACACTCTTCCGGAAACGGAACTGCATAATCCGCAAAGCACCAAACCGCCGCTCGACCCGCACCTGAAGGCGCTGGAGAACGAAGCGATACATATCTTCCGCGAGGTCGCGGCCGAATTCGAGCGTCCGGTGATGCTTTACTCGATCGGCAAGGATTCGTCGGTCCTGCTGCATCTTGCGCGCAAAGCCTTCTATCCCGGCCGCGTCCCCTTCCCGCTTCTGCATGTCGACACCGGCTGGAAGTTCCGCGAGATGATCGCATTCCGCGACGAGATGGTCGCGAGATACGATCTCGATCTCGTTGCCCACACCAATCCGCGCGGCGCAGCCGAGAACGTCACCCCGTTCACGCACGGTTCGGCGCTCTATACCGATATCATGAAGACCGAAGCCCTGCGCCAGGCGCTCGACGCGGGCCAGTACGACGCCGCATTCGGCGGCGCGCGCCGCGACGAGGAGGCAAGCCGTGCCAAGGAGCGCATCTACTCCTTCCGCACACCCGATCATCGGTGGGATCCGCGTAACCAGCGCCCGGAGCTCTGGAATATCTATAACGGCATGATCCGCAAGGGCGAGAGCGTCCGCGCCTTCCCTCTGTCGAACTGGACCGAGGTCGACATCTGGCGCTACATCCAGGCGGAAGAGATCCCCATCGTTCCCCTCTATTTCGCCAGGAAACGCCCGGTCGTCGAGCGGGACGGCATGCTGATTCTCGCCGAGGACCCACGCCTCGAGCTGCTTCCCGGCGAGGTCAAGCGCGAGGAAGTCATCCGCTTCCGCACGCTCGGCTGTTTCCCGCTGACGGGCGCGATCCGCTCCGATGCCGACACGCTCGACGACATCATTGCCGAACTTGAGACCGCGACCGTCTCCGAGCGCCAGGGCCGCGCGATCGACCGCGACCAGGCCGGCTCGATGGAAAAGAAGAAACGCGAAGGATATTTCTGATGACCGCACCGGCAGCAGCGAACGCAGCCCTGGATCAAACCGTCGTTTCCCTTCCGGTGCAGGAGAGCGCGCGGTTGGTGCGCGACACGCGCCCCCTTCGCCTCATCACCTGCGGCAGCGTCGATGACGGCAAATCGACGTTGATCGGCCGGCTGCTTTGGGACACCAAGGCGGTCAAGGAAGACCAGGCGGCAAGCCTTCAGCGCGATTCAAGCGGCAAGCAGAACGATCTCGGCCTTCCGGACTTCGCTCTCCTGCTCGACGGCCTTCAGGCCGAGCGCGAACAGGGCATCACCATCGATGTCGCCTATCGTTATTTCTCGACCGACAAGCGCTCCTTCATCGTCGCCGACACTCCCGGCCATGAGCAGTATACGCGCAATATGGCGACCGGCGCCTCGACTGCCGATCTCGCCGTGCTGCTCGTCGATGCGCGCGTCGGTCTTTTGGAGCAGACCCGCCGTCACGCGACGATCGCGACGCTGATGGGCATCCGCCAGTTCGTGCTCGCCGTCAACAAGATCGACCTGACGAATTACGACCGCGCCCGCTTTGACCAGATCTCGCATGAGTTCCGGGAACTGGCCCTTTCGCTTGGGGTGCGCCAGGTCACCGCAATCCCGGTCTCGGCGCTCAAAGGCGAGAACGTCGTCTATGACGGCCGCGCTTCCATGCCCTGGTATGACGGCCCGACGCTGATCGAGGTTCTGGAGCTTGCCACGACCCGCTCCGCCCAGACTGTCGGCTTCCGCCTGCCGGTACAGCGCGTCTCGCGCCCGGGAGAGAGCTTCCGCGGCTACCAGGGAACGGTTGCCGGCGGCTCTGTAAAGCCCGGTGATTCCGTCGTCATCCTGCCGTCCGGCATGGTTGCCAATGTCACCAAGATCGTCACCTTCGATCTCGTGCGCAATGCTGCGGTTGCCGGCGACGCAATCACGCTCGTGCTCGACCGCCAGGTCGACGTTTCGCGCGGCGACGTGATCGCCTCGATCGACAGCCAGCCGATGACCGGGCTTGCCTTCGATGCGCAAATCGTGGCGCTGCAGCCTGAAGGCATCCAGCCGGGCAAGCGCTACTGGCTGAAGTCCGGCAGCCGCCGGCAACGCGTGCAAGTGCAGCCGGTAAGTCAGCTCGAACTCAAGAGCGGCAAATGGAACCACGCCGACGAATTGCCGATGAATGCGATCGGCAAGGTGCACCTCGCCTTCGACGAACAGGCGATCTTCGACACCTACGAGCAGAACCGCACGACCGGCGCCTTCATCCTCATCGACCCGGACACCAACAACACGGTGGCCGGCGGCATGATCACAGCCAAGCGCGCCGCACTTGGGGGAATCCATACCGAGGAGAGCCGGGTGATCCTGTCGCTGCCGGCCGATCTTGCCGATCAGCTCATGGCAACGGAGCTCTTTGCGAGCCGCCGCGAAGACGTGGAGGTGCGCCGCGTCACTGCCGGCAAGGCGGTCGGCATCATCGATGCCATCGACGGGTGACCGGGCGAATCACCGATGAGCTGAGGGGCCGCGAGGCCCCTTTTTGCTGCGCCTTTTTCGACCGGCCAACAACCGCCCGCGGTGCGCCGTGCCGCCTCTGAGCGTTTCGGAATTAGCAGCTGGACAACGTCAAGCCGCCAACCGGCCTGTCTTTCGCCCGAGGCCGTCAACCGTCTTCCAGTTCGCGAGAACCCGGTCAAGGTCTGGCGATTCCATCGCGGCATGGCCGCTCGGGAAGCGGCAAAGAGTGCCGGGATGAGCGTTCCTATCTCTCCGAAATCGAGAGCGGGAAAATGGACGGAAGTCTTTCAACCATGAAGAAGCTCGCCGGATCTCTTCCCGCGCATCCCGACGATTTGGCCTGATCAGGCGTTCAGGCGCGCCGCTCGATCGTTGCGAGATCGATCGTCAGCGGTTGCGGATCGGCATGATTCCAAAGCTGATAGCCGACCACGCTGCCGAGAATGGCTGCCCAGACGAGAATCTCACGGAGAGTGAAGATAGGTTCCTTCGACATCGCTGCCTCACGGTTGCGCTTTTGAAGCATATTCGCGCCGATTGTTCACTCCGATAAGACGGAGTTTCGAGAACAGCCCGTTTCCCTGTGAACAATAAAAGAATGGCAGAGGAGGTTTCGCCTGCCCCGCTCCATCTTGGTTGAGCGAGGCGTTTGCGGCCATCGGCCGGGAGTCGCTCGGGCGCCCGGGGCAAAGAAGCCGGCTGGAAAACAATAAACGGATGAGTGTTTCCGCTGGTCGGAGTGGAGTGATTCGAACACTCGACCCCCACGTCCCGAACGTGGTGCGCTACCAGACTGCGCTACACTCCGTGACCAGCGGCGCCTCTATAGAACAGCATTTTTGATTTCACAAGCGCCTATCTCAAAAAAGACCGCTCTACAGTCAAAAAAACCCGCCCGGCGGCAGGTGCCCGCCACGCTGGGATTAGGGCGTTTCTGCAACGCTTGCCAAATTCCTCGGTTGCGACTGTCCGGGCCGATTTTCTTTCGCGGATTTTGGCGCTAGAGCCTCGGCGGACTGCAAGGAAAACCGGGAATTCCGGCCGTTCCGCGCCGCAGGTTCAGGACATATCTAAGGGACAGACACATGAATTTCCGCATGATGACGGCGGGCGCCCTCGGGCTGCTTCTTGCCGGCTGTACGACGACGACGGGCATTACGAGAAATGCGGTCGAGGCGCGCTGGCTCGGCCAGCCGGCCGGACCCTTTTTTGCCAAGTTCGGCCCACCGCTTTCCGACGTCGAAGCCGGCGGCGACACCGTTTACAGCTGGAAGGGCGGCTACCAGACGCGCAAAATCGCGGCCGAATACGAAAAGACCGCCGACGGTAAACGCGGCAAGCGCATCTCGGCTGCGCGCACGGAATATCTGAGCTGCTCCGTTCAGCTCACCGTCTCGTCCGACTACGTCATCCGCGCGATCCGCATCGTCGGCGACCGCAAACGCCCGGACGGCCCGAGCTGGTGCGAGGAGTTCCTGGCCGGCGCGAAGGCGGAGTAGGCTGTTTCCTGGCACTTCCAGGAAATGTGCGGAACGGTTTTCCGTTCGGAACTGCGTAGTGCCAAGGTTAGAGTGTTTCAGTGCGATGGAGCACTGAAACGCTCCAGCCGCATCGGCCATGTCGGCCTGCCGTCGAAAGCCAGCGGGCTTCATAAGTCCGGAACGGCATCACAGCATTAGTCGTCGGTCGCCTCCACCGGGCTCTTCCTGCGCTTCGTGCGCGCCTGCGCCGGGGGAGAGGGAGCAGCGGCAGGCGCCGTGCGGCCGCCGAGCACGTCGCGCACCAATCCTTCGATGCTGGCGAGATCGCGAAGATGGATGTCGCGCTGCCCGAAAGGCATTTCGATTTTTTCCTCACGGAAGCGTTTCGCTATTTCGAAACGCATATCGCTCGCCGCGCCCGCATCGGCGTTGATGTTGCCGACGTGGCAGAACAGAGTGAACTGCAGGGCATCGGCTCCGAAATCGGTAAAGGATACGAAAGGCTCGGGAATTTGCAGGACGCGCGGATTCTCGTTCGCGATTTCCAGCAACACCCGCTTCACCTGCTCCGGGTCCGAATCATAGGAGACCCCCACGGGAATCTTCAGGCGCGCCGAAAAGTCGCCATGCATCCAGTTGACCACCTGGCCGCTGATCAGGTCGGCATTGGGTACGATCACCGTCACATTGTCGAAGGTCTGGATCTGGGTAGCCCTGACGCTGACGCGCTGGACGATCCCCATGTTTTGGCCCACCTCGATGCGGTCGCCGACCTTGAAGGGCCGTTCGGCAAGCAGGATGATCCCGCTGACGAAGTTGTTGACGATGGACTGGAGGCCGAAACCGATACCGACGGACAGCGCGCTGGCAACGATGGCGACGTTCTGAAGATTGAGACCCGCATAGGAGAAAGCCACGAGTCCCGCGATCGCCGCACCGACATAGCCGACGCCCGTATGGATTGATGTCCTGAGGCCCGCGTCGAGGCTGGTCTGCGGCAAGAGGCGGCCGTCCAGCCACCTCTGAAAACCGCGCGTAGCGACGATTACGATGATGAAGACGACGATCGCGCCGAGGATAGCCGAAGGCGAAAACGAGAAGCCGCCGATCTCGAAACCGAAGAAGGCGGAGGCGAAGGTGCCGACCACGTCCTCCGATTGGATGCCCCAGGGCGCAAGAAGGGCCATGATTGCAATCATGATCACGACCAGACGCGCGAAGCCGGCAAGGATCACGCCGATCTGGCTGATCGTATTGGGCTTGAACCCGATCGCCTGCCGCATGAAGCCGCCGATCCGGGTCTGCACCGAAAAGCCGCAGGAAATCGCCTCGTCGGCAAGGCGCAGCAAGAGCACGAGGCTCATCAGCACTGCCGTCGTGAAGACGATCTGGAGCGCGGCGAAGCGGCCAAAGGCCACAAAGCCGGCAAGGGGCGCGACGATGGTGAGCGCGGCGACCGCCCAGGTAACGGGAATCAGAAGCCGCCAAGCCGAGCTCGTCCCCTGGTGGCCCTCGTCGTCGTCTTCGCGCGCGACCAATCTGAGCGCGATCATCGCGAGGATGCCGAGCGCGATGGCGCCGAGGCCCTGTGCCGCGACGGCAAAGGACAAAGGCGCATGCGTGGCCTTCAGAAACGCATCGAGGGCAAGGCCGCCGGCATTGATCAATGCCATCGCAACGATGACCGGAATCAACCTCTCGGCCGCCGCGTCGGTGACGCCGACGAGGCGCCAGCTCGGCCGTTCGGGCGCGAGCACGGCGATGGAGAGACCGTAAAAGAAAGATGCGAAGGTCAATCCGAAGAAGACGGGTCTGAGGACCGTCGCCAGATCTGCGGGAAGAACACCCAAAGTCGACATCGCCTGGTAGAGCACGAAGAAGGCGATTGCCGGTATCAGGAGGTTGGCAAGCGTTATGGCTGCCGCTGCGGTCGCCTTGGCGAGCCCGGATGGGTGGAGCACCGAAGGATCACGGCTCGTGCGCCGGGTCAGCCAGCGTCGGCCCGGCGACAGAAGAAAGGCGGCGAAGCCGATCACTACGACGAGAATGCCCGCGGCCGAACGGCCGGTGCGCTCGATCAGGACGCCGAACCAGTGCCCGACGACGCTCGATTGATTGGCGAGCGTCGACGGTGTCGCGGCGGCCAGATCGAGCCAGAAAGAAGGATCCGCAAGGCTTTGCGAGCGCTGCAGGATAGAGCTTGTGAAGAGTGCCCGCCGCCGTTCTCCGATAATGTCGATGTCCTGCTGCGCGCGCAGCGCTATGAAATCCGCCTGCTGCACTATGCTCTGAAGACCGGCCGCCTCCGACTGGAGCTGCGCCTGTTCGAGCTTGATCGCTTCGGTCTGATTGAGGGCAGCGCGCTCATCGGCAGGCTTCAACTGCTCGACACGCTGGTTGACCGCCTGCAGTCGCGGCTGCAGGCTCGCCTTGAGCCCGGCGGCATGCATCGGGATGGTACCGAGCTGCCGGCGCAGATCGGAGAGGGTGGCGTCGTCGATGTGCTCGGCTTGCAGCCCACGCTCCACGCGCTCAAGCGTCGCCCGCCAGGCATCGATGCGCGCCTGCTCCTCCGGAAAGGCTTGCGGCGGCACTTGCAGCAGGGAATCCGTCTGGCCCTGGACATCAGTCGCCGCGCTGGCTTCCGGCGGCGCTCCACTACTCTCCTGAGCCAGCGAAGCTGATGAAAATACCAGCAGAGACGCGACGAGAAGCAAGCGAAACAATGCCCCGGCCGAAAGCTTCGGCGCCCCGAAAAGATTGCCCGCCGCGCAAGCGCGACGAAGAGGTATTCGCATGCTCGTCATCTTCAGTCCTTGTTCCGCAATGCCGCTTCATGTGTTTGCCGAGCGCGATCAGGTCGAGCTGGCAAGTCGGGGGAACAATAAGGTTGCTGGCCGGAATGTCCAACCCGCCGACTGAATTGAGTCGGTTGCGCTCCGCCTGGAAAGGGATGAGGAAAACTGTGTACGGCTTGACCTGCTACTGAACTTTCACCCAGCGGCGATTAGAGCCTCGGCGGTTACGCGGGAGCAACCAGCGGAAGCGCGTAGCCCTCATCGCCCGTCCTTCAATAGGCCGGCCTCTAATCCAATCTTCGGATGTATGTGGCGAGCAAGAAGGTCCGGGGATGAGGCGCTCTGGGGCTTTGGCGGTGTACAGACGTTGCTGTCAGAACGCAGGAGCCCCTCACGCCTTCATGAAGACGCTCAATAACACAGCTTTTATGTTATCCATCGTGTCCGAAATCCCGATAGCCGCGAGGTCCCGGTTGGACCTGTCTTCGACAGTTTCAAGAAATTCCCTCAGATGTTCCTGCGCTAGCTCAGGAATTTCGAAACGGTCGTCAGGAGACAGCAATTGGGAAAGCCGAAGGATGTCGCCCTCATGCTTCTTAATGTTCTTGGAATCGACCTGTTCACCGCGTTCGCGCCGTGCACGCAAATCAATCCAGGCGTAGGCCTTCAGCGGGATCAGGCATCCCTCATGAACGATTGTGACTCCGTCAATCTCTTTCCGGTTGGCTTGAATTAGTTTGTAGTAGTTCTCGTCTAGAAGGATTGCGGATAGACTGGAGACTTCTTCGTCGGCGGGAATTGGGGTCAGCCTCGACTGTTCTCCAAGCTCCAGGCCGTCCGGCGCACGAGAGAACAGTTCAAGCATGAACGGATACTTTTCGTTTGTCGGCTTTTGGAAACGATAGACTCGTTTCTCACCAGTGCTTTTCTCTTGAAGTTGATAGCCGCCATCCGAAACAAACTGCCAGAAATCTTTCAGGAACGATTGATCAATCGCCTCAAGCGTTAGAACTATATCCAAATCCTTGGTCAAGCGCGGATCAAAGCCTCGGTCCTCCATAAGGAGATAAGAGGCCGAACCGCCAATCAATACGTATTTGTCAGAATGGTCGGCGAAATGGGCTCTGAATAGGTCGATACCGTGGATCAAAATACTGCTCCATTAATTCTTCAAGGGCGATTTGCAGCCGTTCATCCGGGCGGTCTCTCAAGCTGAGGTAGAGAGAAAACCTGTCCACAACGTTACCGTCAGCAGTTGTTCGCGGATCATATTTCCACTTTTCGACCAAGCACACCGCTTCACCGTCGTCCGCGTTATCGAGTGCGTTGAGTGCCCGTGATTGGAGGTCATTTGCGAAGTCCCTCCCTACTGCGAACGTGGGAACACGTGGAGGGGCAAGCATCGTCTTCGCGGCTAACCCCGTCTCCCCTGCCTTTAGTCGCCGTTCAACTGGCATGTCGTCCAGAAAAACGTAGAACGATTGCCGAACTGGAGACGTGAGATAGGGCAACGCTGTTTCCCAGATTGCAATGGTTTCGTCGGGCAAGATCAGCATGCGTTCGCGACCCATACGGCTGTCTTCTGCAATGCCGGCTGCCACCAGCTCGTTTGCTATTCTTGATGCCGACATTTTTGATAGCTGAAGAGCTGCGGCTAGATCGGACACCGATACCATCGATGGTAGTTTACCGGTGAGCGCAGCAATGACCGCCCCTTGGGAAGCCGGCGTGAGCTTATCAACAAGCCGTGCTGTCGCAGTCGGCTGTCCGCCGCTCGATACAATTTGTCCAATGAACGGCCAATACAGTTGTCGAAAGGGCACCATGAATGGAATATTGTGCGCTCTCAACCGATGAGCGACGTAAGCGGGAAGGTCTTCAAACACCAACACCCAGTCCATCGGATAGGACTGCCTGATGACCTTGAGATGTTTCAGAAACGCCGTCGGCGTGAACTCTCGCGTGTCTTTGACAACTATCGCAAGGAATGTCTGCCCCCCCAACTGCAACAGGTATCTGTCGTAAGCGTTGTCGATGTACCTTGCTTGCCGATCTTGGATCCGTGTCACATCCGTAGGTGCGCCTATGACCGTTTGCAAGTATGAATTGAGCGTCGCTTCGCTGATTTTCATGGTATGTAACCTTTTTTGGCGATGGTAACGAAAAAAAGTTACAATCGCAAATAAAAGTTACTGTCCCTGGAATTCGGGCATTTTCATCGAGCACTCAGTTTCCAGAGGGCCAAGCTCTGCGTCCCTCCTCCGCACAATCACTCGGCATTGTCTGCGCATTTAAACGAATACTGAAACGCGCGGCATATACCGAGCGAGACTGTGAGACCGGAACTGCAATTAGGAATTGCACCCGACGGCTGAATTTATGTCAATACGCAACCACTGCAGTGGTTTCAATTTGAGAGGCGAAAGTTCAAAGGTATGTGGCGAGCAAGAGGGGATGGCTGGGGCGCCTGGATTCGAACCAGGGAATGGCGGTACCAAAAACCGCTGCCTTACCGCTTGGCTACGCCCCAACTAAACTGGCGGGAATCTCCTCGCCAAATCGAGCGCCTGATTAGCAAAGCTCGTGCGCGCTCACAATGCTTAACTTTGTTTCGCCTGCAGATTTATCGCTTTGCGCTTCGGGCCGCAACGTCGTGCAACGACGGATGGTTTTCTGCGTCTGCCCTTTGTTCTATGGTCGCGCCGACGGCCGGGCGACCGGTCGGGCCCGAGTCGGTCGCGCATACGGGACGGCAGGTCGGCAGGTGGATGGGAAAGCCAGGATATGCAAGCTCCGGAATTCGATCTCGATTTCAAGCCCGCCCACGGCGAAGCGGTGAACGTTGCCGAGAGTGTCGAGCGCATCACCGTCAACAATCCCGGGCCTTTCACCTTCCATGGCACGAATACCTATATCGTCGGCCGCCGCTCGGTCGTGGTGGTCGATCCGGGCCCCGAGGACGAAGCGCATTTCCATGCACTCATGGGCGCACTTAAGGGGCGCGAAGTGACCCACATCGCCGTCAGCCACACACATCGCGACCACTCTCCGCTTGTCCGCAGGCTGGCCAGGGCGACCGGCGCGATCGTCGTGGGCGAAGGTCCGCACCGCGCAGCCCGGCCGTTGCACGCCGGCGAGGTTAACCCGTTCGCCGAAAGTTCGGACATGGACTTCGTGCCCGATGTCGCGCTTTCCGACGGCGCACGCGTGGAAGGCGACGGCTGGAGCCTGACTGCGGTGGCGACGCCGGGCCACACGGCCAACCACATGGCCTTCGCGCTCGATGGAACCGGAATCCTCTTTTCCGCCGATCATGTGATGGCCTGGGCGACGAGCATCGTCGCTCCGCCGGACGGAGCCATGGCCGATTACATGGCCTCGCTCGACAAGTTGCTCCAGCGGGACGATGGGCTCTACCTGCCCGGGCATGGCGGCCCAGTTACCGAACCGGCTTCCTTCGTGCGCGCGTTGAAGGCACATCGCAAGATGCGCGAGCGCGCGGTGCTCGATCGCCTGCGCGCGGGCGACCGGCAGATCGCTGACATGGTAAAGGTGATCTATGCCTCGACCGACCCGCGGCTGCACGGTGCTGCGGCACTCTCGGTGCTGGCGCATCTCGAGGATCTTATCGAGCGGGGGCGTGTCGCAACCGAAGGACCGCCGTCGCTCACCGGTGCCTACAGGCCGATATGAGGCGCAGTCGAGGCGGGATGCGGGCGGAGACCCGCACTCGATCTTCCTCATCCCGCCCAGACTAGTCGCCGGCAATCCCCAATAGCTCGGCGTCGAGATCACGCAGGAATTCCTCAGCAAACATCGCTCCCATGCCGAGGTCATGGCGGCCGTAGCGCGAGGCGACACGCAGGTCGACGAAGGTGGTTTCTGCCTCTTCGCGCAGCCTGATCAGCACGTCGAAACGAAGGCCGACGATCAGGCTCCGCCATTCGCCTTGCAGCACGACGTCGCTGGATCGTCGTCCTGGTATGCCGTCGTCGACCAATTGTGCGGGCCGCGCGGTCGGAACTGGGATCACGTTCGGGCCGGCGATGGCATCCTCGCCTGCCTCGGGTCGCACCGCGAGGTCCTCGAGATCCGCCCGCGCATTGTCGACGCCGAACTCCGCGGTGGTGGCGACCCGCGTCTGCTCGACAACCTTGCGCACGCCCTGGAACACGCGGTCGAGCGCCCCCTCGTAGCGCCGGCCGGTAAGACCGGGATAGGCCGCAATCTGCGCGTCGCGGTCCTTCGGGGTCACCGCACGCTTGCGCCGCCCGAGCCAGCTTCCCTCGGTTGCCGGCGTCCTGATCCAGGGTGGCGGCGTGACCGTATCGGTGCTGACTTCATAAAGTGCCGGCCGCGTCAGATATTGCACGGCTCCATAACCGAGGAACCCGAGCGGGAGTGCCGCATAGAAGAGTGCCGAAACGGAAGCGGCGCCGCCGATCGCTGCCACCTGCCAAAGGCGCGTAAGCCCGACCGTTGCCAATACCACGCCAAGGAAAGCAAAGCCCCCGGCAATCAGCGCCAGGGCCAGGAAATGCGGCGTCGTCAGGGGACCGAAGCGGTGCGCCAGCAGCGACAGCAGAAAAACGATGAAGGCGATGCGGGCGATGCGGCGCGCCCAATGGGCCGCGTAGGAATAGGGACGCTCGTACCGGACAATCATCTAACGGAATCAATCCTCCGAGGCGGAAAAGGACCTCGCCTTTCTTAGACCATGGCTCGGGTGGTGCAAACCGGTAAATTCTCCGCCGTCGCCGGTGGAGATCGCTCCGCGGAGGCGACGGAAGAACGCGGGCGCAGATAAGGCGGCGCCACTCACACGAGTGCCGCAAATTTGCCATTCTCGTTAACCACCAATTCAGGTTCACTATTCGGCCCGGAACACGGCGCTGCAGGCATTTGGAGGCATCGGCCGTCGTCGCCGTAACGAGGCGCGGCAAATCAACGGAGAGACATCATGGCCGCACCGCAATCTACCATGGACATCGCCCTCCCCGCCCCTCCACCGCCGGCCGGCGATGCTGCGATACCCATGGCACTTCTCGAGCTGGAACTCTCGCTCGATCGCTTTTCCGGCAACAAGGACGATTTCGTCGGCTTCACCCACAAGGTCGCTCACGACATCGGCGCCGAGTTGCTCTTCATTCTGCCGGCCTCCGGTCTCGTCGACGATTGCGAGACGATCGCCGCGGTACGCCACGGCCGGACTGAGGACAACACACCGATCATCCTGTTCATCTGTCTTGCTCAGGATGACGCCACCATCCGCGTCGAGCAGCCGAGCGAGCGCACAGCCGGTCTCAAAAGCTTCGCCGAATCCTTCGTCGGCGTCCTCGAACGTATCTGACCCACAGCCGACCGCATGTCTGAACGCACGCGCGGCGCTGCCTGAACGATTGACCAGTCACGTGCGCCGGGCGCATGATGTGTGTGATTGAATCGCGCCCACGGACTTCGCCTTATGCGCTGCATTATTATGCCTGTCGTCCAGACTGCCATCGGTCTCTGTCCCCGCGAATGGGTGCCGATCAGGAGGCAAGAATGACGACGATGACGATGAGACTGCTTGGCCTCGCAGCCGCGGGGCTGGCGCTTGCTGCGTGCCAGTCGATGTCGCCGCAGGAACGGCGAGCGAGAGACGAAAATACATGCGCCTCCTACGGCTTCAGAAGAGGCACGGATGCGTTCGCAACCTGCCTGCAGCGCATAGATCTCGACCGCCGGGCGGAAGCGCGCGCTTTCCGCTATGACAACGACGTCTTCTTGCGCGGCCCCTATTACTGGCACTGAGCGGCTCCGCCGGTTCGCCGGGCTCACCCATCCACCGTTGCCCCGCGCAAGGCACATCATCATCCCGGGGAGGTAGCCCAGAGCGTTGCGGCGATTTTCCTTCGCCCCGCTTGCCGGGAGAAGGTGGCCCGCAAGCTGGATGAGGGGAATATCCAGCCGCCGGAACGCCATTTTGCCTTCAGCTCGCCGCCAGAGCCTGAACCTTTGCGACCTCGCGGCCGTTGATCGTCGCCTGTGCGGCCGCAAGTCTCGCGATCGGCACCCGGAAGGGCGAGCAGGAGACGTAATCGAGACCCGATTCCTCGCAGAAGCGGATCGAGGCGGGATCGCCGCCGTGCTCGCCGCAGATACCGAGTTTCAGGCCGTTCTTCGTCCGCCTGCCCCGCTCCGCCGCGATCTGGATCAGTTCGCCCACGCCCTCGAAATCGAGCGAGACGAAGGGATCCTGCTCGATGATGCCCTTCTGCTGATAGGTGGCAAGGAATGGGGCGGCGTCGTCGCGCGAAATGCCGAATGTGGTCTGCGTCAGGTCGTTGGTGCCGAAGGAGAAGAAATCGGCCGACTCGGCGATCGTGTCCGCCCTGAGAGCCGCCCGCGGCAACTCGATCATTGTGCCGATCAGATAGTCGATATTGTCGCCGGCTTCGCCGATGACCTCGCTGGCGACAGCCTCGATCCGAGCCTTGACGTAATCGAGTTCGGCGCGCAGGCCGACAAGCGGCACCATGATCTCGGGGACGACGGCGGCGCCGGTATCGCGGGCAGCCTTGACCGCCGCCTCGAAAATCGCCCGTGCCTGCATCTCGACGATCTCCGGATAGGAAATCGCCAGGCGGCAGCCGCGATGCCCGAGCATCGGGTTGAACTCGTGCAGTGCATCGACCCGCTGGCGCAGCTCGGCGGGGTCTACCGCCAGCACGCGCGCGACTTCGGCGATCTCCTCGTCTGTCTTGGGCAGAAACTCGTGGAGCGGCGGATCGAGAAGACGGATCGTAACCGGCAGTCCGTGCATAATGGAAAAGAGCTCCACGAAGTCGGAGCGCTGCATCGGAAGAAGCTTGGCAAGTGCCGCCCGCCGACCTGCCTCGTCTTCCGCCAGGATCATCTCTCGCATCACATTGATGCGGTCGTCCTCGAAGAACATGTGCTCCGTGCGGCAGAGGCCGATGCCTTCGGCGCCGAAGGAGCGGGCAGCGCGCGCATCCGCCGGCGTCTCGGCATTGGTGCGCACGGTCATGCGGCGGCTCGCATCGGCCCATTGCATGATCTTGCCGAAGTCGCCCGAAAGCTCCGGCTGCAGCATGGGGATTTCGCCCTTCAGCACCTGGCCGGAGGAGCCGTCGATGGTGATCACGTCGCCCTTCTTGAGCGTTACGCTTGCTGCGATCAGGAGTTCGTTGCGCTGATCGACGCGGATGCTGCCGGCACCCGATACGCAAGGGGTGCCCATACCGCGGGCGACGACCGCCGCGTGACTCGTCATGCCGCCGCGCGTCGTCAGGATGCCTTCCGCCGCGTGCATGCCGTGAATGTCTTCCGGACTCGTCTCGACGCGAACGAGAATGACCTTGCGGCCTTCCTTGACCGCCTGCACCGCCTCGTCGGAGCTGAAGACGATCTCGCCCGTCGCCGCTCCCGGCGAGGCTGGCAGGCCGGAACCGATAACGTCTCGGCGGGCGTGGGGATCGATGGTCGGATGCAGAAGCTGGTCGAGGGACGCGGGGTCGATGCGCGCAACAGCCTCCTCCTTCGAGATCAGCCCTTCCTCGGCCATGTCGACGGCGATCTTCAGCGCGGATTTGGCCGTTCGCTTGCCGGAACGCGTCTGCAGCATCCAGAGCTTGCCGCGCTCGATCGTGAACTCGATATCCTGCATATCGCGATAGTGGCGCTCGAGGGCGTTGCAGATCTTCTCGAACTCGGCAAAGGCCTCAGGCATCAGCTTTTCCAGGGACGGCCTGTCCGAACCGGAGGCGATGCGGGCCGCCTCGGTGATGTTCTGCGGCGTGCGGATGCCGGCGACGACGTCCTCGCCCTGAGCATTGACGAGGAACTCGCCATAGAGCTCCTTCTCGCCGGTCGAAGGGTTGCGTGTGAAGGCGACGCCGGTTGCGGACGAATTGCCCAGATTGCCGAAGACCATGGCCTGCACGTTGACGGCCGTGCCCCAGCCGGCCGGTATGCCGTGAAGGTGGCGGTAGGTAATGGCCCGCGGATTCATCCAACTGGAAAAGACCGCACCGATCGCGCCCCAGAGCTGTATTTCCGGATCCTGCGGGAAAGGTGTGCCGAGCACCTCCTCGATCGCCTCCTTGTAACGTGTGATCACGTGCTGCCACTCGACGGCGGAAAGCTCCGTATCCTGCTCGTGGCCGAGGCGTGCCTTCTCGTCTTCCAGGATTTCCTCGAAAACCTCGTGGTCCACGCCCATCACCACGTCGCCATACATTTGGATGAAGCGGCGGTAACTGTCCCAGGCAAAGCGCGCATCGCCGGCATCGTGGCCGAGCGCATGCACGGATTGATCGTTAAGGCCGAGGTTCAGAACCGTGTCCATCATTCCCGGCATGGACGCGCGCGCGCCGGAACGGACCGACAGGAGCAGCGGGCGGTTCGTATCGCCGAAGGCGCGCCCTGTGATTTTCTCCATTCGGGCAATGCCCTCGCGAACCTCGTCGCGCAAACCTTCCGGCATGCGGCAGCCATTCTCGAGATAGCTGTTGCAGGCGTTCGTGACGATCGTGAGCCCCGGCGGCACCGGCAGACCGAGATTGCACATCTCCGCCAGGTTAGCTCCCTTGCCGCCCAACCGGTCGCGGTCTTCCGCGCTCCCTTCGGCCTCTCCCGCGCCAAAGGTATATACCCATTTCGCCATGCCTGTTCTCCACCCGAAACAGCCGTCCACGCCCGCCCCCGGGATCCCGATGATTATGAGCCGGATCGGCCTAAATCATGAACGTGATCGAATCTAAGGCGTTAGAGCGGGATGCTGGCGGAAATCCGCAACAGTTTCCTCACTCCGTTCCAGACGATCTACAGTATATGCTCCGGGCTGAAAATGCACTTGGCGAAGAATTTTGTTGCAGTGCACCAAACTTGAGAGCCGGCGTCAAACGGCTTCGCGCAACCGCTCGGCCGTCTGCAGGTCGACCGAGACGAGCTGCGAAACGCCCTGTTCCGCCATGGTAACGCCGAACAGGCGGTTCATGCGGGCCATGGTGATCGGATTGTGGGTGATGATGACGAAGCGGGTCTCGGTCGAGGCCGCCATTTCGTCCATCAGGTTGCAATAGCGCTCCACATTGTGGTCGTCGAGCGGCGCGTCCACCTCATCGAGCACACAGATCGGCGCCGGATTGGTGAGAAAGACGGCAAAGATCAGCGCCATGGCGGTCAAGGCCTGCTCGCCGCCCGAAAGCAGCGTCATCGTCTGCGGCTTCTTGCCGGGCGGGCGGGCCAGGATTTCGAGCCCCGCTTCCAGTGGATCGTCGCTTTCGATGAGCTGCAGTTCCGCCGTGCCGCCTCCGAAGAGATGGGTGAAGAGCCGCTGGAACTGCACATTGACCACATCGAAAGCGGCAATCAGCCGCTCGCGGCCCTCGCGGTTAAGGTTGTGGATGGCACTCCTCAACTTGCGGATCGCCTCGATGACGTCGTCGCGCTCCTTGAGCAGCGCTGCAAGCCGCTCCGAAAGCTCCTTCTGCTCCTCGTCCGCACGCAAGTTGACGGCGCCGAGCCGCTCCCGCTCGATTTTCAGCCGCTCGAGTTCCCGCTCAACAGCGCGCATGTCCGGTAGCCCTTCGCCGGAGCCAAGGCCGGTCAGACGTATCACCTCATGCGGAGCACAGGACAATGCTTCCAGGATTCGTGCCTCTATCTCCACCCGCCGCTCCCGCGCAGAAACGAGCCGCTCTTCAGCGCGGCCGCGCTTTTCGCGTATCTCGGCCAACTCCGAGAGCGCGGTTGCGGCCTGCCGATCCGCTTCGCGCTGGTGGTTTTCCGCCTCGGCGAGCCTGTCGGCCGCCTCTCGGCGTGACGCCTCCGCTTTCTGCAGTTCGTTCATCAGCGCGCGGCGCTTGTCGTCGAACTCGTCCGGCGCGTCGAGCAGTTCCTCAACTTCCTCTCGCGCCTCCGCCTCGCGCTCGCGGAGCGTCGCGATGTGATTCTCGGCGCTCGCCGCCCTCACCCGCCAGGTCTCTCGCTCGCCGGAGATGGCCGCGAGCCGCCTGAGGCGCTCATCGTTTTCGCGTGCGAGACCGTCATGGGCCGCCCGCGCTTCGGCGGCCGCCGCCCGATCGGTCGCGACTTCCGCCGTCCGCGTGCTCAGTCGCAGGTCGAGCTCTGCAGGGTCCGGCTGGCTGGCAAAAGCCTCCTTGGCCGCCTCGATCTCCTCGGCGATCTCCTCGGCCTGGCCCTCCATCTGGAGCTTGGTCTCGGCAAGCACCGCGCGACGGCGGGCGAGATCGCCCGAGGCCCGCTCGGCGGCTGCCAAGGCTTCGCGCGCTTCGGCGAGCTGCCTTGCAAGCATGCGCTGCGCATCGCGCGAAAGCCTCAGCCTCTCGTCCTCGGCGCGGATTTGCGCGGCGGCCGCAGCGAGATCCGCCTCGGCCTTCAGCAAGCCCTCGTTCGCCTCCTCCGCATCGCCTTCGAGTTCGGAGAGACGGTTCTTCTGGGCGAGCCTCAGGGCCGCAGCGCTCGGCGCTTCCGAGCCGGTCACGTGGCCGTCCCATCGCCAAACACCGCCCTGCTTCGTCACCAGCCGCTGGCCGGCCTTCAGGAGCGGCAGCAGTCGCACCGCCACCCCTTCGCTCTCGACGATCCCGATCTGCCGGAGCGTTCGCCTCAGCGCCTCCGGTGCCTGGACGAAATCGATCAAAGGCTCGGCACCAGCCGGCAGTGCGGGATCCTCCGCATCGTCGCCGGGCATGCGCCAGTGCGACGGCGCCGCCTGCTCCAGGGGAGAATCGAGGTCGTCGCCAAGGGCGGCACCAAGCGCCGCCTCGAAGCCGCGTTCGACTTCCATGTCCTCTACGACGGCCGGATAGGTGCTGGCTCCGGCCGCCTCCAGCATGCGGCGGATCGTTCGTGCTTCCGTCTCGATTCCGTTCAGCCGCGCCCGGGCCTGGTCGACCGGGGGGCGGGCGGCGGTTTCGCCGGCGCGCGCCTCGGCGAGGCGCTCTTCAACGGCGGCGACAGCGGCCTCGGCCTCCTCCAGCGCCGCCTCCGCAAGCTCCACCTGCCCCCTCTTCTCGTCCGGGTCGGGAAGACTTGCCATCCGACCGTCAAGATCGTCGAGTTCGCGACCATGATCGGCAAGCTGACGTGCAAGGCGCGCCTGTCTCTCGGAGAGATCGCGCAACGCTCTCTCGATCTGATTGCGCGCGGCTTTCGCCTCGGCGCGCTCGGCCGTAATGCGGGCGAGACCGGCCTCGCTCGCCGCAAGCTTCTCATTGGCCTCATCGAGCCTCTCGCGCGCCTGCGCGCCGCGGTCGTCCGCCTCGGCCAGCATGTCTCGCAAACCTTCCTCCTCCTGGTCGAGGCGGGAGAGAATGCCGGCATTGTCGGCGACGAGTCGCTCTTCACGGGCGATATCCTCGGCAAGCTGCGCCAGTCGCCGTTGCAATTCTTCGCGGCGGCGCAGGATTCGCCCGGCATCCTCCTCGAGCTGCGCGCGGGCGATCTGCAGGCGCTGTAGCCCGGCTGCGAGCTTCGCCTCGCTTTCGCGCAGCTCGGGCAGCTTGAGGCTCGCTATCCCCTGAGCCTTGGCCGCTTCCATCTGCGCCTGCGCCTTCTCGGCAACGAGTGCGGTGATCTGATTCAGCTGGCTGGTCGCCTCTGCCTCCGCCTCCTTGGCCTGCACCCACCGAATATGGAACAGGATCGCCTCGTGGCGGCGAATTTCCGCCGACAGCATTTTGAAGCGGTTGGCCTGGCGCGACTGACGCTTGAGGCTCTCGATCTGGCTTTCGAGCTGTGAGGTGACGTCGTCGAGGCGCTCGAGATTCGTCTCGGCGGCCTTCAGCCGCAGTTCCGCCTCGTGACGGCGCGAATGCAGGCCGGAAATGCCGGCCGCCTCCTCGAGCAGCTGCCGGCGCGCCTGGGGCTTGGCGGCGATCAGCTCGCCGATGCGGCCCTGCCCCACCATCGAGGGCGAGCGTGCACCGGTAGACGCATCGGCAAACAGCAGCTGCACGTCCTTGGCGCGCGCCTCCTTGCCATTGATGCGGTAGACAGAGCCCTGCTCTCGCTCAATCCGGCGCGTCACCTGTATCTCGTCGCTGTCGTTGAAGGCTGCCGGCGCGGTACGATCGCTGTTGTCGAGATAGAGGCCAACCTCGGCCGTGTTGCGCGCCGGCCGGTTGCCGGATCCGGAAAAGATCACGTCGTCCATGCCGGAAGCGCGCATGTTCTTGTAGGAGTTTTCGCCCATCACCCAACGAAGGGCCTCGACGAGATTCGACTTGCCGCAGCCGTTCGGACCGACCACCCCGGTCAGGCCTCGCTCAATGACGAATTCCGTCGGTTCGACGAAGGATTTGAAGCCCAGCAGGCGCAGCCTGGTGAATTTCATGAGGGACACGCTGGGGTGGACGGCGTGTGCCGATACCCCCCTCTGCCCTGCGAGAACGGCATTCGCGACCTGTTTGTCTGAACTTCCGGCGAAACGTCAGCGTGAGGCATGGTGAAACCCCACAGGCAGCCCAATACAAAAACGGGCGCACGGCCGCCGCCGTCGCCCGCCGAAATCGAAAGCGAAGGATCAGAGTTTGCTGTCGATGAGGGCCGACATAACGTCAACCGACATGTCCCCCGAATAGTGCTCACCGTTGACGAAGAAGGTCGGCGTCGACTTGACCCCGAATTCCTTTGCGCCCCTCTGCATTACTGCATTCACATCATCCAGAAGCTTCTGGTTCGTCAAGCAGGCCTCGAAGCTCTCCTGTGTAAAACCGGCGAGTTTCGACAGCTGCAGGAGAGCATCGCGGCCGTTGTGCGCAGCGGCCCACTGCTCCTGCTGCTTGAACAGCATGGAAATCATCGGGAAATACTGCCCCTCGGGTGCACAGCGCGCCAGCATGAAGGCGGCTGCCGCGCGCGGATCGAAGGGGAATTCGCGGACGATGAAGCGCACCTTGCCGCTGTCGACATACTTCGTCTTGATCGCGTCGAACGTATCGTTGTGGAAATTGGCGCAATGCGGGCAGGTCATCGACATGTATTCGACGATGGTGACCGGCGCATTCGCATCTCCGAGCGCCATTTCCGGCAGCGCTCCGGGCTCCAGGAGCTTGGCCATGTCTACGCTGCCCTCCGACTTCGGCAACTCGACCTTGGCGGCAGGGGTAGAGGCCTGCGCCACTTCGGTCGCGGGCTTCGCCTCGCTCGGGGCCGCAGGCGCCTGAGCGGTCGAGGCGGTAGTCGTCGTATCCGTGGCTTCTGTGGGGGCCGTCGAAGCCGCCTCTTTCTTTTCATCGCTGCAGGCTGCAAGCGCCAGGGCGAGCGCTGCGACGGCGACCCCGCCCAGCAGGCGTTTCGGAAGGCTTGTTTGGGAAGCGGACATGGACAGGACCCGTGTTTACTCGAGGAAAATTGAAGCGTGATTTCGATAACTTGCCGCGTGCGGAGCGACAAGGGGGGGTGTTTCAACAGCGTTCAAACAATCGTGACCGTCATCGCCGCCGCGTCGCCAGAACGGCAGTGCCGAGCCGCTTCAGCGCCGCCTTCAGCACCTCGCTCTCGACGCCCTCCACCATGGCTTCGAGCCGCCGGGCAGCTTCGCCGACAAGGGGTTTCGGGCGGCTGTGGCGTTTGGGCGGCGTCGCAACCGGCTTCTGGACGATGCGCAACTGACCGACCGCATGGAAACCGAAGAAGCCGTTGATGCGTTGGATCAGCTCGCCCTGAGCATGGCTCAGGAAAAGCGCCCGCGCGCCCTCGCAGGCAACTGTCAGGACGCCCGGCTGGTAGCCGCCTTCGCCCGCGGTTTCGGAAGCACGGCGTGGCCAGGTAATTCTTTCCGGACGGGTGCAATCGGCGAACTCCGCCCCCGCGATTTCGTCCCACGAACCGAGCAGCATCGTATTGATGCCGGCACGCTTCGCCAGCACCGGATCGATCAGGCCGTTGGCGACTTCACTTATCTGAACGACGCCCCTGCGGGCCTTTCCTTCACTCACGGAGCGACTCTCTGTTTGCAATTGCTATGGAACCTTGCGGCTGGAGCCGGCATCGGCCAAGTATAGGCCGCAAAAGGATCCCCCGGCAAATGACGCGCGATATTCCACAGGCAACGAGCGCCGCACTTCTTCTCGACTGGTACGACCGGCACCACCGCGGCCTGCCTTGGCGGATCTCGCCAGCGATGGCGCGAGGAGGCGTGGTCGCCGATCCCTACCATGTGTGGTTGTCGGAGGTGATGCTCCAGCAGACCACGGTCCAGGCAGTCAAGGCTTATTTCGAGAAGTTCCTCGCTTTGTGGCCGACGGTCGACGACCTTGCAGCGGCAGACACCGAAGATGTGATGAAGGCTTGGGCCGGCCTCGGCTATTACGCCCGGGCGCGTAACCTGAAGAAATGCGCCGAGGCGGTCGTCCGCGATCATGACAGCCGCTTTCCGGACAGCGAGGAAGGGCTGAAAGCGCTTCCGGGCATCGGCGACTACACGGCAGCAGCCATCGCCGCAATCGCCTTCAACCGGCGAAGTGCGGTTCTCGACGGGAATGTGGAGCGCGTGATCTCGCGCCTCCACGCCATTGAGACGCCGCTGCCCGCAGCCAAGCCGGAAATGCGGACCCTGGTTCGAGAGTTCACTCCGGCCGACCGGCCGGGCGACTTCGCACAGGCGATGATGGATCTCGGCGCGACGATCTGCACGCCGAAACGGCCGGCCTGCTCCCTCTGTCCCTTTCACCCGGATTGCCGAGCCCTGAAGACGGCCGACCCGGAGACTTTCCCGCGCAAGGCCGCAAAGAAGGAGAAGCCGCTGCGCCTGGGTGCCGCCTTCGTCGCCGTCGCCGTCGACGACGCCATCTATCTTCGCAAGCGCCCCGAGACCGGCCTCCTCGGCGGCATGACAGAGGTGCCCGGAACGGACTGGACGGCGCGCCGCGACGGCGACAGCTCGATAGATGCCCGGCCCTTCCCCGCGTCCTGGGAGCCGTGCGGAACCGTCAGCCACGTCTTCACGCATTTCGAGTTGCGCCTTTCCGTGTTTCGGGCCAGGGTCGGGCGCGCCGATGCGGGAGAGGCGCGGACCGGAACGAGCGGCTGGTGGGAGCCGATGGCCTCGCTCAAGGAGCAGGCGCTTCCGACTGTCATGAAGAAGGCAATCGCCAAGGCTATACCGCACGCGTTCGAGGCGGGATAAAGGTAAGGCGGAGCGCTTACCGGCCCTCCGGCTTCAGTTTCCAACCGCAAGTCCCAGGATCGACAGAAATGGCAATGAGCAGCAACGATATCCGCCACATCGTTTTCGACATCGGCAAGGTGCTGATCCATTACGATCCGGACCTACCCTATTCCCGCCTGATCCCGGACGAGGCGGAACGCAGCTGGTTCTTCGCCAATGTCTGCACCTCCGAATGGAACATCGAGCAGGACCGCGGCCGCTCCTGGGAAGAGGCGGAAGCACTTCTCATCCGCAGCTATCCCGACAGGGAAGATCACATCCGTGCTTTTCGCCGGCACTGGCACGAAATGGTGCCGCATGCCTATTCGGACACGGTCGCCATTATGGAAGGCCTGATCGCCGACGGCTGGGACGTGACGATGTTGACCAATTTCGCATCCGACACCTTCCGGGAGGCGCAGAGGCTCTATCCTTTCCTGACCCTGCCGCGCGGAGTCACGGTCTCCGGCGACGTGCGGCAGATCAAGCCGGACCTCGCCATCTACCGGACCCACACTGAAACCTTCGATCTCGACCCGGGCGCGACGCTCTTCATCGACGACAGCCCGGCCAATGTCGAGGGCGCACGCGCGGCCGGCTGGCAGGCAGTTCGGTTCATCGATGCGCAGCAGCTGCGAGGCGATCTGGCTGCCTACGGGATCAAGCCTTCGCACACGGCACCTTCGCCGGCGGCGGCTGCCGCGCTGTAATCGCCGGCCCGCACTCGTACAAACGCCCGGAATCCTTTTCGGATTCCGGGCGTTTAAAGCGCTCCTTCCGGGACTGAAGGTACAAAAACCGGATGTGGCGCTTATCGAAGACCCAGGCGGAACTGGTTGATCAGTTCAGTTTTGCCAGGTCGTTTCGAATGACGGATCTGAGCTCGTCGATAGGCTTCAACACGCTTCCCTCCTCGAAGTGCCAGAAGGTCCAGCCATTGCAGGCATCGAGGCCCTGCACTTTTGCGCCGAGACGGTGAATGGATCCGGCCTCGCCGCCGGACGCCAGCGTGCCGTCGGCGCGAACGATCGCGCTGTAGCGGCGCTTCGCATCCGTCAGAACCGTGCCGGGCTTGATGAGCCCGCTTTCGACCAGCGTGTTGAAGGCGACGCGCGGCTCCGCCTTCTTGCCCGTCATCACCGAGAGCGTCGCCTTGCCGAGCGGCTCGACCGCCGCGATGCGCTCTGCGGCGGCATCGATATAGTCCTGTTCGCGCTCTATGCCGACGAAGTGCCGGCCAAGTCGCTTTGCGACTGCCCCGGTGGTGCCGGAGCCGAAGAACGGGTCGAGCACGACGTCGCCGGGCTTGGTCGAGGCCATCAGCACGCGGGCAAGCAGCGCTTCCGGCTTTTGCGTCGGGTGTACTTTCTTGCCGTCGTCACCCTTCAGCCGCTCGGAACCGGAGCAGATGGGGAACAGCCAGTCGGAGCGCATCTGAACGTCGTCGTTCGCCGCCTTCATTGCTTCGTAGTTGAAGGTATAGCCCTTGGCCTTGGCGTTGGGGGTCGCCCAGATCAGCGTTTCATGCGCGTTCTGAAAGCGGCGTCCCTTGAAGTTCGGCATCGGGTTGGTCTTGCGCCAGATGATATCGTTCAGGACCCAGAAATGCAGGTCCTGAAGGATCGCGCCGACCCGGAAGATGTTGTGGTAGGAACCGATGACCCAGAGCGTGCCGGTGGGCTTCAGCACCCGCCGGCAAGCGAGCAGCCAGGCGCGGGTGAAGGCGTCATAGGCTTCGAAGGAAGCAAACTGGTCCCAATCGTCGTCCACTGCATCGACCAGCGACTGGTCGGGCCGGTGCAGCGTGCCGCCGAGCTGAAGGTTATAGGGCGGGTCGGCGAAAACGACATCGACCGAATTATCGGGAAGCGCGTTCAGCGCGGCCACGCAATCTCCCTTGATGATGCTGTCGAGCCAGTTCAACGGACGGGCGGCACGGGAGATTTCGGCAAGCGAAACAACTGATGACATTGGCAACTCGCAAATACGCTTACTCGGACTGACGATAGGCGTATGGTTACCGAAGATGGTTACCAAAGCCTGAAGGTCGCCGGAAATAATTGCGTCATTGCCGGCGCCGTCGATCAGGAATCGCCATTCGCATCGTGCCATCGCCGGCTGTCCGGCGGCGCCGCTTCCCGCTCGTCAAGACCGTAGTCCCGAACGACCGCAGCAATCCGCAGCCGGTAGTCGGCAAAAACTCCGCGGCGGCCCGCAGCCTGCGCGGCCCGGTGTTCGGCGCAATTGCGCCAAGCCTTTACCGCCGTCTCGTCGCGCCAGAAGGAGAGCGACAGCAGCTTTTCCGGATTGGTGAGACTCCGGAAACGCTCGATGGAAATGAAACCGTCGATCCCGTCCAACAGCGGTCGCAGATCGCCGGCAAGCTTGAGGTAGGCGTCGTGCCTGCCCTCAGTCGGCAGGACTTCGAATATCACCGCAATCATCGCGTCATCCTTTCGCGTGCGTCAGGGAGACGTTCTTCAGGAAAATCCGGTCTTCCCTGAGGATGAAGCGTTCATTTCTGGCAAATTCATAGTTCTCGCGCCCGAGCGGGTCGGCGGCGAGGCGTGCCCGATACGCCTCGTAGGCGGCGAGGCTCTCTATGTTGTAGATGCCATAGGCGGTCGTCGCCGAGCCTTCATGCGGGGCGAAATAACCGATGAGATCGGCGCCGCAGCGGGGAATCGCTTCGCCCCAGTTGCGCGAATAGGCAGCGAAAGCGTCCTTCCGGAACGGATCGATCTCGTAACGGATGAAACAGGTGATCATGGTTTTCTCCTTGTTGATCGACCTCCATGATGCCCGCTTGCACAGAGGCGATGCTTCGATTACCGTCGAAGTATGAAGGAAGGTCCGGACATAGCCCTGATCGGTTCGCTGATCGGCGATCCTGCGCGCGCGAACATGCTGACCGCGCTGATGGGCGGCCAGGCGCTGACGCCGACGGAGCTTGCGGCCCAGGCCGGCATCACGCTGCAGACGGCCAGCTCGCACCTGGCCAAGCTGGAAGCGGGCGGTCTGCTGACACAGCGCAAGCAGGGCCGGCACCGCTATTATACGCTGAGCGAGGACGAGGTCGGGCTCATGCTCGAAAACCTCATGGGCTTTGCCGCCGGGCGCGGCCTGACGCGCTCGCGGCCCGGACCCAAGGACCCGGCGCTGCGCAAGGCGCGCGTCTGCTACAACCATCTCGCCGGCGATTATGGCGTGCGCATGCTGGACAGCCTGATCGCCGCCCGGCAAATCGAAATGACGGGCGAGGACGATCTGGCTCTCACCGATACAGGGCGTATCCGCATCGAGTCGCTCGGGATCGATTACGCGGCGCTGCAGAAATCCCGGCGACCGATCTGCCGGACCTGCCTCGACTGGAGCGAGCGGCGGTCGCACCTCGCGGGCTCGCTCGGGGAAGCCTTGCTGACGTTCTTCATCGACAAGGGCTGGGCGAAAAGGGAACGGAACAGCCGCGCCATTCGGTTCACGGCCGCGGGCGAGAAGGCCTTTTCGGAACTCTTTCCCCGATAATCCGTGATGATTTCAAATCGCAATGGCGGAGCGCCTGCGATTGTGATATCAAGCGGCCACAATCTTTGGTTATCGACCTCCTGCTCCAGGTTGAGCTTTGATCCGCCATCGTATAAAGCTGCGGCGACCGTTTCCCGCGCCGCTTTTCAGCTCCTCCCCTGCCGGCGGCGCCTTTCTCCCAAGGAACCGACTTATGACCGGTATCGACCTCATTATCTTCGATTGCGACGGCGTGCTCGTCGACTCGGAAATCATCGCCTCGGAAGTCGAGGCCGGATTGCTGACCGACGCGGGCTATCCGATCAGCATCGAGGAAATGTCCGAACGCTTTTCCGGCATGACCTGGCGCGATACGCTGCTGGCGGTCGAGAAGGAAGCGAGCATTCCGCTTTCCGCTTCCCTGATCGACAAGGTCGACTCGATTCTCGATCAGCGGCTTGCCCGCGACGTCAAGATCATCGAGGGCGTGCGCCCAGCGCTCATGCAACTGACGCTTCCGCATTGCATCTGCTCCAACTCCACTTCCGAACGGCTTGCGATGATGCTCGGCAAAGTCGGCATCAAGGACCATTTCGGCAAGCATATCTATTCGGCTCGCGACCTTGGCCCGGATCGCGTCAAGCCGAAGCCGGACATCTTCCTGCATGGAGCCGGCCAGTTCGGCGTCGATCCGGCGCGCGTTCTGGTCATCGAAGATTCAGTCCACGGCGTTCATGGCGCCCGCGCGGCGGGCATGCGCGTCGTCGGTTTCACCGGCGGTTCGCATACATTCGCAGCCCATGCGGACAAGCTGACGGAAGCCGGCGCCGAAACAGTCATCTCGCGAATGGCGTCGCTTCCCGGGGTAATCGCCGCGCTCGCGGAATGGTCGGAATCCATGACGGCTTAGAGCCGGGATGAAGATAAAGTGCGCTTTTCGCACATCCCGCTCTAACGCTTGAACTTACGCACTCCCGCAGGGAAAACCGTTACACGCTTTTCCCGGAAGTGCGCCGGGGTGGCGGTACGACAGGGTGAGGACTCCATGCCGCATGGAAGACGCATGGACTTCCTCCGAGAATCGACCGATTTTCGGACTGCGGCGCGGACATATCAAGCAGACCCCCCAAAGGGGGATTTTCCAAGGAGGAAACACAATGCGTCTCTCACGATTGACCGGAATGACCCTGGCGGCCAGCGTCGCGTTTGCGCCGCTCGCCCATGCCGACATCACCATCGGTGTCATCACTCCGCTCACCGGTCCCGTCGCGGCCTTCGGCGAGCAGGTCAAGAACGGCGCCGAAGCGGCGGTTGAAGCGATCAACGGCGCCGGCGGCGTCAATGGCGAGAAGCTTGTCGTCAAGGTCGTCGACGACGCGGGCGAACCCAAGCAGGCCGTCTCGGTCGCCAACCAGCTGGCGGGCGAAGGCATACAATACGTCGTCGGTCCGGTGCTCTCCGGTACTTCGATGCCGGCATCCGACGTTCTGGCCGAAAACGGAATCCTGATGGTGACGCCGACGGCTACGACCCCGGACCTTACGACCCGCGGGCTGTGGAACGTTCTGCGCACCTGCGGCCGTGACGATCAGCAGGCTGTTGTCGCCGCCGACTACGTCGTCAAGAACTTCAAGGACAAGCGCGTCGCGGTGCTGCACGACAAGGGCGCCTATGGCAAAGGCCTTGCCGACGGCTTCAAGGCTGCGATCAATGCAGGCGGGATCAACGAGGTGGTTTATGAAGGCCTGACCCCCGGCGAGAAGGACTTCGGAGCGATCGTCACCCGCCTAAAGGCCGAGAATGTCGACGTGGTCTATTTCGGCGGCTATCACGCGGAAGGTGGGCTGCTCGCCCGTCAGATGCACGACCAGGGCGTACAGGCGCAGCTCCTCGGCGGCGACGGCCTCTCCAATACCGAATTCTGGGCGATCGGCGGCGAGGCGGCAGCGGGCACCATTTACACCAATGCCAGCGATGCGACCCGCAATCCGGCCGCCGCACCGGTGATCGAGGCCCTCAAAGCCAAGAACATCCCCGCGGAAGCCTTCACACTTAACGCCTATGCAGCCGTGCAGGTGCTCAAGGCGGGTATCGAGAAGGCGGGCTCCACCGAAGATGCGACCGCCGTCGCCACCGCCATCAAGTCGGGCGAGGCGATCGACACTGTCATCGGCAAGCTGACCTACGGTGAAAGCGGCGATCTCACCTCGCCGAGCTTCTCGCTTTACAAGTGGGAAGGCGGCCAGAGCGTCGCGGTCGAGTAAGCGGCCGCTGAGCGGAGTTGAGCTCGCCCCTCATCCGCCTGCCGGCACCTTCTCCCCGTCTTACGGGGAGAAGGTACAAGCGGCATCGCCTCCGCACTTTCAACGCCAAGAGAGAGCTGGGAGCGTGCCGCTCGCGTCCTTCGCCCCGCCTGCGGGGAGAAGGTGGCCGGCAGGCCGGATGCGGGGCGGGTATTACTTGGTCCTATACGGACCTTCGTCGAATCCTACGAAAACCTTCGCTTCGGCGCCGGCACCGGCAGGAATCGTCACATCGGCCTTGGTGAAGACGAACTGTGTGGTGGCACTGCCCGCCGGCACTTCGACCGGGTATTGGGTCAGCTCCGAATAGAGCGTCTTTTCGCCGTCCGTGGCGGCAACGCGGATCGGCAGCGTCACCCTGCCCGGCCCTCCGGCGGGACCGGCGACCACGCGACCCTGCACGACGACCGTCATCGTCAGCTTGTCCGGGCTCTGCACGCATTGGCGCGTCGTATCGGCAAGCGAGGCCTGATAGACGATCTTGCTCGGGTCGTCCTTGGCACCCTTGGCATAGGTACGATAGGAGGACGTACCGTCCCGAAGGCTGATCGGCGGGCACGCCGCCTGGATCACCGCAGGCGTCGGCGCCGTCGCGCTTCCGCCGGCGTCGATGGCGCCACCCGATTGCGTCTTGTTACAGCCTGCAGCGGCCAAAAGGAGGGATACTGCGAGAAGACGGCGAGACACTTTGCCAGACACGTTGCACAACCTCTACTGAACGGACGAAAACCCGGACCGCGGCGAGTTCGGCTTTCGAGCAAGCCGAACTCGCCGCGGGCGGCTACAACAGGCGCGAGCTTGAGAGCACCTCGGGCCAACTCAAGCTCTGGGCCGAAAACGGCCGGAGCCCTTTCTTGACCTTCGGGCATCGTCTATAGCAGCGGCGAAATCAAAAATCGACCGGTCCACGCTCCCCCACCGAAATTTCCGAGACCGACGTGAAATTGCCACGGTGACAAGAATGGCCGCGCGATCTGCCGGAGACTGACGCAAAACGCGCCTGCAGCGCCGCGCGTCCTTGAGACGCGCAAACGACGAAGGATGACGATGGTGAAGTATATTTCGACACGGGGAGAAGCGGCCTCTCTCGGTTTTTGCGATGCGCTTCTGGCGGGACTTGCCCGCGACGGCGGGCTCTATTTGCCGGAGGCATGGCCGACGCTCTCAAAGAAGGATATCCGGGCGCTGCGCGGCAAATCCTATCAGGAGATCGCCTTCACCGTTCTGGAGCCCTTCACCAATGGCGAGATCCCAGCCGCCAAATTCCGCGAGATGATCGACGAGGCCTACGCCACCTTCCGTCATCCCGCCGTGGCCCCCCTGGTCCAGACCGGACCGAACGCTTTCGTAATGGAGCTCTTCCACGGCTCGACGCTCGCCTTCAAGGACGTCGCCATGCAGTTGCTCGCGCGGCTGATGGACCATGTTCTCGCCGAGCGCGGTGAGCGGGCGACGATCGTGGGAGCGACTTCCGGCGATACCGGCGGTGCCGCGATCGACGCCTTCGCCGGGCGCGAGCGCACCGACATCTTCATCCTTTTTCCGCAGGGCAAAGTGTCGCCGGTGCAGCAACGGCAGATGACCACGTCGGCGGCATCGAATGTGCATGCGGTTGCCGTAAGAGGCAATTTCGACGACTGCCAGAACCTGGTCAAAGCCATGTTCAACGATCAGGCCTTCCGCGACCGCGTGAAGCTTTCCGGCGTCAATTCGATCAACTGGGCGCGTATCATGGCGCAGATCGTTTATTATTTCACGACGGCGGTCGCTCTCGGCGCGCCGGACCGGAAGATTTCCTTCACCGTGCCGACCGGCAATTTCGGCGACATCTTTGCAGGCTACGTCGCCAAGCGCATGGGTCTGCCGATCGACAAGCTGATCATCGCCACAAACGAAAACGACATTCTGGCGCGCACCCTGAAGACCGGCCGTTACGAGATGCGCGAGGTCAAGGCAACGACCTCGCCGTCGATGGACATTCAGATATCTTCGAACTTCGAGAGGCTCATTTTCGAGGCCAACGAGCGCGACCCGGCGGAGGTCCGCGCGGCGATGGCGGGCCTCCGCCAATCCGGCTCGTTCACGATCGGAGATGCCGCGCTGAAAAAAATCCGCAAGGAATTTCGCGCCGGCCGCGCCTCGGAGAAAGAGGTGGCGAAAACGATCCGCAAAACCTTCGATGAGACCGGCTATCTGCTTGATCCACATACGGCAATAGGCGTTTTCGTGGCAGCCAGGCACGAGAAGAGCTCCGCCCCGATGGTCACCCTTGCGACGGCCCATCCGGCGAAATTCCCCGCCGCAGTAAAATCGGCAAGTGGTATTGACCCCGCGCTTCCGACGTGGCTTGCTGATCTCATGACTAGGGCGGAGCGTTTCGACATCCTGGATCCAGAACTCAAGAGCGTCGAAACCTTCATCGGCGAGCGTACCCGCGTTCGGGAATAGAGCGAAAGATCACGGATGATGAAAGTTGAGTGCACCCGGCTCCCTTCCGGGCTGACGGTGGTGACCGAGCGGATGCCGCATCTGGAAAGCGTGGCGCTCGGGGTCTGGATAAAGTCCGGTTCGCGCAACGAAACCGTGAATGAACACGGAATTGCGCATCTCCTGGAGCACATGGCTTTCAAGGGCACGAGGCGGCGCAGCGCCCGCCAGATCGCCGAGGAAATCGAGAATGTGGGCGGCGAGGTCAATGCCGCCACTTCCACCGAAACGACGTCCTATTATGCCCGCGTGCTCAAGGACCATGTGCCGCTGGCGGTCGATATTCTCGCAGACATTCTGACGGAATCGAGCTTCGAGGCGGACGAGCTCCGCCGCGAGAAGCAGGTCATCCTGCAGGAGATCGGAGCGGCGGACGACACGCCGGACGACGTCGTCTTCGACCGTTTTGCCGAGACCGCCTATCGGGGCCAGACGGTCGGCAGGCCGATCCTCGGCACGCCCGAAACGGTAATGTCCTTCAGCGCGGATCAGATCCGGCAATATCTCGGCCGCAACTATACGACCGACCGTACCTTCATCGTCGCCGCCGGCGCCGTCGACCACGACACCATCGTGCGCCAGGTGGAGGAGCGCTTCGCCGCGTTTCCGGCCCAACCCGCTTCCGCTCCCGTCATCGAGACCGCGCGCTACACCGGCGGAGACAGCCGCGAGAGCCGCGACCTGATGGATGCGCAGGTGCTGCTCGGCTTCGAAGGCAAGGCCTATCACGCGCGCGATTTTTACTGTTCGCAGATTCTCGCCAACATTCTTGGCGGCGGCATGTCGTCCCGTCTTTTCCAGGAAGTGCGCGAACACAGAGGTCTCTGTTATTCGGTCTATGCGTTCCACTGGGGCTTCTCCGACACCGGAATCTTCGGCGTACATGCGGCGACGGGCGGAGAAAACCTGCCGGAGCTGATGCCGGTGATCGTCGATGAATTGCGCAAGTCGTCCCTGTCCATCGATCAGCAGGAGATCGAGCGTGCCCGCGCGCAGATCCGCGCGCAATTGCTGATGGGGCAGGAAAGCCCGGCGGCGCGTGCGGGACAGATCGCACGGCAAATGATGCTTTACGGCCGTCCGATCCCCAATGAGGAGCTGATGGAGCGCCTGTCGGGCATCACCATAGAGCGCCTGACCGACCTCGCCGGCCGCCTGTTCTTCGACACGGTGCCGACGCTCTCGGCCATCGGGCCGCTCGAACAGCTCGCGCCCCTGAACGACATATTGTCTTCGCTGACCACGAAAGCGGACGCGATACGCGCTGCGGCGAGCTGACCGGCCATTGCCGGTCGCATGCTAATCCTTCAAGGTCCTCGTTTTCCTTGTACAATTCTTAAAATCGGATTCGATTTGAGCGTAAACTTGTGCAACGTTTCGCAATGAGGCAGTGCCTTGAAGGCGCGTCGCATTCGATTGGGTCCACGCGGCGCGCTTTAGGTCATCATTCTCGTGCATGTCGTCCTTCCGCAAGCGCCGCACACCCTTGGACGACATGCATTCGGCTCGACCGAACAGCGGCGGCGCTGACCGCGCTACTGGCCTGGAGGCATATATGACACGATCGGTTTTTCGGTTCCTGTCGCGGCAGCCGGAGACGGTCGAGATCGCCAGCCAGCACTATCTGCTCCGCCTTCCCCGCTACGCCGACTACCGGCAATGGTACCGGCTGCGCAGCGAAAGCCGCGCCTTCCTGGAGCCTTGGGAGCCCACCTGGCGCGCCGATGAAATGACCGAGGGCGCCTTTCGCAGCCGAGTCAATCGCAACGAACAGGAATTCGCTTCCGGTCAGGCCGTGCCTCTCTTCCTCTTCCACAGGCCGGACGAAACGCTGCTTGGCGGCCTCACCATCGGCCATATCCGCCGCGGGGCCGCGCAAAACTGCATGATCGGCTACTGGATGGGCCAGAAACATGCCGGACAAGGCCATATGTACGAGGCCTTGAAGCTGACGATCCCCTACATCTTCACGCGCCTTGAGTTGCACCGTATCGAAGCAGCCTGTATCCCGGAAAACGCACGTAGCATCCGGCTCCTTGAAAAGGCCGGCTTTGAGCGTGAAGGCTATTTGAGACAATATTTGAAGATAAACGGGCAATGGCGGGACCACTTGATGTTTTCGCTCCTCTCCGTCGATGCCGCACCCAACAGGAATATGCCCCTTTGATGCCCCTGATCCGTAAGCCGATCGCATGGCCAGCCGCGAGGCTGGCGGCGTTTCTGGTCGCACTCGTCGTTTTCGCCCTCGGCCCCGGCGGCGGCGTTGCGCATGCGCTCGAGCCGGTAAAGATCTCCCGCGAGGACACGGCGCTCGATCTTACCGCCACGACCGAGATCTACAGCGGCAGGGGCGATGCCTTCCAGGTTTCGACCGCCCCCGGTACGGACGGCATCGTCAGGCGCATCGAAGTGCGTTCCAGCACGGAAAATCATCAGGGCGACTGGGCCGTCTTCGCGCTCGCCAATGTTTCGGAAGAGCAGCTCGAACGCGTGATCGTCGCGCCGCATTTCCGGCTCGTGAACTCGAAGCTCTTCTGGCCCGATCTAGGCTCGCAGCGCATACTGTCGATCACGCCAAGCGAAGGCTTTGCTCTGGACCGGCAACCGAGCGAAGAAGCGGACGTCTTCCGAATCACGCTGAACCCGGGCGCGGTCATCACCTTCGTCGCCGAGCTCACGACGCCGGAGCTGCCACAGATCTATCTTTGGCAACCGGATGCCTACAAGGACACCGTCAACGCCTTCACCCTCTATCGCGGCATCGTGCTCGGCATCGCCGGGCTTCTCGCCGTGTTCCTGACGATCCTCTTCGTCGTCAAGGGCACGTCGATGCTGCCGGCAACGGCCGCTCTCGCCTGGGCGGTCCTCGCCTATATCTGCGTCGATTTCGGCTTCCTTTCGAAACTCATCACCGTGACCGCCGACGACGAGCGGATATGGCGAGCGGGGACGGAGGTATTCCTCGCAGCCGGCCTCGTCGTCTTTCTGTTCACCTACCTCAATCTCAACCGCTGGCATCAGCATCTCGGCTATGCGACGCTCGCCTGGATTCTCGGACTCGGCCTGCTCTTTGGCGTCGCCGTCTACGATCCGGCAATCGCCTCCGGCATCGCGCGTCTTTCCTTCGCGCTGACGGCAACCGTCGGTATCGTGCTGATCGCCTATCTCGGCTTCAACCGTTACGACCGCGCGATCCTTCTCGTTCCTGCCTGGCTGTTGATCCTCGTGTGGCTGTTCGGCGCCTGGCTCGCGGTGACCGGTCAACTCGCCAACGACATCGTGCAGCCTGCGCTCGGCGGCGGACTCGTCCTCATCGTGCTCCTGATAGGCTTCACCGTCATGCAGCACGCCTTTGCCGGCGGAGCCTATCAGCAGGGTCTGTTCTCCGATCTCGAGCGTCAGGCGCTGGCGCTCACCGGCTCGGGCGATACGGTCTGGGATTGGGACGTGGCGCGGGACCGCGTCGTCACCATTCCCGACATTTCGCACCAGCTCGGGCTTTCGCTCGGAACGATGAACGGGCCGGTGCGCAATTGGTTGCCGCGTCTGCACCCGGATGACCGCGACCGTTTCCGGGCGACGCTCGACGTGCTGCTCGAACATCGCCGCGGTCGGCTCAACCATGAATTCCGCGTGCGCGCCGAGGATGGCCATTATCATTGGCTGTCGATTCGGGCGCGCCCGGTGCTGGGGGCCAATGGCGAAATCATCCGATGCGTCGGCACCATTGTCGACATCACCGAACAGCGCAACTCGGTCGAGCGGCTCTTGCACAACGCGCTTCTGGACAACCTGACGGGCCTGCCGAACAGGCAGGTTTTCCTCGACCGCCTGCAGGCGATCCTGCTGATGGGCGACGGCAGCAATCCGATACGTCCGACCGTGCTTGCCATCGACATCGACCGCTACAAGCAAGTCAACGACATGCTGGGGATCGCCGCCGGCGACAATGTCCTCATCGCGCTGACGCGCCGTCTGCGCAGGCTCCTGCGCCCGCAGGACACGCTTGCGCGTCTCGGCGGCGACCAGTTCGGTTTGATCCTCATGTCCGAGCGCGATCCGGCCAAGATCGCCGACTTCGCCGATGCCGTCAGCAAGGCGATCATGGTCCCGCTCAACTACGGAAACCGCGAGATCAACCTGACCGCTTCGATCGGCCTCGTCTCGTGGCTCGACCAGGAACAGAGCGCTGCCGGACTGCTTGACGACGCCGAGCTTGCGATGTTCCGCGCCAAGAAGGCAGGCGGCAACCGGGTCGAGCCGTTCCGTCCGGCTTTCCGCACCTCCGGCTCGGACCGTCTCCAGCTCGAGGCCGACCTGAAACGCGCCATGGAACGCAAGGAGCTTTCCCTCGTATACCAGCCGATCGTTCGCCTCAGCGACGCGGAGATCGCCGGCTTCGAGGCGCTCATGCGCTGGGACCATCCGAAACGCGGCAACATTTCGCCGACCGAGTTCATTCCCATCGCCGAAAACTCCGACCTGATCAATCAGCTGGGCCTCTTCGCCTTCGATAAGGCCACCAGTGATCTCGCCGAGTGGCAGACGCAAACCGGCGATCTGCCGATCTTCATCTCGATCAATCTGTCGAGCGCACAGCTTCTGAACAACGAACTCTACGACGACATGCGCGCAATCCTCAGCCAGAGCCGCTGCGATCCGGCGCAGATCAAAATGGAGCTGACGGAATCACTTGTCATGGAGAACCCGGAGCAGGCCAGGCTCGTGCTCGAAAAGCTCCGGGAAACGGGGCTGCGGCTGGCGCTGGACGATTTCGGCACCGGCCACTCTTCGCTCTCCTATCTCACCCGCTTCCCTTTCGATACGATCAAGATCGACAAGGCGCTGGTGCGCGATCCGAGCGACAAGCGCGCCGTTATCCTGCGCTCGGTGATCACGATGGCGCGCGAACTGGACATGCGGGTGGTCGCGGAGGGGATCGAGTCCGAGGAAGATGCGATCCAGCTCGCGCAGATGGGCTGCGACTACGGTCAAAGCTTTCTTTTCGGACCGCCGGTCGGATCGGACTCGATCCTGAGGCTCCTGAAGGAGCGATTTCCGCTGATGAAGCGGGCTTGAGGGCGTTCGCCCCTCACTCGCCTGCTGCGGCCGGCATGAGAGATAATCGAGCGACTGTCGCTTCCCTTCGCGACGCCTGCGGCGAAAAGGTGCCGGCAGGCGGATGAGGGACAACCAGGCTTTCAGGCGTGGCCGGAATCCGTCGACAGCATCGCCGGACTGACACCCATCAGGGCCAAGGCTCTGTCGTATTTCTCGTCGAGATTGCGGCTGAAGATCAGTTCCTCCTGCGCAGGGCAGGTCAGCCAGCCATTCTGGGTGATTTCGGTTTCCAGCTGGCCCGGGCCCCACCCGGCATAGCCGAGCAGCATGGTGGCCTTGAGGGGTCCCTCGCCGCGCGAGATGGCCCTGACGATATCGAGCGTTGCCGTGAGGCAGATGTCGTCACTGACGGGAATGCTGGAGTCGCTCAGATAATCATCCGAATGCAGTACGAAGCCGCGCCCGGTCTCGACGGGGCCTCCGGCCTGGATCTGGAACTCGCGCGTGGCCGACGGCAGGCGGATCGCCTCATCCGGGTCCAGGAGCTGCAGGTGCAGCAGAACGTCCGGGAAGGTCAGGCGTTGCGGGCGGTTCAGGATGAAACCCATCGCCCCGTCTTCCGAATGGGCACAGACGAAGATCACCGTCCGGGCAAAATTGGCGTCGAACATACCGGGCATGGCGATCAGGAATTGACCGTCAAGGAAGCCGCGTTCGCGTATCGTATTCAGCACGTTTGTCGCCATGATATCGACAGCCTATCAATTCGCGACGAAATGAAAAGCGCTTCTGCGTGGCCTTCGCCGAAATTTGCGCCTACGACATTCCGCTGCGGTGTTGCGGCCGGGTTCGCAATGCGCCCTTATGATGTGCACAGGCGACGCCCTGCCCATATCCTCGCCTTGCCGATCAAGCAATTATGATCGCGGCAACGTATCGGGGCCGCTGGAGACCGAGGGCGAAACGCGATACAGCTTTGACCATGATCCGACGCCCGACCCCAGTGAAAATGGCCCAACGCATCGCCACGGCAAGCCTTCTCCTCGCTTTTTTTCTGCCCGCCCAGTCCTACGGAGCCGCCAGCGAATGGGTGACCTCGCCCGGCGGCGCTTTCCGCATTGTCGCTTCGCAACCGAAGCCGGATGGTTTCATTCCCGCCATGCTCGAAGTTCGGCTGACCTCCGGCTGGAAAACCTATTGGCGGGATCCCGGCGCAAGCGGCATACCGCCGCAGGTCACCCTCGATCCCTCCGGCGGCGTCTCCCTGCAATCGATCCGTTTCCCGGCGCCGAAGACGTTCGGCGAGGGGCCGGGACGCTACATCGGATATGACGCGCCGGTGGCTTTTCCGCTGACGTTGAAGAGGACCGGCAATGGCGGCGACGTCACCATCCGCGCCTCCATCTTCCTCGGCATTTGCGAAGACATCTGCATCCCCGTGCAGGGCGATGTGTCCCTCTCGCTCAAGAGCGGCGACTTCGACAATCCGCTCGACGATGCGCGCATAGAAAAGGCGATCTCCGCGCTGCCGGAGCAGCCATCCGAGGACTTCAGGCTGGTGAGCGCGAAATTCGATGCAACGACCGGCCTGGCCCGACTCGAGTTCGAGTTGCCACGGGATGCGGCTGCGGGGCCAGCCGATCTCTTTCTCGCTGGGCCGCCCGGCGTCTTTTTCGGCGAGCCGGTTTTTCACGGTGAGCGGGGCGCCCAGCGCCGGGCGGACGTTCCGGTGAAGGTTTCCGGCAAGGCCGAGACCATCGCCGGAAAGCCGATCACGCTCACCCTGCGCGCCGGCAGCCGCAGCATGGAGACGACGCTTGCCTTTGATTGAGCTAACCCTATAGTTCCCCGCAATTTCACTACTTGCATAGAGACCAGCCGAGGAGAGACCAGTGACCATTGCCGTCGGAGACAAGCTGCCCAACGCAACCTTCAAGGAGAAGACCGCGGACGGCCCGGTAGAGGTGACCACGGAACAGCTCTTCAAGGGCAAACGCGTGGTTCTTTTCGCGGTCCCCGGCGCTTTCACGCCGACCTGCTCGCTCAACCACCTGCCCGGCTATCTGGAAAGCCGCGACGCCATTCTCGCGCGCGGCGTCGACGACATCGCCGTCGTCGCGGTTAACGACCTGCATGTGATGGGGGCCTGGGCAACCCATTCCGGCGGCATGGGCAAGATCCACTTCCTCTCGGACTGGAACGCCGCCTTCACCAGGGCGATCGGGATGGAGATCGACCTTTCGGCCGGCACGCTCGGCCTTCGCTCCAAGCGCTACTCGATGCTGGTCGAGGACGGCGTAGTCAAGGCGTTGAATGTCGAAGAAAGCCCGGGTCAGGCCACCGCGTCCGGCGCGGCGGCAATGCTCGAGCTGCTTTGATTCGTCAGAGCGGAATGTTTTCAAGCCCGTTCATATCCTGCCTCTCTGAAGCAGGCTGAGCGTTCGTGCGGGGGGACGGCTTCCTGAGCCTTATGGGAGCCGGGATTGTCCAGGATGACGGTGTCGCCGGCTTTGAGTTCCGGCACCACAGCCCCCTTCATGGATTCCTCTTCCATGGCCAAGTCAAGAACTGCGTCAGCAAAATTCTCTTCGGTTGCGGGGCATTCTGCATCTCGACATAGCCCACGGGATTGCCGAACTGATCGACATCGGATCAGCGGCGACTGCGCAAGGAATATGATCGTTCGTGCGTGGTGCGGCGTTCAGTACAGGCCCGTAAACGGCGTCCTCCTGCTGTCTCGTCACGAAAGGCCCTCTGGTTGGTCAGGTGGGCGCCGCAGCGGGACTTGGCCGCTGCGGCGCCCAGTCCTCACTGGACCTTCTCGACGTCGGGGAGCGCCCACGACTTGTCGAAGAACGGCTCCGTCGGCCCGTAAAAGCGGAAGTAGGCGAACCATCCCTTGTCAGGATTGGTCTGTATCCAATTCGCCTCGTGGCCTTCGGGCGCCTTCGGACCGAAATAGACGTCGATCGAGCCGTCCTCGTTCTTGACGATGTCTTCCTTGCGCGACGAGATGTCCGGTCGTCCCTGCTCGGTCACCGGCATCTGGCGCGTGCCCTCGTCATAGGCGGTGACCGACCAGAAGCCCTTCGCGGGAGGATTGGCGGGGACATGCAGCTTGTAGGTGTTCTCGCCCGAGAGCCAGGCGCCGTCCGCATCCTTGTAGGAGGCGATGTAGCGCTGGCCGACACCCGGTGTCTGGGTCAGCATCGCTTTGGAAACAACGACGGCCTCGTAGAACCAGGCAGCGCGCTCGTCGACTTGATCATAGGTGTTGGCCTTCTGATCGGTCGCCACGACCAAGGCGTGCTTCCAGTTGGTGCCCTCCCAGAAAGGCGGCTCGACACGCTTGTCGGTGGTGTTGACCTTCGCCATCGCCTCCCCGACCAGAATTCCGTCCTGAAGCAGTTTGGTCTGCCTTTCGTCGGGCTCGAACGGCTGGCCCCTTTCGATGCCGAGGAACTTCAGCTGCCCCAGAATCAGCCGGTCGCGCTCGTCGATGGGGTTGCGCTGGATGACCTCGTTGAGGCTGTTCCAGTAAGCCATGCCGCGCGGAGGCATCTGGCTCCATTTCTTGTCGCCGGCGGCGCGTGCGGGCATGGGTTCGCCAGTGCCTTCAACAGTCCAGCTGTATGTCTTGATTTGCGGCACAATTTCGGCGATCGCCTTTTCCTTGTCGGCGCCGAGCAGCCGGAACCCGGCCAGCACGTCGCGGCTCGTCGCCTGCACCACAAAGTAGCCCGGAGCCTCAACCGGTCCGTATCCGGGCGGCATGATCAGATATTTGCCGCCCTTGCCCATGTCGGGACCGACGACGCCAAGGTCGGCAAGCACCCGCTGCCAATTGTCGAGAACCATGCCCGCGATCAGCCCTGGGGGCACTTCGACGACGAAGGGGCCGGTTTCCTTCAGGTCGATGAAGGTAGCGATGTAAGGCGTCGTATAATTCGGCGTCAGGATGCCCAGCTTCTCGGCAAAATCCAAATAGGTGAGCATCTCGCCGCTTTTGCCGCCAAAGACGTCGTAGTGAGCCCGACGCCATTCATTCAGGCCGACGGCGGGGATGCTCCACAGATAGGCCTGCGACGCCCGCTGGAAGTCCATTTCGTCATAGAGCTTCTTCACGGTCTCGGCGGACGGGTAGCCGCTTTCGAAGGTCAGGTTGCCGATGCGTGTGCTGACGGTCGCGTCGCCCTCGAAGGGGTTGGTCTCCTGCGCCATGGCGTTCGTCGCTCCGCAAAGGGCGCAAGCAAGCAGCGCTGACCTGATGATGGCTGTTCTGGTTCTCACCGTCTTTCTCCTTGAGTTCGTACTTGCACGAAGCGGGCCGCACCTCGCGGCCCGCCAGCTTGGATCAATCGACCTTCACCACGTCGTCTGGCTTCCATGTCTGGTCGAAGAACTCGACGCCGGTGCCGTAGAGGCGCAAGGCCACCAGGAAATTCCGGCCGCTGACCGTTTGGATCCAGTTCGTGTCCTGCGCGTCGGCAGGCTTCTCGGGTGCGAACCACAGGTCCACCGAGCCATCCTGATTCGTTGCGACCTTGTTGAAGCCGTTGATCGACGGCATCAATTGAGGCGCTTCCACCATCGTCCCGTCGGTGATGTTGTAGGCGGTGACTGCCCAGAATAGCGCCGCCGGCGGATTGGGTGGCAGGTGCAGCCTGTAGGTGCTCGAGCCGTTCAGGAACTCGCCCTTCGCGTCCTTGAAGGTGAATGGATATTTCGAGCCCGCACCCAGAGTGCGCATGACCATGGCGGGCGCTGACGAATAGGCAACCTGGAAGTACGATGCGCGCTGGTTCACATCGAGATAGCCGTCCTGCAGCCATTCGGATGTGCCGGCAGCCCAAGTGTTGAGATACTGCCTGTCCTTGTAGTAGCGATCGCGTTCGTCCGGCCTGCCGAGCTGCCGTAAGGCCAGGATCATCTTGGGTGCGGTCGCAACTGCCTTTTTCAGCAGCTCCTGCTGCTTCGGGGTCGGGTTGAACGGCTGGCCCTTGATGATGCCTATCGATGCCAGCACGCCGCGCAGTTCGGGATCGATCGCCGAGACGGGCTCGTAGTCGACGAACGCCTTCAGCTTGGTCCAGTACGCATCATCGACCGGATACATCATGTTGATGCGCTTGCCCGAACCGTTGGGGAACTCCATCGGCTTGACATCCTTCTCCGGCGTCCACAGCGGGTAGACGCGCGTTTGTTCGGCGAGCGCCACGGCCGGCTTGGGGTCGGGCCCGTTTTCGCCTTTCGCCATGATCGTGCGGAAGAACAGGAAGACATTGTAGGTCTTCGATTTGAATGCGAAGTAGCCTTGCGGAACTTCGCCGTCATAATCTGGCGGCAGCAGGAGATATAGCCCGCCGCGCGCGCGGTCCGGCCCGATCAGCCCGACATCGGTGATGGTGCGCTGGAAAAAGTCGGTGAGCATGCCGATCACATTGGGTGGCGCTGCAACCACGAGCGGTCCGGTTTCCTTCAGGTCGAGATAACTCATTGAATAGATGACGTCGGCATTCGGCGTGGGCACCCAGGTGCGCGAGTCCATCCGGTCCTTCCAGATCGGCAGGATGTTGTAGCCCCTGCCGAATGTCGCTTCCGAGCCATCACGCATGCCGATGGTGTTCAGTGCCGGGAGCATGGTGATGTAGGCGTGCACGGCGCGCTGATAGTAGAGCTCGTCGCGCAGCGCCTCAGCTTCCTCCTGCGGCAGCCAGTTGCCGTTGTTGAGTTGCTCGACCAGGGGCGGGGCTGCCGTCTCCTGAGCCAGCGCCGAAAACCCCGACAGCGCTGATGTCATTGCTGCAGCCAAAAACACAGCCTTCGATCTCATGATTACCTCCTGTTGCCGCCATCCGGCGAGCGCTGATCAATCGCTTAATCCATCGTATCCATCGTCCAGCCGCCATTTCCCGGCATCGAGACCGTCCGCAACGCGCCGGAAGAGATCGCCAATGCTTTGGGCGACGACAGCGCGCTCGGTACGGTCGTAGAGAAACCAGATGACTTGGCCGTATCGATCTGCGCGCTTTGTCCGGAGATCGATGCAATAGTGATCGCCGCGCGGACTGCTGAAGAGGGGGAGCCAATCTGCCGACCACGTGGTGGCCTGACGGAGGGGGCGGTCGTCGGCGAGCGCGACCAGATGAAATTCGTCACCGGTGCCATATCGGAGGCAAAGGTCCTCCCAGGCCACAGCCGCAAGATCGAGCGGCAGCCACCGCTGATTGAGATAGAGGGTGGGCGCTCCCTCCGGCTGGCCGTCATGGGCAGTATAGAGAAGCCGGAGGTCGGAAGGCAGGGCTTTCCCGAACTTGGTCTCGAATCGTTGAATAGTGCAGGAGTTTACTCCTGGTCGAACGAACGGCAGGCGGTCCGGGTAGTACCGGGCAACCCAGGCTTCGATGCGCTTCAACGACCGCACGGGGTCAAGCGGGATCGACATGAGGCCTCCTGTGTGACGGTGAAGCGGTTCGATGTTCCCGGGAGCAGTTTCGAATTCAAGGATAGGTTCGCTGCGACTGGTCTCAAGACCATATTCGTGCCAAAACTTGACCCAGCGTGCCAACCTAGGGCTGTACCTCATGCGGCGAGGAGGAGATCCATGGACTCGTCAACGATCCCCAGCACCCGTTTCTCGACCCGGCAATTCGATGTCTGGCGGGAGAGCATCGCTGTAGTTTTCGACGTCGAGCGCCTTCCCGGCGATGCCGGGGCGACGTTCGACGCGAGCGTCGATGCGTTCCAACTCGGTGAAATGGTCGTCACCAGTGCCAGTCTTGGCGGGCAGCGCTACGTCAGATCGCCGGCGCGAGTCCGCCGAGACGGCATGGACCACTTTGTTTTCAACCTGTACCGCACCGGCGGCTGGAAAGCCCAAACGCCGCGGCGCGAGTTCGAGGGGAAGGCCGGCCAAGTTTCCGTGCTCGATCTCTCCAGCGAATTGATCAGTGACGAACCGAACTCCAGTCTCGTGGCGTTGTTCGTTCCGAGGTCGCTGCTCGAGGAACGACTCCCCAATCTCGCCGCCCTTCATGGGAGTGCACCATCGGGTCCACACGCGGTGCTCCTGGCCGAGTATCTGGATATGCTGGTCCGGCGGCTGCCCACGTTGCCGGGGGGTGACGAGCAGGCGCTAAGCCGAGCCACATGCGAAATGCTCACGGCTTGCCTCGCCCCTTCTCTTGTCAACGTTGAGGCAGCGCGGCCGGGTCTTGAATTGGTCCTACAGCGTCGGGCGAAGCGCTTTATCGAAGCACACCTCAATTCCTCCGAACTCAGCACCGATGCGATCTGCAATGCTGTGGGCGTGTCCCGCAGAACGCTCTACCGATTGTTCGACCAGGAGGGAGGTGTGTTGCACTACGTGCGGAGCAGGCGGCTTGAGCGCATAAGGGCAGTCCTTGCTGATCCGAGAGAAACCCGGCGCATTTCCGAAATTGCGGCCGAGTTCGGATTTTTACGCAGCGATCATTTCGCTCGAGCCTTCAAACACCAGTACGGACAATCCGCACGGGACTTACGCGATCTGATGCACCGGCATCCGGAAACATATCCCGAAACCTCTCCTGTCGTGCCTGGTGAAAACCAGGGGTTCGACGATTGGATTCGCTCGTTGCTTGCTTGAATTCGCATCCGGTCATTGGGCGTCGCGGCATCTGGGGCGACCTCGCGCAGTGCCCAGTCGAATTCACTTCACCGCATCCGTCCGGCGCGCCTTCTTGAACGGCTCCATGCCCTTGCGGGCGAGTTCGTCGGCACGTTCGTTCTCCGGATGACCGGCGTGGCCCTTGACCCAGTGCCAGGTCACGTTGTGGCGATTTCTTGCCTCATCGAGCGCCTGCCATAACTCGCCGTTCTTCACCGGCTTTCGGTCCCCGGTTCTCCAACCGTTGCGCTTCCAGCCGTGTATCCATTTGGAGATACCGTCCATCACATATTTGCTGTCGGTGTGGAGATCGACCTCACAGGACTGCCTGAGCGCGTTCAGTGCCGAGATTGCTGCGAGAAGCTCCATGCGGTTGTTCGTCGTCTCCGCCTCTCCACCGGACATTTCCTTCTCCACGTCGCCGTAGCGCAGCACCGCGCCCCAGCCGCCCGGTCCGGGATTTCCCGAGCACGCACCGTCGGTGAAAATGTCGACGTGCTTCATGCCGAGGCCTCTTCGCGTCCGAGGCCATATTCGGCGCTCGAGACGATGGCGCGATGAAAGCGGATCTTCGTCAGATATTCGAGCGGGTCCTTCTTGACCACAAGCGCGCCCGGCGGCGTCGTCAGCCAGTCATAGAGGCGCGTCAGAAAGAAGCGGAGCGCGGACCCGCGCGCAAGCAGCGGCAGCGCCTCGACTTCTTCCGCCGTCAGCCGCCGCACGCTCTCATAGCCGGAGAGCAGCGCCATGCCCTTGGTGATGTTGTAGGAACCATCCTTCTCGAAGCACCACGAGTTCAGGCAGATGGCGACGTCGTAAGCGAGGAAATCGTTGCAGGCGAAATAGAAATCGATCAGGCCGGAGAGGCGATCGCCAAGGAAGAAGACGTTGTCCGGGAAGAGATCCGCGTGGATCACGCCTTCCGGCAGGCCTTGCGGCCAGTGCTCTTCGAGGAAGGCGAGCTCCGTCGCGATCTCGTCCTTGAGGCCCGCTTGAACCTCGTCGGCACGGGCTTCCGAATTCCGCCATAACGGCCGCCAGCCATCGACGGAAAGCGCGTTGGGGCGTTTCAAGCGAAAGCCCTCGCCTGCCTGATGCATCGAAGCGAGAGCCCGGCCGACCTCGCGGCAGTGCTGCGCCTCGGGCTTCCTCAGCCACATGCCTTCCAGAAAGGAGATCACCGCCGCCGGTCTCCCGGAGAGCGTGCCGAGCAGTTTGCCGTCGGCGCGCGGAAGGGGCAGCGGGCAGGAAAGTCCCCTTTGGGCGAGGTGATGCATAAGGCCCAGGAAAAACGGCAGGTCGTCGGCGTTTACGCGCTTCTCGTAGAGCGTGAGAATGTAGGCCCCTTTGGTCGTGTGGAGAAGGAAATTGGAATTCTCCACGCCTTCGGCGATCCCCTTGTAGGAGGTCAGCGACCCCACCTCATAGGCGGCGAGGAAACGGATCAGTTCGTCTTCCGTGATATCGGTATAAACTGCCAAGGCGCGATACTTTCCAGAGATGCGAATTGGGGAAATGCTGAGCGGCGTCTGCGCTACTCGCCGTTGACGAAGGCCATGTCGGCACCCGTCAGTTCGACGTGCCGGAGCTCGCGGTTGACGAGAAAGTGCTCGTTTTCCTCCACCGTGTCGGCAAGCTCGACCACGGCGTCGTAGCGCTCGCGGAAAGCTTCGATAATCTCGTTGACGATCACTTCCGGCGCCGACGCGCCCGCCGACAGTCCGACGGTCGAGATGTCCCCGATCGCCGCCCAGTCGATTTCCGAGGCACGCTGAACGAGAGCGGCATTCTTCGCCCCTGCCCTCAGCGCCACTTCTACGAGCCGCTTCGAATTGGAGGAGTTGGGCGCGCCGACAACCAGGAAAAGGTCGCAGCCTGGGGCCGCCTGCTTTACCGCTTCCTGCCGGTTCGTCGTCGCATAGCAGATCGAATCGGCTGCGGGCGCCGTCAGGTTCGGAAAGCGCTCGTGCAGCCGCTTGATGACGCCGGCGGTGTCGTCGACCGACAGCGTCGTCTGCGTGACGAAACCGAGATTGTCCGGATCCGGCGGCGTATAGACATCGGCATCCTCGACGGTCTCGACGAGGGAGACCGCTCCTTCGGGCAGCTGCCCCATCGTGCCGATGACCTCCGGGTGGCCCGCGTGACCGATCAGGACGACGTGGCGTCCCATGCGATGATGGCGCATCGCCTGCTTGTGCACCTTCGAGACAAGCGGACAGGTGGCGTCGAGATAGAAGAGATTGCGCGCGTCCGCGTCGGCCGGGACCGATTTCGGCACGCCATGAGCGGAAAAAACGACAGGCTGCTCGCGGTGCTCCAGCGGGATCTCGTCGAGTTCCTCGACGAAAATCGCCCCTTTTGCTTCGAGCCCTTCCACGACATAGCGGTTATGCACGATCTCGTGACGGACATAGACCGGCGCGCCGAACTCCTTTAGCGCGAGCACCACGATCTGGATCGCCCGGTCGACGCCCGCGCAGAAGCCGCGCGGCCCACAGAGACGGATGGTGATCGGAGTTTTTGCTGCTGCGGATGAGGCCATCATGAAACGCCAGTGGAACGAACAAAGCCAGATGTCGGCATGCGCCATATATAGCTGCAACGGTCGGGCGCACAAGGCAGAACCGGCGCGCCTTACTATCTGCGCCGGTAGACGTAGAAGCCGCTGACGACGACGAGCGCAGCCGCAAGGCCGTACCAGGTCAGCGCATATTGCAGGTGATTGTTCGGGAGATCGAACTGAGTCACGCCGCCGATCGGCAGACCTCCGGGATTGGGCGATCGATCGGCATCGGTGAAGAAAGGGACGACGCGATCGGCCGCAAGGCCGGCAGAGTTCGCCATCGCATCGAGGTCCTTCCAATAGAAGATGTTCTTCTCGGCATCGTTGTCCGGCACCAGCGACGACGGCTTTTCGGAAAGCTTCGGCCGCGCCAGACCGTTGACGGTCACCTTTCCGGCAATCTGCCCCTCGCGCCGCGTGGAGACGTCCTTCTTCTCGAAGGGGACGAAGCCGCGGTTTACGAAAAGGGCACGGCCGTCGGCCAGCATCAGCGGCGTGAAGACATAGAAGCCCGTACGGCCTTCATGCGTGGCGAAGAAATGGCGCTCCCGGCCGTGGTCGTAGACGCCGGACACTTGCACTGCCCGGTAGTCGATATCCTCGCCGGCAGCGTCCATGGCCTCGATCTTCTCGAGCGTGACTGGCGGAGCCGACCGCCGTTCGGCTATTGCGGCAATCAGCGCCTCCTTCCAATGCAGCCGCTGCATCTGCCAGGTGCCAAGCGACACCAGCACGGCAAACGCCGCAAGCACCAGAACCACACCCGCCGTCCGGACGACGCGGCTGCGCGAGGCCGGCATGCGCTCGTCAACCACGGTCGATTTCACCGGGACGGGCATTGTTGCGGTACTGCAGGTTGATGAGAACGCCCTTCAGCATGCGCGTCAGCCCCAGGCTCAAGATTGTCGCAAGCGGAATCCACAGGAGGAAGTGCAGCCAGAGCGGCGGATTGACGTTGACCTCCATCCAGAGCGCCGCGCCGACGACGATGAAGCCGACAATCAGGATGACGAAAACGACAGGACCATCGCCGGAATCCGCGAAGCCATAATCGAGCTCGCAATTGTTGCAAGCCGGCCGAACCTTCAGCAGGCCGTCGAAGAGTTTACCTTGCCCGCAGCGCGGGCACAGACCCTTGATGCCCGTCATGACGGGATCGACCGGCGGATAGAGCGCTTTATCTTCGTTCATGGATTGATCACGAGCTCAAGTACTGTTGGGAACCATGTCCCGGATTTTCGTTTCTCTCGGCATTGGTAACGGCAATTCAGCCATTCGTCCAATCGAACATCTGCGTCAAAAACGCCAGCCAGCCGAGATAGTTGGGCTGTCCATGGCCATCACCATGCCGCCGGGATGAACATGCCTTTCCCGAACGAAACGGGGCGGCCGCATCCCTGCAGCCGCCCCCGTCATTATCCAGCCGAAACGATCTCAGCCGTGGGCAATCGGCGCACCCCAGCCACCCCAGATGTAGATGGAGAAGAAGAGGAACAGCCAGACCACGTCGACGAAATGCCAGTACCAGGCTGCCGCTTCGAAGCCGAAGTGGTGCTTCGGCGTGAAGTCGCCGCGCAGTGCGCGCAGCAGGCAGACGAGCAGGAAGATCGTGCCGACCAGCACGTGGAAACCATGGAAACCGGTCGCCATGAAGAAGGTCGCGCCGTAGATCGAATCCTTGAAGGCGAAGGGAGCGTGGGCATATTCGTAGCCCTGCACATAGGAGAACAGAACGCCGAGCATGACCGTGAGCGTCAGGCCATAAACGAGGCCCTTGCGGTCGTTGTGCAGCAGCGCATGGTGCGCCCAGGTCACCGTCGTGCCGGAAAGCAGCAGGATGACGGTATTGTAGAGCGGCAGGTGCCAGGGATCGAGCACCTCGATGCCCTTCGGCGGCCAAACGCCACCGGTGAACTCGGCGCGCGCGGCCTGGATCGCTTCGCCCGGAAAGAGGCTCGCGTCGAAGAAGGCCCAGAACCAGGCTGCGAAGAACATCACCTCGGAAGCGATGAACATGATCATGCCGTAGCGCAGATGCAGCGACACGACGCGGGTATGGTGCCCCTCATGCGCTTCCTTGATGGTGTCCGACCACCAGCCGAACATGGTGTAAAGGATAAGCGCCAGGCCGATGAAGAAGACCCACGGATTGGCGAGCTCCAGCCCGAACATCTTGAAGGAGCCGCCGGAGAGATAGCGCATGTAGCCGACACCGCCGAGAGCTATGATGAAGGCTCCGATGGAGGCAAGCAGCGGCCACGGGCTCGGGTCGATGATGTGGTAATCGTGTTGCTTCTGGTGCGCTCCGGCCATGTCGATAATCCCCGATAGTCCTCTCTTGTCGCCGTCCGGCATAGCCGAAACGGCGCTCATGTCAAAGTTTGTTTTCGGTCTTCGCCTTCACCTCCGCGACCGGCTTGGACGGTTCGCGCGGATAGAAGGTGTAGGACAGCGTCAAAGTCTTGATGCCCTTCGTCTCGACCGGTTTGACGATTTCCGGATCGACGAAGAAGACGACCGGCATCTCCATTTCCTCACCCGGCTTGAGCGTCGTCTCCGTGAAGCAGAAGCACTGCACCTTGTTGAAATAAGCGCCTGCCGCCATCGGCGTCACGTTGAATGTCGCCTGCCCGGTCGTCGCCTTGGACGAAATGTTCTTGGCGCGGTAGGTGATCTGCACCGTCTCACCGATCCTGACGTCGATATCGCGTTGCACCGGTACGAACTCCCAGGGCAGTCCGGCAGCGACATTGGCGTCGAAGGTAACCTTGATCTTTTCGTCCAGGATGACGTCGGATACCTGCTCCACGCGTTGCGTCGTGCCATTATAGCCCGTGACGCGGCAGAACATGTCGTAGAGCGGAACGGCCGCATAGGCCATTCCGATCATGCCGGCCACGAAGGCGAGGCACGTGCCGACGATCACGCCATTCGAGCGTTCCTTCCGATCTGCCTGCCCTGTATCCGCCATATCCAACGCCCTCAATTCACCATGCCGCCGCCGACTTTGACCAGCGTCACGACGTAGAAAACGACGACCAGGCCCGCCAGCACGATACCGAGCGCGATGTTGCGGCCGCGGCGGGACTTCTTCTGAGTCTCGCTCAGTTCGACGGTTTCCATCAGATAACTCCTCCAAGCCAGATCCGGGCGATCGCGTAATCTACCAGGAGCGCCGAGAAAATCGCGAAAAGATACGCGATGGAAAAGGCGAAGAGCTTTTTCGCCGGTACCATGCGCTTGTCGTCTTCGGGCATACGCAGCACGCCCAGTGAATACCAGACGAAGCCAAGCCCCATGGCCGTGGCAAAGGCTCCATAACCCAGGCTCGCGAAGCCGAGCAGGGTGGGACAGATGCCGCTGATCGCCGTGAGCACGGCATAGATGACGATCTGGCGCTTGGTCGTCGCTTCGCCGCACACATTCGGCATCATCGGTACTCCGACCGCGCCGTAGTCGCCCATCTTGAAGAGCGCCAGTGCCCAGAAGTGCGCGGGCGTCCATAGGAAGATGATGAGGAAGAGCACGATGCTCTCGACCGATACGCCGCCGGTCACGCAGGCCCAGCCTATCATCGGAGGAAAAGCCCCGGCTGCACCGCCGATGACGATGTTCTGAGGCGTCGAGCGCTTCAGCCACATCGTGTAGATGGCCACGTAGAAGAAAATCGTGAAGGCGAGCAACCCGGCTGCGAGCCAGTGAACGGCGAGCCCGAGGATGATCACCGAGAATGCCGATAGCGTCAGCCCGAAGGCAAGCGCTTCCTGGGGCAAAATCTTGCCGGCCGGGATCGGACGCTTGGCCGTGCGGCTCATCACTGCGTCGATGTCCGCGTCGTACCACATGTTCAGCGCACCGGAAGCGCCGGCTCCGATCGCGATGCAGAGAATGGCGGTGAAGCCGATGAAGGGATTGATGTGGCCGGGCGCAAGAATAAGCCCGGCGAAGGCGGTGAAGACGACGAGAGACATGACGCGCGGCTTCAGGAGCTCGAAATAATCGCGCGCAGAGGCCTCAGAAAGTCGCGGTGCGCCTTCCATGCCTGCTACCTCGTGATTGTCGATGACCGTCATGTCCGTATCCTGCATTTGCTGCGGCAGAAAAAGCCGCCTCACGCCGGTATGCCGGCGGGGAGAAGCCGCCGTAACCGGCGGCTTCTGTTCGTAACCCGTCACTTGATCCGCGGGAGTTGCTCCCACTGGTGGAAGGGCGGCGGCGAAGACAGCTGCCATTCCAGTGTGTTGGCGCCTTCTCCCCAGGGGTTATCCCCGGCAACGCGCTTCTTCGCGAAAGCTTCGGCGACGCAGAAGAGGAAGATCAGCACGCCGACAGCGGCGATATAGGAGCCGTAGGACGACACCATGTTCCACCCGGCAAAGGCGTCCGGATAGTCGATGTAGCGGCGCGGCATCCCTGCGAGCCCGAGGAAGTGCTGCGGGAAGAAGATCAAGTTCACGCCGACGAACATCACCCAGAAATGCAGCTTGGCGAGGAACTCCGAGTACATGTAACCGGTCATTTTCGGGAACCAGTAGTACCAGGCCGCGAAGATCGCGAAGACTGCGCCTAGCGACAGCACGTAGTGGAAGTGCGCCACCACGTAATAGGTATCGTGCAGCGCCCGGTCGAGACCGGCATTGGCGAGCTGGACGCCCGTGACGCCGCCGACTGTGAAGAGGAAGATGAAGCCGATCGCCCAGACCATCGGAGTCGTAAAGCGGATCGAACCACCCCACATCGTCGCAATCCAGGAGAAGATCTTCACGCCCGTCGGAACCGCGATGACCATGGTCGCGAAGACGAAGTAGCGCTGCGTCTGGAGCGACATGCCGACCGTGTACATATGGTGTGCCCAGACGATGAAGCCGACGGCGCCGATCGCGACCATTGCGTAAGCCATGCCGAGATAACCGAAGATCGGCTTGCGCGAGAAGGTCGAGATGATGTGGCTGACGATGCCGAAGCCCGGCAGGATCAGAATGTACACTTCCGGATGACCGAAGAACCAGAACAGGTGCTGGAACAGGATCGGGTCGCCGCCGCCTTCCGGCGCGAAGAAGGTCGTGCCGAAGTTGCGGTCCGTCAGCAGCATGGTGATCGCACCTGCGAGAACCGGCAGCGAGAGCAGGAGCAGGAAGGCGGTGATCAGAACCGACCAGGCAAAGAGCGGCATCTTGTGCAGCGTCATGCCCGGAGCGCGCATGTTGAGGATGGTGGTGATGAAATTGATCGCGCCGAGGATCGACGAAGCGCCGGCGATGTGCAGGCCGAGGATCGCGAGATCCATGGCGGGCCCGGGCATGCCGGATGTCGAGAATGGCGGATAGATCGTCCAGCCGCCGCCAGCGCCGTAGGCGCCTGCTGGGCCCTCGACGAACATCGAAAGCAGCACCAGCAGGAAGGCCGGCACGATCAGCCAGAAGGAAATGTTGTTCATGCGCGGGAACGCCATGTCCGGCGCACCGATCATGATCGGCACCATCCAGTTGGCGAAACCGCCGATCAGCGCCGGCATGACCATGAAGAAGATCATGATCAGGGCGTGCGCAGTCGTGAAGACGTTGAACATGTGCTTGCCGCCGTCGATGGCAGCATCACCCTCGAAACCGTAGACCATCTGGGCAAGGCCGTGGAAGATCTGGATGCCCGGCTCCTGCAGTTCGGCGCGCATGAAGACCGACAGCGTGCCGCCGATGATACCGGCGATGATCGCGAAGATCAGGTAGAGCGTACCGATGTCCTTGTGGTTGGTCGACAGGAACCAGCGCTGGAAGAAGGTCAGCGGCTTGTGCGCGTGGTCCGCGTGGCCATGATCGGAATGATCATGGCGTTGATCGTGATGAACGGCTGTTCCAGCCATGGTCAAGCTCCACTTCCGATTACTGTGCGGCGTTTGCGGCGACGTCAACGGCCTTGGCCGCGCTGTCGACGGACGCCATGAGCGCCTTGTTCGCTTCGCCGATATTAGTCGCGGCGGCGGCGAGCCAGGCGTCGTACTTATCCTGCGCGACAACGCGGATGGCGATCGGCATATAGGCGTGATCCTTGCCGCAGAGCTCGGAACACTGGCCGTAATAGAGACCTTCGCGATCCGCCTTGAACCAGGTTTCATTGAGGCGACCGGGAACAGCGTCGATCTTGACGCCGAAAGCCGGCATGGCGAAGGCATGGATCACGTCGGCCGCCGTGACGAGCAGACGAACGGTCTTGCCGACCGGCACGACGACTTCGTTGTCGACGGCGAGAAGCCGCGGATACTGCGCCTTGTCTTCCTTGCCGAGGCCCGCACGGTCCTCTTCCTTCAGGAGCAGACTGTCGAAGGACAGCGGGTTTTCGCCGACCTCGTACTCATAGGACCAGTACCATTGGTTGCCGGTCGCCTTGACCGTCAGGTCCGGATTCTCCGGCGGCGTGAGCTGCGCGGTCAGAAGCTGGAAGGAGGGAACCGCCAGGAAAAGCAGCACGATGACCGGACCGACCGTCCAGATGACTTCGATCAGCGTATTGTGGCTGGTCCTCGACGGAACAGGATTGGCGCTCTCGCGGAATTTGACGACCACGATGACCAGCAGCAGGAGAACGAAAAGTGTGATCGGAATGATGAACCACAGGGTATAGTGTTCAAACCACGTGATTTCTTCCATGATGCCCGTCGCAGCCGCCTGAAAGTTCGTCTGCCAGTCGACAGGCTTGTCAGCAAAGGCGCTCGAAGCAAAAAGCAGACAGGCAAGCGCTGCCAGAACTGCATAGGCCTTGTTTTTCACAATTACGTCTCCCCAATGCGCTTGATCAGGATCAAACCCGGAACGCAGAATCCCTGCGATGCTGAAGCGCTTCAAACCACAGTTTGACCAGCGCCGCAACATCTGTCCAAGCAACCCCATGCGGCATTTTTGCACAAAGCGGACGTTTTCGCACAGGAGACCTCGCAACCTGCCGCAAGCTCTCCTACGCACCGGCGCCCGCGCGCGGGCAGCCCACCGGCCGCCCTTGGCGGGGAGCCACGCTCGTTCGGCGGGAGAAAGCGGCTCCGGGCGGCCGATTTCATGCCGGGCGGGCCCAATTTCGGCCATATGGCACTGGAATGTAACGACCAGGGCTTTTCATGTCTCACCGCGCGCTTCAAGAATAGCCCTAATGATTCGAGGTTTTTGAGGTTTACATGGGCCTGTCCCTCTTCTCCCGGCTGCCCACCCTGGCCGCGCTCGCAATTGTCGCCTTCGCATTCCCGGCAGCAGGCTTGGCCCAGCAATCCAACGCGACGCCGGGGACGGTGAAGTCAAATCACGGTGCTTGGTCGATTGTCTGCGACCAGCCAGCCGGCGCCTCGGCCGAACAGTGCGCGCTGATGCAGAACGTCATCGCCGAGGACAGGCCGGAAGTCGGCCTCTCGGTCGTCGTGCTGAAGACCGCCGACCGCAAGGCGAAGATCCTTCGGGTCCTTGCGCCGCTCGGCGTGCTCCTGCCGAACGGACTCGGCCTCAATGTCGACGGCAAGGACATAGGCCGCGCCTATTTCGTGCGCTGCTTTTCCGACGGCTGCTACGCCGAGGTCGTGCTGGAGGACGAGCTCCTGAAGACCTTTCGCGCCGGCGCAACGGCGACCTTCATCGTCTTCCAGTCGCCCGAGGAGGGCATCGGCATACCCGTCGATCTGAAGGGCTTCGACGAGGGCTACGACGCCCTGCCGTAACGGCACTCCAAAGACGAGAGCCGCTACGCACTTTTCCCGGACGTGCTCCAGGCTCTTGCGGGATCTACAGAATCTCGGTCGCGGCGATTTTGATGCCGAAGCCCTCCAGGCCGACATAATGCCGTTCGCGAGACGACAGAAGGCGGATGGAGGTGATGCCGAGTTCTTTCAGGATCTGCGCGCCGAGACCGATCTCCAGCCACTCGCTTTCGCGCGCCTGTGCCTCGGAATGCGCTTCACGTTCATGTTTGCCTTTTCGCGCGGTCTGCGAAATCCCGACACCCACCGAGCCCTCGCGCAGGTAGACGATGACCCCCCTGCCCTCGGCGGCGATGCGCTTCATGATGTCGTCGATCTGACGGCCACGGCCGAAGACGTCGGCTCCGACATTTTCGAGATGAAGACGAACCGGAATGTCGACGCCATCACGGATGTCGCCGAAGACCACGGCCAGGTGCTGCATCGAGTCCCAGGGAAGCGAATAGGTGTGGCCCTTGGCCCTGCCGTAAGGCGTGTCCATTTCGAAGGAATGCCCCTGCTCGATCAAGGTCTCCTTGCGCTGGCGATAGGCGATCAGGTCGGCCACCGAGACCTGCTTGAGGCCGTGAGTTTCGGCAAAGGCCTCGACCTGCGGCCCGCGCATGACCGTGCCGTCATCGTTGACGAGCTCGGAGATGACGCCGATCGGCGGCACGCTCGCGAGCTTGCAGAGATCGACCGCGGCCTCCGTGTGGCCGGAGCGCATGAGCACGCCGCCCTCGCGCGCCACCAGGGGAAATATATGACCCGGCCGCACGAAATCCGTCGGGCCGACATTCGGGTTGGCAAGATTCCTGACCGTCAGCGTGCGGTCGTCTGCTGAAATGCCCGTCGTGGTCCCGTGCTTGAAATCGACGGACACGGTGAAGGCGGTGGTGTGGGCGGAGTCGTTTTCAGCAACCATCGCATTCAGATTAAGGCGTTTTGCCTCCTCGCGCGGCATCGGCGTGCAAACGATGCCGGACGTATGCCGCACGATGAACGCCATCTTCTCCGGAGTGCAGTGCACTGCCGCGACGATCAGATCGCCCTCGTTCTCGCGACCGCCATCGTCGGTGACGACGACGATCTCGCCTGCTTCGAAGGCGCGAATGGCTTCGACGACGCGCTTCTGGTCGTAGGACATTTCCTGTCTCCGCAAATTACTCTGTCTTTATCGCAGTTCCGGACCGAAACATGCAGCAGAATTACTTCAGTCGCCCGGTCTGGCCGCGGTCACGCAGATAGTGATCGGCGATTGCGCAGGCAAGCATGGCCTCCCCGATCGGAACGGCGCGGATGCCGACGCAGGGGTCGTGGCGGCCCTTGGTGCGCACGTCGACCTCCTTGCCGTCGCTGTCGATCGAGCGGCGCTCCGTAAGAATGGATGAGGTCGGCTTGATGGCGAAGCGTGCAACGACCGGCTGCCCGGTCGCGATCCCGCCCAGAATGCCGCCGGCATTGTTGGACAGGAAGACCGGCTCGCCCTGAGGGCCGATGCGCATTTCGTCGGCATTCTCCTCGCCGCTGATCTCCGCGGCGGCGAAGCCATTGCCGATCTCCACGCCTTTTACCGCGTTGATCGACATCAGGTTGGCGGCGATATCCTGATCGAGCTTCCCGTAGATCGGTGCGCCGATGCCGGCCGGAACGCCTTCGGCAACCACCTCGACCACGGCGCCGATCGACGATCCCGCCTTGCGGATGCCGTCGAGATACTCTTCCCAGACGGGCACGATCGCCGGATCGGGGGAGAAGAACGGATTGCTGTTCACTTCCGCCCAGTCCCAATTGGACCGGTCGATCCGGTGCTTGCCGATCTGGACGAGGGCTCCGCGAACCACCAGGCCCGGCACGACCTTGCGGGCGACAGCGCCGGCCGCCACGCGCGCCGCCGTCTCGCGCGCCGAGGAGCGGCCGCCGCCGCGGTAATCGCGGATGCCGTATTTCGCATCGTAGGTATAGTCGGCATGGCCGGGACGGTAGCGCTTGGCGATCTCGGAATAGTCCTTGGAACGCTGGTCGGTGTTCTCGATCATCATGGAGATCGGCGTGCCGGTCGAAATCATCGTCTCGCCGTCGTCATCGAACATCACGCCGGAAAGGACCTTTACCAGATCCTCTTCACGACGCTGGGTGACGAAGCGCGACTGGCCGGGCTTGCGCTTGTCGAGCCAGGCCTGGACCTCGGCGAGCGTAAAGCGAATTCCGGGCGGACAACCGTCGACGACACAGCCAAGTCCGGGACCGTGGCTTTCGCCCCAGGTCGTGACACGGAAAAGATGACCGAATGTATTGTGCGACATGACGGCTACCGAACTCCGGATCGCGAAGATGGCCGGCGGGCCAATTCCTCGCGTCTATTCCAACTACCCCGGAGCCGCAGCTGGCCCGCTCCGAGGGCCACGCGAGAGACGCGCGTGCCCTCTCTTAGTGGAAAGCGGGCACATGGGAAAGCCCTTGTGCGGAAGCGGCGGGCGCAGGTGTCATGTCCTCTGTTCCCCAAGGTCGACGCCTCGAGGACGGCGCCGTGAAATCACGTCGGGAAACCTGGCGGCAACGGCTGCCGCAGAGCCACTGCCGCCGCTTTCCGGCACGATCCTCGAGGCTGCGTATTTCTGCACGCAAACCGTCACACACTTTTCCGGGAAGTGGTCTAGAAGCAACAACATAAGGCTATTTTTGCCACAATCGGGGATCAAAGCGTGGTGACAACGAAATTCGCAGAATCATTGAAGAGGGCAAGAAGGATGCGATTTGTCATTGCCACGCTCATGGCCGCCGCAAGCCTGCTTTCGCCACTCTCTGCGCTTGCCGAGAGTGCCGACGTCGAAGCCGTGATCACCAGCGTCGATACCGACCGGCTGAGCCTCTCCCTCGATGACGGCAAGAGCTATCAGGCACCGGAGGAGTTCAACTTCGAGGGACTCGAGGCCGGCGTCAAGGTGCTTGTCTTCTACACCGAAGTCGACGGCAAGCGCGTCATCAACGACCTGGAGATTCTTCAGTAGGTTTGCGGCGTCAGAGCCAGCCTATCGAGCCATCCACGATTTTCAGCAGACGGTCCTGCGGTATGGCGGCGGCCGCCGCTTCATCGGCATCCATTTCCCCCAGCAGCTTGAACAATGCCCGGATGACGCCGCCATGGCTGACGCAGACGGTCGGCCGCGTCACGCTCCTGAGCCATGCACCGACGCGCCAGGACAGGATCTCGTAGCTTTCGGCATCAGGACCGGGCGGGATGAAATCCCATTTGGCGACGCGCCGCTCCGCGATCCGCTCGGGTACGAGGCGTTTCAGTTCGGGGAGCGTGTAGCCCTCCCAGTCGCCGAAGGATACTTCCTTCAGCCGATCGTCGGTGCGGTAGACCAGAGGATCGAGATCCATCGCCCGCCGCAGACGCTCCATGGTTTCGCGCGTGCGGCCGAGCGGGCTGCTGACGAAGTCGAAGTCGGCGGCGCCGCTTCCGAGAAGCCTCTTCAACTCGATGCCGTTGCCGGTCGCCTGCTGCCGCCCGGTCTCGTTGAGGGGGATATCTTTCTGACCCTGAAGGCGACTCTCCGCGTTCCAGTCCGTTTGTCCATGGCGAACCATGTAGATGAGCACGATGTCCACTCCGGGCGGGCCGCCGCGATCCCTACCGCTGATTCCGCAGGCCGCAGCCGGTTTAAGGATAGAACATGCAGCAGTTCAAAGTGCTACGGCCGCCATGCGGTCGAAAGACGCATGGCGGCCGTCGAGCGAAGCTATCAGTCCTTCAGAACGCTGATGTCCGGCGCGTCAACGGCTTTCATGCCGACCGTGTGGTAACCGGAATCGACATGATGGACTTCGCCCGTGACGCCGCTCGACAGATCGGAGAGGAGGTAGAGGGCAGAATTGCCGACCTCCTCGATCGAAACCGTGCGCTTCAGCGGGGCGTTGTATTCGTTCCACTTCAGGATATAGCGGAAGTCACCGATGCCGGACGCAGCAAGCGTCTTGATGGGACCGGCCGAGATCGCATTGACGCGGATGCCGCGGCTGCCGAGGTCGACCGCCAGATAGCGAACGCTTGCCTCGAGGGCCGCCTTGGCGACACCCATGACGTTGTAGTGCGGCATCACCTTCTCGGCGCCGTAATAGGTGAGCGTCAGTATCGAGCCGCCATCGTTCATGACGCGGTCCGCACGGGCGGCGACCGCCGTGAAGGAATAGACCGAAATGTCCATCGTGCGCGTGAAGTTGTCCCGGCTCGTATCCAGGTAGCGCCCGGTCAGCTCGTCCTTGTCGGAGAAGGCGATCGCGTGCACGACGAAATCGATCTTGCCCCACTTCTCTTCGAGCGCCGAGAATACGGCATCGATCGTGGCGAGGTCGGTCACATCGCAATGGCCCGCCATGAAGGCACCGAGCTCCTGCGCCAGCGGCTCGACGCGCTTCTTCAAGGCATCGCCCTGCCATGTCAGCGCGATTTCCGCCCCGGCTTCGGACAAAGCCTTGGCGATGCCCCACGCAATCGAGCGATTGTTTGCGACGCCCATGATGACGCCGCGCTTGCCATTCATCAGACCCGATGCCTGAGCCATGGAATGTCCCCAATACTGTCTGCCTCCACCGGCTGTCGCCGGTGGCAATGTTCACGGAATGTCATGATGCCGCGCCTTCTGCAGCGGATGCGGCAAATTGTCGAGCATTGCCTATGGCATAGGCGTCACAGCGGTTCAAGCAGGAGCCAGATCAGGAACTGTTAGTCCCCGTAATATTGGTTCAGCTTGTCAGAAAAGCTTCACAAATAGAGGCCGTCGCGCTGGGACCGCATGAGGTCCATCACCTTGTCGTCCGGCTTTTCGTGAAGCACCAGCCGCAATTCGACGATCAGGTCGCCGCTTTCTCCATCAGCACCGCGCAGGCCCTTGCCGGCGATGCGGATCTCCTTGTCGGAGCCCGACCAGGCCGGCACCGCCACGGTCACCGGCCCGTTGGGAGTCTCGATCATGGTTTCGCAGCCGAGCACTGCGTTTTGGAGGTCCAGCGGCAATGTGGTGACGAGGTCGAGTCCGCGGGTCCTGAACGGACCGTCCTGACGGATGCGCAAGGTCGCAACGACGTCGCCGCGCGCCATGCCGGCGACGCGATAGCCCTGCTCCTTCAGGCGGATCGCCTGGCCATCGGTCGCGCCGGCCGGAATCGAGACCCTGAACGACTCTCCGTCCGGAAGCTCCACCGGCACCCGGGCGCGCGCGATTAACTCCTTGATGCTGACATGAACTTCTATAGCAAGATCCGGCACCTTTTCGGCCGTTTTGGCAATGCGCCCGCGAATACGCTGGACGATGGCCGCAACCAGCTCCGCCGCCGGCACAATGGAACGCCGGACTGGCAGATCGGTTTTCGGCTGCTCCTGCTTCGCTTCACCGGCAGGCGCGGTTTTAGCGTCCAGTGGCGGCCCGCCCTGCTCGACCGGACGTGCGGCGGACTTCGGCCTCGGTGCCGCCGCGGCCTGCGGTTCGACGCCGAAGATGCGCGAGATTGCCTCCTCGGCCGTTTCGGCGCCGACAGGCTCATCCGCCGGCTCCGGACCTCGCATCCTCTCCTTCATCGCCTCCATGCGGCGGAGCTCCGCCTCACGCCGCGCCCAGTCGTAACGGCTTCTGCGCACCGGGTCGCGCAACAGCTCATAGGCCCTGCCCGCTTCGGCGAAGCGCTCGGTAGCGGAGGGATCGTCCTGATTGTGGTCGGGGTGAACCGCTCTGGCGACGGAGCGCCAAGCCGCCTTGATCTCCTCTTGCCCGGCATTGCGACGCACACCAAGAATTGCATAGGGATCGCGCATGGCTGCTATCATTTTCTTTACTCGGCGGCCGCCCCGGATGCACGCCTGATACCTCACGACAACCGAAGGGACCCGAAGAGAGCGTCCTCCGCATGTGAGCGATGATCGGGCGAAGTTGCTAACTATCGGTTAGCCGGAGGCGGGAACACATTCCCGAAACGATCGTCCGGGGCGCTTCGCCGGCCGCTTTGCGGCAACATGGTTAATCTGGGATTTCAGTTCCGCGGGCCGAAGCTCGTCAGGTACCATTCCCCGTTGCCGAGTTGGCAGGCGTTGCCATCGAACTTGGCGATGCCCTCGAAAGAATGCCGGGTGGTCGTGAAGCGGCGGCAACGCATGCCCGAGGCGTTGTCCTCCTGGATGCTGCTGATGACGCCGGCGCTGCCGGACCTTGCGTTGGCCCAGGGAATGGTGCTGCCGCTGCCCTGACTGATGTCGGCAGCGGTAACGAGGTCGCGCACGGCTATGGCATCGGACAGGCCGTCCGATGTCTTCGCCACCGGCACGGTTCCGGTCGACACCGAACGGTCGACGCCGGAGCCTCCGAAGACGTCGAGGCCCCCGCCCATGCACCCGGGCAGGGCGACAAGCGCCAGGCAAATTGCCGCGATGTGCAGCAATGCAAAGGAAAGGCCCTTCTTGCCATCGTTCCGCTTTGCTATGTCTTGCACGGCATTCCTGTCAGACTTGCCAAAGCGTACCGCGTCCCGAGAAGTCCGCAGGCAGGCTCCGACCTTATTACGATGCGGAAACGCGACTCGGATTCATCCCGAAGCGTTCCCGCGCCAGACACACGGCATTGGAAAACAATATGACCGCGAATGAGTTAATAACCGGTGACTTCACGGAGGCAGGCGAGCCCTTTTCCCTTTTTGGCACATGGCTGAAGGAAGCCGAAAAGAGCGAGGTGAACGATCCGAACGCCGTCGCCCTTGCGACCGTGGATCCGGATGGGCTGCCCAATGCACGCATGGTCCTGCTCAAGGGATTCGACGAACGCGGCTTCGTCTTCTACACGAATTTGGAAAGTCAGAAAGGCCGCGAAATTCTCGCGACCCGGAAGGCGGCCATGTGTTTCCACTGGAAATCGCTGCGCCGCCAGGTGCGTCTGCGCGGTCCGGCCGAAATCGTCTCCGACGAAGAAGCCGACGAATATTTCATGAGCCGGCCCCGCGGCAGCCGCATAGGAGCCTGGGCCTCGAAGCAATCCCGGCCGCTCGAAAGCCGCTTTGCGCTGGAGAAAGCCGTCGCCGAATACACCGCACGGCATGCGATCGGCGAGATCCCGCGCCCGGACTACTGGTCCGGGTTCCGCATCCGCCCGCTCTCGATCGAATTCTGGCACGACCGTCCCTTCCGCCTTCACGACCGCGTGGAGTTCCGCCGCGAAACGCCGGAAGGCGGCTGGACCAAGTTGCGGATGTATCCCTGACGCGAAGACGCTTCCCCTCCCCCTCAACCCGCCCCGCGGGGGAATATCCGGAACGGAATGCCGGAACCGAGCGCGGTCACATAGCGTGCCGCCTGGAAACGGCCATTGAGCGAAATCCGCGGCAGCGCATGGAGATTTGCGGCATCGGACAGCATGCCGGGCTGCGTCGTCACCGCCACGGCGAAGCCGAGATCCGCCACCAGCCGATGATCCCGGGGCGAAACCGCAGGCCTATCCCCATAGGGATAGGCGAAGCTCGATGGCCGGCGACCGGTGATCGCCTCCACGCGCTCGGCGGAACCTGAGATCTCGCGCCGCGCCTCACGATCGCCAAGCCGCGCAAGTGCGCGGTGGCTGATCATGTGACTGCCGAGGCTTGCAAGCGGGCTTCGGATCAGGTTTCGAAGACCTGCCTCGTCCAGCGTCAAACGCTCGGTGATGGCCAGGGGATCGATGCCGTGCCGGCCCGCGGCACGATTCAACGAGGCGACCGCCCGTGCCTCATCCCCCGCATGGACAAACGCGGCAATCCGGTTGAAGGCGGCTTGCTTCTCCGCCAGGGATTCGCTTGCCACGTTCTCCGCGCCCGTGCCGAAATCGAAGCGGATCGTGCGGCAGGCGGACAGAAGATCGGCAAGCGTTTCCCACCAGAGCGTATGGGTTCGGTCGACATAACCGGCCGTGACGAAGACCGTGAAGGGCACGTCCTGCCGTTCGAAGACCGGCAGAGCGTGGTCGAGATTGTTGCGGTAGCCGTCATCGAGAGTGAAACAGGCGAAAGGCCGGGTATCGGCGGAACCGAGGCAGGCAGACAGTTCCTCCAGCGGGACGAAGCGGTACCCGTCCCGCCTCAATGTCACGATCGCCTCCTCGAGGAATTCCGGTGTGATTTCGAGATGGGCATTGGGATCGAAGGCCCGCCGAACCTTTGGCCGGACATGGTGCAGGGTGAAGATCGCCCCACGCCCGCGCGCCTCTCCCAGCAGCCGGGTCCGCGCGAGCAGGTGCGCGGCCTCGAGCCCGCCGGTGATGGCAGTGCGCTTGACGTGGTAGCGGACCAGACCCGCGAAGCCTTGTTTCATCTCGTCCGTCTTCTCAAATCCATATCGGGCTTCCGGCAACGGTTGCGGACCGGACGGTAACGGCTGCGGGGTTAAGCCTTGCTGAATCGGTCGGACGAGGCGAAACGGCGGGCGGGGTTTCGACGGCAAGGTTGCAACAAAGCGTTGAGCCTGTCACAACAACGAACCGCGTCGATATCGGCCGCATATCTCTATGAGGGGGAGTTCGATGACGAGCTTTCGATTGGCTCTGGCGACGATCGCCGTGCTTTTCTTCGGTGCCGTTCAGGCAATGGCAGGCAACGCCTCTCTTGTCGTCGACGCTCGGACGGGCCGGGTTCTCTCTGCCGAAAACCCCGACACGCTCCACCATCCCGCGTCTCTCACCAAGATGATGACGCTCTACATGACCTTCGAAGCGCTTCACCGCGGCCAGATCGCCTGGAAAACGCCTGTGCCGATGTCCGCGACCGCTGCACGCAAGCCGCCGACGAAGCTCGGCGTCAAGGCCGGAGGAACGATCACCGTCGAAGAGGCTGTCTACGGCATGATCGTCCGTTCGGCCAACGACGCGGCGGCAGCGATGGCGGAGCGGCTTGGCGGTTCCGAGGAAGGCTTTGCAAGAATGATGAACGCAAAAGCACGTGAGCTCGGCATGAACCGCACATTCTTCGTCAACGCTTCGGGTCTGCCGGCAAGCCAACAGGTGACCACGGCCCGCGATATGGCGCGGCTCGCCGTCGCACTCATGCGACACTATCCACGCGAGTACCGCCTGTTCTCGGTCCAGAGTTTCGCCTTCCGCGGCCGTGTGATCCGTGGCCACAACAATCTGATGTATCGATACCAGGGGATGGACGGTATCAAGACCGGCTACACGCGAGCCTCCGGCTACAATCTCGTAAGCGCGGTGAACGACCGCAACCGCCGCCTCATCGGCGTGGTGCTCGGCGGGCGAAGCGCGCGAAGCCGTGATGAGAAGATGGCGACGCTCCTCGACCAGCACCTGGGCAGGGTCTCCACGCCCGGCCGCCCCATGATCGCAGCGGCAAGCGCTCCCCGCCTGGCCGACGTGGCAAGCTTGCCTGGCGTTTCCTTGTCTTATGTGGGTACCCGGCCCGCGGTCGAAGCCGTCGCCGCAGCGCCGACGGAAGCTATCGTCCCGGCGGACCGGCCAACCGCAGTGGCGGCCGCGGGCACGAAACCAGAGGCAAGCGGCTGGCGCATTCAGATTTCCACCGCACCGACGGCGGAAGACGCGCGCAAGATGCTCGTCGAGGCACAATCCGCTGGCGGCGCGGCCCTTCTCGGCGCCGCCCCCCACACCGAGACCGCAGGTTCGGGCGGAGCCTATCGCATAGGTTTCGTAGGCTTCGCCAGTCGCGAGGCGGCGGCGACCGCCTGCAGCATCCTGAAAAAGCGGTCCTATGACTGCGTCTTGCTCCCTGATGAGGGGTAAGTCCGCAACGGCGGCCCATCAATTGAGTATGGCAGGTTTCTCCTCCGCCCCTCATTCCCGTGCTCGTCACAGGAATCCAGCCGGTCCAAGTCGTTGGGCTGAAAAAACTCTTCCGCTCCGCCGACGCGGCACTGCTGGATCTCCGTGACAAGCATGGAGATGAGGGAACGTTGTCAGGCCTGCGTGCCGCCGACGGTGATCTGATCCATGCGCAGGTGCGGCTGGCCGACGCCGACCGGGACCCACTGGCCGGCCTTGCCGCAATTGCCGATGCCGGTGTCGAGCTTCGTATCGTTTCCGACCATCGTCACCCGCTTCATCGCATCCGGACCGTTGCCGATCAGCATCGCCCCCTTGACCGGCGCTCCCAGCTTGCCGTTCTCGATCAGATAGGCCTCGGTGCAGCCGAAGACGAATTTGCCGGAGGTGATATCGACCTGGCCGCCGCCGAAGGAGACGGCATAGATGCCCCTCTTTACCGACGAGATGATTTCATCGGGCGTGCGGTCCCCGGCAAGCATGTAGGTGTTGGTCATGCGCGGCATCGGCACATGGGCGTAGCCCTGGCGGCGGCCGTTGCCGGTCGGTTCCATGCCCATGAGGCGCGCATTCTGCCGATCCTGCATATAGCCGACGAGCTTGCCGTCCTCGATCAGGACGTTGTAGCCGGATGGCGTTCCCTCGTCGTCGATCGAAATGGAGCCGCGCCGGGCTTCGATCGTACCGTCGTCGACGACGGTGACCCCCTTCGAAGCGACCTGTTCGCCCAGGAGTCCGGCGAAAGCAGACGTCTTCTTGCGGTTGAAGTCGCCCTCCAGGCCATGACCGACCGCTTCGTGCAGCATGACGCCCGGCCAGCCGGAGGCAAGCACGACATCCATGGTACCGGCCGGCGCATCGATCGCCTCGAGATTGACGAGCGCCTGCCGCAGAGCCTCGTCCGCTCCGCTTTTCCAGTTTTCCTCGGTTATGAAATCCCCGAAGCCGCGCCGTCCGCCGATACCGAAGGAGCCGCTTTCCTGACGGTCGCCCTCGCCGACCACGACAGAGATATTGATCCGCGTCATCGGCCGGACATCGTGTACGCGGTGTCCGTCGGCTCTCAGGATGTCCACGACCTGCCAGCTCGCCGCGACCGTCGCGGTCACCTGGCGGACCTTCGCCTCCTTGGCACGCAAATAGGCGTCAATCTCCTGAAGCAGCCCGACCTTGGCCTCGAAACTCGGCTCGCCGATCGGGTTCTCGTCGCCGTAAAGCTTCTTGTTGGTGCGCTGCGGGGCCGCCGCGTAGGAGCCGGAATAGCCTCGGGTCACCTGCTCCACGGCATCCGCCGCCCTCTTCAGGGCGGCAAGCGACAACTCGCCGGCATGGGCGTATCCGACGGCTTCGCCCGCGACGGCGCGCAGGCCGAAGCCCTGGTCGGTGTTGAAACTGCCGCCCTTCAGGCGGCCATTGTCGAACGAAAGCACCTCCGCCTGCGCATGTTCGAGGAAGAGTTCGCCGTCATCGGCGCCGGCAAGCGTCTCGGAGAGAACCTTGCGGACCGTCGCCTCGTCCGCATCGAAGAGGCTCATCAGGTTGGTGTCCATGGTTCTGCTCCCTGCCGTGAAGGATTGGGTCGTGAAACTTACTGGCTCCATTTAGGGAGCGCCGGCCCGCAAGCCAAGAAAAAACAAAGCACGAAAAATCGGTCAGGAAAGGGCAGCGTTCCAGCCTTCGAGCAATTGGACCTCCTCGACGCCCGCAAAGCGGGCGATGCGGTCGAGTTCGGCCATAAGCTTTTCCATCCGGCCCGAAGAGGGTTTGACGCCGCGCTCCAGCCAGAGGCGACGGACGTCGAGGCTGCCGCGCTTGCGATCTGCTTTCATATCGATGCGGCCGATCAGTCGGTCGCCTTCGAGCAGAGGAAAGACATAATAGCCGTATTCCCGCTTCGGCTCCGGTACGAAAACCTCGATACGGTAGAAGAAATCGAAAAGCCGTTCGGCCCGGTTCCGGTCGCGCAGCAGCGGATCGAAGGGGCTCAGCACCCGGACGCGGGCGGGCGGGTCGGGAATGTCGCCAAGCCCGCGGGGGAAGCCGGCGAAGGCAAAGGACGGGCGCGGCTTGCCGCCATTGGCAGACTCGATGACGATCTCGCACAGTTCGTCGCGATGGGCGGCGACCCAGTCCTTCGCCTCGTCCGGCGACACGAGATCCCAAAAGGCTGCGATCTCGCCGTGGGTGGCGAAGCCCAGCCGCTCGAGCGCGCTGCGGCAGGCCCAGTCGATGAACGCCTCATGCGCGACCTCGCCGTCGTAATAACGGGGCGGAATGACGCGTTCCGTCAGGTCGTAGACCTTCTGGAAATTTTCCCGCCGGGCGATCGCAAGCTTGCCCTGGCGCCAGAGCACCTCAAGAGCCGTCTTCGACGGATGCCAGTTCCACCAGCCTCCGGATTCGTGGCCGTCCTCCTTGAGGTGGCGCGCCATGACGGCGCCATTGCTCGCGATCCTCGCATAGGTCTCCTCGCAACCCGCATCGAAGTCTTCTCCGCGCCATTTGCGCCAGCGCTCGCGGAGCGTTTCGCTCTCCCATTTGAAGCGATGCTTCCAATAGACGAAGAAGGTGCTCGGAATGATCGATGCGTCGTGGGTCCAATGTTCGAAGAGCTCGCCGTCCTTTTCAAGAAGCTCCGCCAGATGCTCGCGGCGATAGGTCTGATTGCGGGAAAAGAGGATCTGATGATGGGCCCGCTCGACGGTCGCTATGCTGTCGACCTGCACGAAGCCGATGTCGTGGATCAATTGCAGCAAGCCGTGCTTGCCGAGCGCGCGATGCGGCGCGGCCGAGAGCCCCTGCTTGGCGAGAAAGATGCGCCGGGCATCGCGATTTGAAAGGCGAATCGTCATGAGCAGAGAGTAGGCTTTTATTCCCAAGTTTCAAACGTGAGTCGGCAATAGATGTATTGTCCACGCTACATTGCCCTTTACGATCGACTTGTCCTATAGACCGATCACGCAAAACATCGCGAGGACCGACGGCTTGGAAATCCGCTTTACCGATTGCTCGGTCAGCTTCGGCGAACGGGTCGCGCTTCATTCTCTGAGCCTCGCCCTCCATGAGCGGCGGGTCGGCATCATCGGTCTCAACGGCTCCGGAAAGACCACATTCGCACGGCTGATCAACGGGCTCGTCAAGCCGACGACCGGGCGGGTGAAGGTCAACGGCCTCGACACGATCGAGGACGACAGGGCAGTGCTCGCAGAAGCCGGCTTCATCTTTCAAAATCCGCAGCACCAGCTGATCATGCCGATCGTCACCGACGACATCGCCTTCGGGCTCAAGAACCGCGGACTGCCGGCGCATGAGATCTCGTCGCGGACCGAGGCAGTCCTTGCGCGCTTCGGCGTCAGCCACCTCGCACGAAGGCGGGTGCACGAGCTTTCCGGCGGCGAAACGCAGCTCGTCGCCATGGCGAGCGTCATCGTCACCGGGCCGAAAATCCTCATCCTGGACGAACCGACCAATCAGCTCGACCTCAGAAACCGCCGTATGGTCGCCGAGACGATCGACACGCTGGACGAAGACACGATCGTCATCACCCATGATCTGGCGCTTGCCGAGAGCGCCGAACGGGTCCTGCTCTTTCACGAGGGCCGCCTCCTTGCCGACGGAGCGCCGGACGAAACCATCCGGCGCTATCACGAGGTGGCCGGATGCTGACGAGCCTCTATGTCGAGGGAGGAAGCTGGTTTCACCGCGTGCCGGTACGCGCCAAGCTCATCATGCTCGCCGTCTTGAGCATCGCGCTCTTCGTGACGGAGTCACCCTTCCTGCTGCTTCCTGCCTTTCTCCTCAGCGGCTGGCTCTACCTCTCGCTCGGGCTGAGACCGCGCGAGGCGTTGTCTCGCGTCGGCTTCATCTTCTTCACCATTCTGATTCTTGCCGCGATCAATCTGTTTCTCGTTCCCGTCGCGCAGGTCGCCGCGCTCGTCTTGCGGCTGATGGCGCTCGTGCTTTTCGCAGCCGCGGTCACGGCGACCACCACGATCGGCGCTTTCATGGACGAGGTGACGATCCTTCTGAAGCCGCTGGAGCGCCTCGGTCTCTTGAGGGCGGCAGACGTCGGTCTGGCGCTTGGCCTCGTGCTGCGATTCGTGCCCGATATCTTCGCTCGATATCAGGCGCTCGCTGAAGCGCATCGGGCACGCGGGCTGCCGGTCCGGCCGTTGACCATCATCGGCCCGCTGATCATCCTGACGCTGAAAGATGCGGACACGATCGCGGCTGCCATTGACGCGAGGGGATTTCGCCGTCAATAAATTCGCATTTTCTAATAGAAGGTAGGGCTATATGAACACCAGAGACCTCGTCCTCGTAGCGCTATTCGCTGCCATCATCGTCGTGCTCGGCCTCGTGCCGCCGATCACGCTCGGCTTCATTCCGGTGCCGATCACGGCGCAGTCGATGGGCGTGATGCTTGCCGGCTGTATCATCGGCGCGAAACGCGGTGCCCTCGCCTTCCTCCTGCTCATCCTGCTCGTGGCGATCGGACTGCCGGTGCTTTCCGGTGGCCGCGGCGGGCTCGCCGTCCTGGCCGGCCCCTCGGGCGGGTTCATCTTCGGCTGGGCAATAGCCGCCTTCGTCACCGGCCTGATCGCCGAGCGCTTCGTCCAGCCTGCGACTTCCGAGGCGCGCCAGTTCGTCGGCTTCTTCCTGGCCTCGGTCCTCGGCGGCATCGTCGTGCTGTATGGGATCGGGGTTCCGTGGCTTTCTGCCGTCACCGGCACGCCTCTGATCGCAGCCGCAACCGGTTCGCTCGTCTTCATTCCCGGCGACCTGTTGAAGGCCGCGATTGCGACGCTTGCCGCCAGGGCCGTCTACGCCGGCTATCCGCTGTTGCCGGCGCGCGTCTGACGCAGTGCCGCTCGCTGAGACAGTCGCGCTCCATGCGAGCGAACGCCCGCATTCCCCGGCCTTCCACATGGAAGGCCGGGGATTCACCTATGGCGAGCTTGCCGCGGAAGCCGGACGCATCCTCTCAGCCATTCAACGATCGGCAGCAGAGGCGACGGAGAGAAGCATCCTTTCCGGGCGCGTGCGCCTGGTTGCGCTCGAAACCGGCAATCATCCGCTTTTTCCTGCGGCTTTCATCGCGGCAACCGCGGCCGGCCATTGTGCCGCTCTGATCGACCCGCATTTGCCGGAGATCGTACGCCGCCGAATGAAAGAACGGCTGCGGCCGGAGGTCGTCGTCCGCGCCGAAAGCGACCTCTTGCGCATCGACGTGCCATCGGCGGGGCAAAGCCGTCTGCTGCAAGGCGCTCACGATGCTCCGCCAGCAATCTCCGCCGGCGACGGCGATGAACCCTTCCTCGTGGTCTTCACATCGGGCACGACCGGTGAACCGAAGGCGATCATCCGCGACCGCAGGTCCTGGCGGGTGAGCCTTAGGACCGGCCAGGACTTTTTCAGGCTCGGGCCGGAATCCACGACTTGCGCGCCAGGACCGCTGGCGCACGGCCTGACCCTCTACGCGCTGGCAGAAACCTTGACGGCCGGAGCCGAATTCATCGGCGCTCGCCACTTCGAGGCGGATCAGGCCCTGGCAGCGGCTGCCAGGGCGAACCGGCTGGTGCTGGTGCCGACGATGCTGCGGCGGTTATGCGATCGCGCGGCCGGGTCGCCGCTGACATCGGTCAGACAGATTACCGTCGCCGGAGCCAAGCTCACGCCAGCGGATCGGCAAGCGGCGAGACGCGCTTTCCCGGAGGCTCAAGTCACGGAATATTATGGAGCCTCGGAACTCGGCTTCATCAGCGTCTCCAGGGCGACGGACAGACACACCCCGACCGCGGTCGGCCGAGCCTTTCCAGGCGTTCGCCTGGAGATCCGGGACGAGAAGGGCGAGCGCCTTCCCGCCGGAGAAACGGGCACGATCTTCGTCGAAAGCGAGCTGATCTCCGACGGTTACATCGGGAGCGGCGACGGAGCGGGTTTCTGCCGGCAAGGCAAGCTCGCAACGGTGGGCGACCTCGGTTTCCTTGAAGAAGACGGTACCTTGCATCTCATCGGCCGGTCGGGCGGGATGCTGGTCTCGGGCGGCAACAACATCTATCCATCGGAGGTGGAGGCTGCGATCCAGGGGATCGGCGGCGTCGACAGCGCCTTTGTCTTCGGTCTCGATCATCCGGATCTCGGCAGCGAGCTTGCGGCGGTGATCGAGCCTGGCGACGGATTCGATCATGCGGCACTCGAACGTCATCTTGCCGCCGCCCTGCCGCGCTACAAGCACCCGCGCAGGATTTGGCTGTGCCGGAAGATGCCGATGACCGCATCCGGCAAGCTCGCGGCCGGGGAGCTTCGCCAGTGGATCGCGGAGGAGAACAGCGCCCTTGAACGCCTCGTCTGATCCCGCTCGCACCCCGCTCGTCATCGCCGCGCTGCGGACGCCGGTCGGCCGCGTCAACGGCAGCCTTGCCGCGATTGAACCGGCAAGCCTTGCCGCCTTTCTGATCGAAAGGATCATTGCGGATACGGGCATCGACCGGGCGGAGATCGACGACGTTCTCGTCGGCAATGCCGCCAACAGCGCCGGCAATCTCGCGCGCCTCGCCGCGCTCGAAGCAGGATTGCCCGTCTCTGTTCCGGGCGTCACCGTCGACCGTCAATGCGGCTCCGGGCTGGAGGCGATCGTCCTTGCGGCTCGGCAGATCCAGGCCGGCGCGGGGCGCTTCTATCTTGCCGGGGGCACCGAGAGCGCCAGTCGCGCGCATATCCGCCTTCGGCCTCCGCTCACACGCGGCGAAGAGCCGCAGCCTGTCAAGCGCGCGCGAATGGCGCCCGATTCGATCGGGGACCCAGAGATGGGCGTTGCCGCCGAGAATGTCGCCACTGCCTGCGGCATCTCGCGCGAACGACAGGACCGGTTTGCGCTCGAAAGCCACCGGCGCGCCGTCGCGGCCGAAGCGGCAGGCCGGTTCTCGCGCGAGATCGTGCCCGTGCCGACACCATCCGGGCCGATCGCCAGGGACGAATGTCCTCGCGCAAACGCCTCCGCCGAAACGCTCTCGCGACTGAGGCCGGTTTTCGCCGCTGGCGGCACCGTCACCGCCGGAAACGCCTGCCCGGTCAACGACGGCGCGGCGATGGTACTGATGACGAACCTTGCGGAGGCGCGGAAGCTCGGTGTGCGCTTCGGCTTGGCTTTCACCGATGCGGCGACGGCCGGGATCGAACCGAAGCTGCTCGGCCTCGGCCCCGTCCCAGCCATGGCAAAGCTTCGCGCACGCAATCGCGCGCTCGATGTGGCCCGCGTCGATTTCATCGAATTCAACGAGGCCTTTGCCTCGCAGGTTCTCGGGAGCCTCGACCAACTCGACATCGCGCCCGAACGCGTCAATAGCGACGGCGGCGCGATCGCGCTCGGCCACCCCTATGGCGCTTCCGGCGCCATTCTCGTCGTCCGGCTGTTTTCGCAGATGTTGGCGGCCTCTTCCCCGACGGAAGGGCTGGCCATGATGGGCATCGGCGGCGGCATGGGGATCGCCGCCCACTTCAGCAGCTGCAGACCGGATCAGGCGGCATAGCCGGCAAGCCATTCCCGGGTGGGGGCCGGCAGCTGTACCGGTTGATGGCGGGCACGGTCGACGGCCACCCAGACGATCTCGACCTCGGCCGAAAGCTTGTCGCCGGTCTCGACGCGAACGGCGAAGCCTATCGAACTGCCTCCGATCTTCGCGACGGTCACAGTGAAGCGAGCGGGCTCGTCGAAGCGCAGGCCGCGATGGAAGATGCAGGCGGAGCGGCGAACGAGATAGGCCGGCTCCTCCGCAATTGTCGGGCGGTGCCGCCAGAGATTGGCAAGCGCGGCCTCCGCATGCGCGTAATAGGCCGCATTGTGCATATGGCCGTGCATGTCTATATCGCGGAACGGAATGCGGATTTCCGTGACATTCTCCCGCTCTGTGCCGTCCATGCGAGGCTCCTCGATGCGTTCCACTCTCGTTAGACAGTTTGGCGACCCCGGACAAGCCATCGAGCTCGTCGAAGTACCGCGCCCTGCCCCGCGAGGCGACGAAGTAGAGGTCGAGATATCGCTCGCGGCAATCAATCCGTCAGACCTGATCCCCGTTACGGGCGCCTATAGCGCGCGCACCACCCTGCCTTTCGTTCCCGGCTTCGAGGGCGTCGGCATCGTCCGCCGCGTTGGGCCGGACGTGGAAGACTTCAAGGCCGGCGATCGGGTCGTCCCGATCGGAGCAAGCGGGCTTTGGCAGCAATTCCTCCTCCGCCCGGCCGAGTGGTGCTTTCGCGTGCCCGACGGGATCGAGGACGCACAGGCGGCGATGAGCTATATCAATCCGCTAACGGCGTTGAGGCTTGTCGAAGCGTTGCGGGATCATTTCGGATCGCTAGAGGACCGGCAGGTCGGCATCACGGCGGCGGGCTCGGCCATTGGCGGAATGCTGGTCAGGCTGCTTGCGCTCGAAGGCGCGGTGCCGACGGCCATGCTTCGCAGCGAGAGGAGCCGCGGCCGTCTCGACAAGGCACATCGGATTCTGGTGGCCGGCAGCGGCGATCGCCCCATGAGCATCCAATTCGACGCGGTTCTGGATGCCGTCGGCGGCGCTCCGGCGGGCGAACTGATCGGACAGTCCATCCGCTCCGGCGGAACCTTCATCCAGTATGGAGCGCTCAGCGGCGCACCCGTGTCGCAGCCGGCGATCGGCGGCCGGCCCGACATACGTTTCGCCTTTCTCTGGCTGAGAACCTGGGTGCATTCCGCCGGCCGCGCAGCACTCGAAGCCGCTTTTCTGCGCAGCTTCGCCGGGCTGCAGAGCGGCCTCTTTACCAGCCCTATCGCCGCCACCTATCCATTGAGCCGGCTTGCCGACGCCCTTGCGCATCAGGCCGACCCGGGTCGCGACGGCAAGATCCTGCTCGATCCGCGCTGTTGAAAATCGGCAGTTTCGCGTCGCGTACCATGGATTTTGACAGGCATGCGCACTAGTTTCGCGGAATGACCACGCATCTCTACGAAAACACGGTCTTCCTGAAGCACGAGGTACCGGAAGGGCACCCCGAGCGGCCGGATCGGCTGAAGGCCCTGAACCTTGCGTTGGAGCATCCGAATTTCGCGGATCTGGAGCGGGTCGAGGCGTCGAAGGGGGACGAAAACCTGGTGCTGCTCGCCCATACCGAAGAGCACCTGCTGGGGATCAAACGGGACATTCCGGACGAGGACATCAACCAGCTCGAATCCGATACCTACGCAAGCCCGCAAAGCCTCGAGGCCGCGTTGACCGGTATCGGCGGCGCTGTGGCGGCCGTCGACGCGGTCTTCGCCGGCGAGGCGGACAACGCCTTCGTCGCAGTCCGCCCGCCCGGCCACCACGCCGAGAAGAACAGAGTCATGGGCTTCTGCTTTTTCAACAATGTAGCGATCGCCGCGCGCTACGCGCAGACGGCGCATGGTGCGGAACGTGTTGCCATCGTCGACTGGGACGTCCACCACGGCAACGGCACACAGGACATTTTCTGGGACGACCCGTCGGTGCTCTTCTGCTCCACGCATCAGATACCGCTCTATCCCGGCACCGGTGCCAAGGACGAGACGGGAGTCAGGAACAATGTCGTCAATGCGCCGATTTCGCCCAACAGCGGCAGCGAGCACTTCCGCGATGCCTTCCGATCACGCGTGCTGCCCGCGCTTGAAAATTTCCGGCCCGATTTCCTTCTGATTTCCGCCGGCTTCGACGCCCACCACCGCGATCCATTGGCCCAGATCAATCTGGTCGGCGAAGATTTCGACTGGGCGACGGGTCGCCTCATAGACATTGCCGGCAGGAGCGCCGGCAACCGCATCGTCAGCCTGCTCGAAGGCGGCTATGACCTGCAGGGCCTGGCCGAGTCGGCCGGGCTGCATATTCTGAGATTGATGAGAGGGTAATTCATGAACAGCAATGCGCAACCGGACGTTTCCGCCCTCTCCTTCGAGCAGGCCGTCGAGGAATTGGAACGTATCGTTTCGGCGCTTGAACGCGGCGACGTCGCACTCGACAAATCGATCGAGATCTACGAGCGTGGCGAGGCCCTGAAGAAGCACTGCGAGGCCCTGTTGAAGGCGGCAGAGGATCGTATCGAAAAGATCCGCCTCGACCGCGCCGGCCGGCCGCAGGGCGTCGAGCCGCTGGACGCGGAGTAGTGATCCCCTCATCCGCCTGCCAGCACCTCTCCCCGTTTTGACGGCAGGCTTCGTTCTTCCCCCGAATAGGAAACGCTCCGTCTCCCGATTGCCGCTACCGAACCGGAAGCACTGACGCTAGTCTTCAGTGAATGCCACCAACCGGAGCGCCCTGCCATGTCCTTCTTTCCCGGTCCCGATCCGCTCGCCGGCGACAAGCCCGCCTGCGACGCTATCGAGCATCTGATCATCCCACGTACCAGCGATATCGGCGGCCTGCAGGTCAGGCGGGCGCTGCCGACTGCAAAACGCCGGCTCGTCGGCCCTTTCATCTTCTTCGACCGGATGGGCCCGGCGCTGCTGCGTGCGGGCCAGGCGATCGACGTTCGTCCGCATCCGCATATCGGCCTTTCGACCGTCACCTATCTCTTCGATGGCGAGATCAAGCATCGCGACAGCCTCGGCACCGAAATGGTCATCCGCCCGGGCGACGTGAACCTCATGACCGCCGGGCGCGGCATCGTGCATTCGGAGCGCTCGCCGGAAAACCAGCGCGGGCACGAACGCTCGCTTTCGGGCCTGCAGACCTGGCTGGCGCTGCCCGACGCCATGGAGGAGATCGATCCGGTCTTCGCCCATACCGAGGAGCGTATGCTGCCGCATCTTTTCGACGGCGGGGTTCGCGCGCGCGTCGTCATCGGCCAGTTCGAGGGGGCGGCTTCGCCAGTCTCCACCTTTACCGATACGATCTATGTCGACCTGATGATCGAGCCAGGCAAGAGCGCGCCTTTTGCGGCCAACTGGGAAGAGCGGGCGCTTTACATCCTTTCCGGCGAAGCGATCATCGCCGGCGACCATTTCGACAACGATCAGCTCCTCGTCTTTCGTCCCGGCGACGAAATCACCATCACCGCAGGGCCTGCAGGCTGTCATGTGATGCTCTTCGGCGGGGCGGCGCTCGGCTCGCCGCGGCATATCTGGTGGAACTTCGTTTCCTCCTCCAGGGAGCGGATCGACAAGGCAAAGGAAGAATGGCGCACGGGACGCTTTGATATCGTGCCGGGAGACGAGGAAGAGTTCATACCTTTGCCCGCAAGCTGATCTCCGATAAGCTCGTTTTCGGGCGTTGGATCGCGATGCGGCGGAAAACCGCGCAGGTTTTCCTCGCTCCGCTCTTGGTTGAAGCCGCAGGAAAGCCTAATTTTGCATTCAACGGCGATTACCTCTAATAAAGAGCCGTTCCGACGACCCATCAACAATGCGCGCGCCGTCCTTCCGGCGCGCATGAGGCATGCAGCGTGACACAATTGCCAACCAATCCGATGCCGGCGACCCCCCTGCTCGACAAGGTCAAATATCCCGACGATCTGAAGAAGATCGACGACAGGGACCTGCCGCAGCTGGCGGCCGAATTGCGGGCCGAGATGGTCGATGCCGTATCGCGCACCGGGGGGCATCTGGGCGCCGGCCTCGGCGTCGTCGAACTGACGATCGCCATCCACAAGATCTTCGACACGCCGCATGACCGTTTGATCTTCGATGTCGGACACCAGTGCTATCCGCACAAGATCCTGACCGGCCGGCGCGATCGCATCCGCACATTGCGCCAGGAAGACGGGCTTTCCGGCTTCACGCGGCGGGCGGAAAGCGAATACGACCCCTTCGGCGCCGCACATTCCTCCACCTCGATCTCGGCCGGTCTCGGCATGGCCGTCGCCGCCGAACTCGACGGAAAGACCCGCAATGTGATCGCGGTGATCGGCGACGGCGCGATGTCGGCAGGGATGGCCTTCGAAGCGCTAAACAATGCCGGTGCGCTCGATGCGCGCCTCATCGTCATTCTCAACGACAACGACATGTCGATCGCACCGCCGACCGGCGCGATGAGCGCCTATCTGGCGCGGCTCGCCTCCGGACGGACCTATATGGGCATTCGCGAGGTCGGCAAGAAGCTCACCGCCTATCTCGGCAAGACCGTCGACCGGGCGATCACCCGCGCGGTGGAGCATGCCCGGGGCTACGTCACGGGCGGCACGCTCTTCGAGGAGATGGGTTTCTATCATATCGGCCCGATCGACGGGCACTCCTTCGACCACCTGCTTCCTGTCCTGCGCAACGTTCGCGACAATGCGAAAGGCCCGGTCCTGATCCATGTGGTCACGCAGAAGGGCAAGGGCTATCCGCCGGCCGAGGCCGCGGCCGACAAGTATCACGGCGTCAACAAATTCGACGTGATTACCGGGGCTCAGGCGAAAGCGAAACCCAACGCCCCCGCCTACACCTCCGTCTTCGCGGACGCACTCACGCAGGAGGCGAGCCTCGACGACAAGATCGTGGCGATCACTGCCGCCATGCCGTCCGGGACGGGCCTCGACAAGTTCGCGTCGGTGCATCCCTCGCGCTGTTTCGATGTCGGCATAGCCGAGCAGCATGCCGTGACCTTCGCGGCCGGCCTCGCGGCGGAGGGATACAAGCCCTTTGCGGCGCTTTATTCCACCTTCCTGCAGCGCGCCTATGACCAGGTTGTCCACGACGTGGCCATCCAGGCTCTGCCGGTCCGTTTTCCGATCGACCGCGCCGGCTTCGTCGGCGCCGACGGGCCGACTCATGCCGGCTCGTTCGATACGACCTATCTGGCGACACTGCCGGGCTTCGTCGTCATGGCGGCGGCCGACGAGGCGGAACTGAAGCACATGGTGCGCACCGCCGCGGCCTACGACGAAGGTCCGATTTCGTTCCGCTATCCGCGCGGCGAAGGCGTCGGCGTCGAGTTGCCGGAGCGCGGCGAGATCCTTGCGATCGGCAAGGGCCGGATCGTCAAGCAGGGGAACAAGGTGGCGCTGCTTTCGTTCGGCACACGGCTCGCCGACTGTCTGCTGGCGGCGGAAGACCTGGATGCCGCCGGCCTCTCCACGACCGTCGCCGACGCCCGCTTCGCCAAGCCGCTCGATCATGATCTGATCCGCCAGCTTGCCCGCCATCACGAGGTGCTGATCACCATCGAGGAAGGGGCCGTCGGCGGTTTCGCAAGCCACGTGCTGCAGTTCCTGGCGGAAGAGGGCCTCATCGACGGCGGCCTCAAAGTGCGCCCGATGGTCATGCCCGACATTTGGATGGAGCAGGCAAAACCGGAAGCGATGTACGCCCGTGCCGGCCTCGACCGTGCCGGCATCGTTTCAACCGTCTTCAAGGCGCTCGGCCAGAAGCACAGCGTCGGCCTCGGCGCCGCCGGCTGAGCCGTACGAGAGTTTGCTTGCATTGCGCGGCGGGACGCGCGATGACGGCCCATGTCCCAAGATACACAGATGACGATCCGCCTCGATCAATTGCTCCTGAACAGGGGCCTGGTGGCGAGCCGCGCCCGAGCCCGCGACGCGATCCAGCGGGGAACCGTGAAGGTTGACGGCCGCACGGTGACCAAGCCGGCCGCGCCCTTCGCGCAAAGCGTTACGCTCACAATAGACGATCCGGCGCAGGATTATGTCTCGCGTGCGGCACTGAAACTGGTCGCCGCGCTCGATCATTTCGGCCTCGATCCATCGGAGCAGACCTGTCTCGACGTCGGGGCCTCGACCGGCGGCTTTACCGAGGTGTTGCTGAAGCGCGGCGCCGCGCATGTGGTTGCCGTCGACGTCGGTCACGGACAGATACATCCGCGCGTCGCCGAGGACCCGCGAGTGACGAACATCGAAGGCCTGAACGCCAGGTCGATGACGCGCGACGACATCGGTGAGCGCGCCATCACTTTCATCGTCTCGGACGTCTCTTTCATCTCGCTGAAGCTGGCGCTGCCGCCCGCCCTCGGGCTGGCGGAACCCGGTGCCTGCTGCATCCTGCTCGTCAAGCCGCAGTTCGAGGCCGGTCGCGACGCGATCAGCAAGGCCGGGCTGCTCAAGGATGCCGAGAGCGCTCCGGCGGTGGCAGCCGAACTCGAGCGATGGCTTGTCGAGGACATGGGCTGGCGGAGCCTCGGCCTGATCCCCTCGCCCATCGCCGGAGGTGACGGCAACAGCGAGTTTCTTCTGGCGGGGCGCAAACCATGAGCACCGGGATCGTGACCATCGATCGTCTCGGAGCGCAAGGGGACGGAATCGGCCGGACCGAGGACGGCACCGTCTACGCACCGTTCACGCTACCCGGCGAGACCGTCGCGCTCGCCGTCAACAAGGCGAGCGGCACGCTCATCTCGCTGAAGGAGGCTTCGCCCGAGCGGGTGGAGCCGCCGTGCCGCCACTTCGGCCCGGAAGGCGTCAACGGGACGTGCGGCGGCTGCACGCTGCAGCACGCATCCGACGCGCTTTACCACAGCTTCAAGCGCAATCTCGTCATCGACGCCTTGAGGTCGAAGGGGCTGACGCCGGAGGTCGGGTCGCTGATCATCGCACGACCCGGCGATCGCCGCCGTGCCGTTTTCACGGCCCGGCGGACGGAAAAGGAACTGCTGCTCGGCTATAACCAGATGCAGAGCCACCACATCGTTTCGATCGGCGAATGTCCCATCACCAGCCCGGGCATCGTCTCGCGGCTGGCGATCATCCGCAAGATCGCCGCGGCGATGGCGTCGAACGCCGAACCGTTCCGTATCACCGTGCTCGAAACAGATACGGGCCTCGACCTCGCCTTCGAGGGGCTCAAGCTCAGCGACCCGCAGCGGCGCTCGACCGTCGAGGCGGTTCTGGGCGAACGTGGCATCGCGCGCGTCAGCCTGAACGGCGAGATCGTCATCGAGCCGGTCAAGCCTGCGATCGATTTCGGCGGCGTGACGGTTTCGCCGCCGCCCGGCGCCTTTACCCAGGCCACGCGACCCGCCGAAGAAGCGATGGCACACCTGGTGCTCGCTCACCTCGGCAAGGCGAAGCGCGTCGCCGACCTCTTCTCCGGCATCGGCACATTCGCGCTGAGGATCGCACGAACGGCCCGCGTGCACGCGGTCGAAGGCGACGACAGGGCCGTGAAGGCGCTGGATTTCGCCGCACGCAACACCCAGGGGCTGAAACCGGTAACCGCCGAAAAGCGCGATCTTTTCCGGCGGCCGATGATGACGCAGGAGCTGAAGGCCTTCGACGCCGTGGTTTTCGACCCGCCCCGCGCCGGCGCCGAAACGCAGTGTCACGAGCTTGCCCGATCCGGCGTGAAGAAGATCGCCGCCGTCTCCTGCAATCCGGTGACGCTGGCGCGGGACCTTTCGATCCTGACCGCGGCCGGCTACCGAATTACCGGGGTGACGCCGATCGACCAGTTCCTCTGGTCGGCCCATGTGGAGACGGTAGCAACGCTCGAAAAGTGAAAAGGCCCGGCTACGAACCGGGCCTTTCGCCTTTCTGGATCCAAGCGATTCCGGATGGAAAACCGCTACATGCTTTTCCTGGACTCGCTCTCGGATGACCGTCAGGCTGCGCGGCGGCGGCTCGTAGCCTGGTAAGAAGCCGTTTGCGTTTCGCCCAGTATGAACTGGGCGAGCAGCGCGTTGAGCGCCGCTGCCTCGGACGCGAGTCCATGGCTCGCGGCCGTCTGCTGCTCGACCATCGCCGCGTTCTGCTGAGTGCCCTGGTCCATCGTATTGACGGCCGTGTTGATCTCCTGGAGACCTGTCGACTGCTCGCGCGTAGCCGTCACGATCGCGCTTACATGCTGGTTGATCTCCTGCACCTCGGCGACGATCGCCTGCAAGGCCCGCCCGGTATCGCCGACCAGCGTCACGCCGGAATGCACCTGCTCGCCGGAGGTGGTGATCAGCGCTTTGATTTCCTTGGCGGCATTGGCCGAGCGTTGGGCCAGTTCACGCACTTCCTGAGCGACCACGGCGAAGCCCTTACCGGCCTCGCCGGCCCGTGCCGCTTCGACGCCGGCATTCAGCGCCAGAAGATTGGTCTGGAAGGCGATGTCGTCGATGACGCCGATGATGTTCGAGATTTCGCCGGACGATTTCTCGATGGCATGCATGGCCTCGACGGCATTCTGCACCACTTCGCCGGACTTCTCGGCGCCTGCGCGGGTGCGGGCGACGAGCGCACCCACTTCCTCGGCCCGGTGGGCCGAATCGCGGACCGTCGTCGTAATCTCCTCGAGGGCAGCGGCCGTTTCTTCGACGGATGCCGCCTGCTGTTCGGTGCGGCGGGCTAGATCGTCGGCGGCCGAGCGGATTTCGGTGGCACCCGCATCGATCGCCCGCGCATTCGCTCCGACGGCACAAAGCGTGTCATGCAGCTTGGCGACCGAATTGTTGAAGTCTGCCCGGAGGCGGTCCAGGCGATCGGCAAAGGGGCTGTCGATCCGGTAGGCGAGATCGCCGTCGGCCAGCCGGCCGAGACCCATCGCCAGCGCATCAACCGCGTGCTGGACCTCGGCAGCATCGCGCGCCTTCTGCGCTTCCCGCTCGAGGCGTTCGCGCTCCGAAAGGGAACGGTTGGAGTCGGCCTCGTCTTCAAGACGCTTCCGCTCGACCGCATTGGCGCGGAAGACCGCGACGGCCGCCGCCATCGACCCTATCTGGTCACGCCGCTCCTCGCCGGGGATTTCGATGTCGAGATTGCCGCCGGCGAGCTTCTCCATCGCTCCGGTCATGTCGGTTACCGGATGGATGACGAGGCGGCTCAGAAGCGTCGCGAGGAAGGCGATCATGGCACCGACCGCCAGGATCGTGGCAACGGTCGCGGCGACTCGGAACTGGCTGATCGCCGAATAGGCGACGTCCGCGTCGAGTGCGAAGCCGACATACCATTCGACCGACGGGAGGCCCTTCACCGGCACGAAGCTCACGAGCATCGGCTTGCCGTCGAGCTCGGTGTGCATGATGCCGGTGCCGATCGCCGGCGTATCCGCCGGGAAGGCGTCGGCGAGCGTCTTCGTCACGAGCTTCGCATTCGGATGTACCAGGATCTGCCCATCCTTGTTTGCGAGAAAGGCAAAGCCTTCGCCGCCGACATCGATGCCGTTGACCATGGCCACGAGCGCCTTCAGCGAGAAATCGCTGCCGGTCACACCGTAAAGCTTGCCCTCGTGCCTGACAGGCACCGCGGCGCTGATGATCAGGTCGCCACTCGAAGCGTCGATATAGGGCTCCGTGAGCACACGGGCATCGGCCTTTACCGCCTGCTGATACCACGGACGCTGACGCGGGTCGTAGCCTTCGGGCATCTTCGAGTCCGGCCAGATCATGAACTTGCCGCTCTCGCTGCCGACATAGGTGGACATGAACTCGCCCGTCAGCACCTCGTTCTTCAGAATTCCCTGAATGGCGGATTCGTCCGCCACCTCGCCTGCAGCGTCCGCTGCCATCGCGGTCAGCGTCACACGGCCGTTCAGCCAGTTGGCGACGCTCTGCGCCGCCTGATTGCCGGAGGAAGCGATGTCCTCCTCGACTGCTTTTGTGGTCGCGGCGCGCTGGAGACTGTCGATATAGACGGAAAAGCCGGCAAAGGCGCCGACGACGACGCAGGACGCGGCAACGAGAATGCGCGTCATGAGATTCGATCGTTTGGACAAGATTGGGCTCCTGGGGAGTGTCCGGGGTCATGCACCGGACGTGCTCGTGACGGTTTTCCCGCGCATCAGGAATCAGTCGCCAAAGCGACGTGAAGGCGGCGGGGAAACGATGGGACATGCCGCAAAGGCGGAGCCGGCAATGCTTCATGCGGCCGGGAGCCTTGCTCCGAAATACCCGCACATCCTCATCAATGGACGTTGGCGGTTCGACAGGCTTACTGCGGCGCAAGCTACCGAAAGCTATTTAAGAAGCGATTAAAAATGACTCCTGCAAAGTGCCACGGGCATCCTCGAGCGGGATAGGAAAGCGCGCGCGGCTTTCCGCCCGCATCCCGTTCCAACACTTCGAAACCAGGCACTTCCGCCGGAAATCGTTCCAGGCTTTTGCTGAAAGCGCTCTATCGGCGCATGAAGGCTTCGAAGGCTGCTCGCGCCTCTGCACTCTTCAATTGCGCGGCAAAATGCTTCGCCTCCTCCTCGATCCGGGCGAGCACGTCGCTGCGGTCGCCGCGGATGAGGCCGCGGGCAATGCGCAGCGCCTCCGGCGGTTTTTTCGCGAGGCGCCCGGCGAGCGCAAGCGTTTCCTCCTCGACGGCAGCCTCGTCGACGATCTTCCAGATCAGCCCGGCCTCGCGCGCACCGGCGGCGTCGAGCGGCTCGCCGGCTGCAAGCAGGGCAAAAGCGCGCTGATGGCCCATGATGCGCGGAACGATGAGGCTCGAGGCCGCTTCCGGAACGAGCGCCAAGTCGACGAACGGGGTCTTGAACACCGATCGGGCGGAGGAGACCGTCAGGTCGCAGTGAAGGTGGATCGTCGTGCCGATGCCGATGGCCAGTCCGTCGACGCCGGAAACGATCGGTTTCGTCGCGCCGGCAAGCGCCCGCAGGAAATCCAGAACCTCGCCCCCCATGCTGCCCCCCATGGCGAAGGCGAGGAAGTCGGCCATGTCGTTGCCGGCCGAGAAGCACCCTTCCGTTCCGAGGAATGCCGTCGCGCGGATGGCGGGATCCGTTCCGGCAGCGGTCAGCGCTTCCGTCATCCTGGCATACATCTGACGCGTGATGGCGTTCTTCTTCTCCGGCCGGTTGAACCGGATAAGCTGAACGCCGGGATAGGCTTCCGGCCGTTCGACGAGTACGTGGTCGGTCATGGGGTTTCCTCAGTCGAGTATGGAACGGGCGGCGGCGAGGCTCTCTGCGCCGTTGACGACGCGATCCTTGAGCGCGCCCGTCTCCGAGAGCAGATTTTCCGCTGCGAAACGGCAAAGCGCAACGCGCCGGTCCTGCCGCCCATCACCCGCTTCGGCGAGACCGCCTTTGGCGAGATAGACTCCGGTCAGCGCAAGGCCGAACAGGCGCTGATAGGCGGTCGCGCCGGCGAGCGCCTCGGCAAGCTTTCCCTCGCGAAGCCTCGAAAGCAGCCATTCGGTCGCCTCCTCAAGATCGGTAACCGCCGCATCGAGCCTTGCGGCCGTTTCGCCGAAGCCTTCCCTGTTCGACGCGGCAACGGCAGCAGCGACCTCCCGGAGCTCGGCGATGAAGCCGCGTACCTGTGCGCCATCGGAGAGCGGCAGTTTGCGGGTGACGAGGTCGATCGCCTGAATGCCGTTGGTGCCTTCGTAGATCGGCGCGATGCGGGCGTCGCGGAGATAGCGCGCGGCCCCGGTTTCCTCGATGAAGCCCATGCCGCCATGGACCTGGATGCCCATGGATGCGACGTCGACGCCGGCGTCGGTGGCGAAGGACTTGGCGATCGGCGTCAGCAGGCTCGAACGCTCCTGCCACCGGCGGGCGACCTCCCCTTGCGCGGCATGCGCCATGTCGACGGCGTGGGCGCAGGCATAGGCGATGGCGCGTGATCCCTGCGTCAGCGCCTTCATCGTAAGCAGCGTGCGGGCAATGTCCGGATGTTCGATGATCGGGCTCATACCCTCACCGCTCCATCCCGGCGCGCGGCCCTGCGTGCGCTCCTTCGCATAGGCGATCGCCTTCTGGGTGGCGGCCTCTGCGATCGCGACGCCCTGCATTCCAACCGCAAGCCGCGCATTGTTCATCATCGTGAACATGCAGGCGAGACCCCGATTCTCCTCGCCGACCAGATAGCCGATCGCCCCCTTCTCGCCGCCGAACTTGCCGTCGCCATAGATCATCGTGCAGGTCGGCGATCCGTGGATGCCGAGCTTGTGCTCCAGCGAATGGCAGAAGACATCGTTGCGCTTGCCGAGCGAACCGTCCTCGTCGACGAGAAACTTCGGCACGAGAAACAGCGAAATCCCCTTCGTCCCGGGCGGCGCATCCGGCAGCCGTGCGAGCACCAGATGGACGATATTGTCGGTGAAATCGTGCTCGCCCCAGGTGATGAAGATCTTCTGCCCAAAGATGCGGTAGGTGCCGTCCTCGCGGCGCTCGGCACGGGTCTTGAGCACGCCGAGATCCGATCCGGCATGCGGCTCGGTCAGGTTCATCGTCCCCATCCATTCCCCCGAGACCATCTTCGGCAGGAAGGTCGCCTTCAGTGCGTCGGTACCATGCTTTTCGAGCGCTTCGACTGCACCCATGGTGAGCGTCGGCCCAAGCGCGAACGCCATGGAACCGCTGTTCCACATTTCCATGGCGGCAACGTGCAACATGTGCGGCAGGTTCTGCCCGCCGAAGGCCTCGGGAGCCGTCAGACCGTTCCAGCCGCCCGCGATCCAGTTCCGGTAGAGGTCCCGCCAGCCCTCCGGCGTCTCGACGGCGCCATCGACGAGCCGCGACCCCTGCCGGTCGCCCGCGTCGCCGAGCGGCGCCACCTCTTCCGATGCGAAGCGCCCGGATTCGGCGAGGATCGCGCCTACGAGGTCCTCGCCGAGTTCGCCGAACGCCCCGGTTTCGAGAGCCTCGGCCATGCCGGCCACGTGCTTCAGGGTGAATGCGATCTCTTCGACCGGTGCCTTATACATGGTGCTCCTCCCCTGCGTCCGCCGGCGCCTATTCGATGCACGGCAGACTAGTCATTTTTACGTGCACGTCAACGTCACTTACTGCGGCCGGACGGCGACTGCGGCCAGGGAACTGTAACAAAACTGTCATGGCCCGCGAATAGAAGCCGTCTCGTCCGATCCGGCCGAGGCGCTCCGATGAATCTGATTTCACCCGACATACCGGGCCTCGTCTGGGCCTACCGGTTCGTGCCGGGAGAAAGCCGCTGTCAGCGCATAGCCGCCGATTCGCCCATCGAAAGCCTTGAGGCAGGCGAAGACTGGATCTGGCTGCACCTTGCGCTCAGCGACGCGCGCACACCGGCGCTGATCGAGCGGATCGGCAATCTTCCGCAGGAGGCAATCGCGACGCTGACGAGCCACGACACGCAGGCGGCGATCACGGTCGCGGATGACGTCGTACACGGCACGCTGGTCGATTTCGAGCGAACATTTGATGCGGTGACGCAAACGATCGGCTGGCTTCATTTCGCCGTCAGCGACCGGATGATCATCACCACGCGCCTGCATCCGCTGAGAAGCATCGACCGGGTGAAGGCGGCCGTGGAGAAGAGCGCCAGATGCAGTCGCCCGATCGACCTCTTCGAGATGCTCGTCGTGGAATTCCAGCGCACACTGATCACGCTGGTCCTCGAGCTGACGGAGGAATTGAACGTCATCGAGGAGCATGTCTATGGCGAGGCCGGGCACAGGAAGCAGCCAGGTCTGGCGCCGTTGCGCCGGACCGTCGTGCGGTTGCACCGACACTTAAGGACCGTGCTCGCCCTGTTGCGCCGGTGCGGAGCCTTGGAAGAGGACGAGGTGCCGCCGGGCTTCGTCGACGTGGCCGAGAGACTCTCGGATCGGCTGGAGGCCGTCGACCGCGATGTATTCGCCCTTCAGGAACGCGCAAGGCTGCTCCACGAGGAAATCGACAGCAAGATTTCCTCGGAGACGAACCGCCACCTCTATATCCTCTCGCTGATGACCGCCTTCCTGCTGCCGCCAACACTCGTCACCGGCTTCTTCGGCATGAACACGGGGGCGCTCCCCTTTTCCGAGGGCAGCGGCACCGCCTTCGCGGGACTGCTCATTGCCTCGTCCACCGGCCTCGCCTGGCTCGTCCTCAAGCGTATCGGCATTCTCTGAGCGAAGCGGCCTGCTCAGCTATAGGGCGAATAGCACTGCCGGCGGGGCCCGTTATAGGGCTGATAGCTGTTGTCATAGGCCCTGTAGGAGCGATAGCGGCCGTAGCACCACTGGACGTGCCGGCTGCCGTAGCGAGCCGGCGGGCGATAAGCGGGGCGGCGCTCGATCACGATCCCGAAAGCTGCCGGCGGATACCACCATCCCCGGTAATAGCGGTAGCCGGGGCGCTGATAGCGGTAACCACGATAACCGTTGTAGTAATCGAAGTCGCCATACCGGTAATAGCCACGCCGCGGCACATACTGAACATCGGTAATGGCGCTCTCGACGGTAACCCGAGGGGGCAGATGCGTGAATGCCTGCGACGGCACCGGCGATGCCGTCAGCGCGATCGCTGCAAGCGCGCCCGAAAGCCATTTGCGTGACATCATGTTCTCCTTGCGTCGATTTCGATGCACAACCGGCCCTTGCAAGGGCAGTACACCAAGACTAGAGCAGAAATCGCCGGAAGCAACCGTCGCGCGCGGATACGGCAGGGGAAAATCCCTCCGGCAGTACAATCCAAGGCGGAATCCGGCCGTCGACTTTGCCCCTTCAGGTCGGTGTACAGATGCGTCCGCCTCGCGCAGATTGGGGCCGGGGCTGAGATTTACGACCTCTTAACGCTAAGTCGGCAATCTCAGAGAATGGAAAAGCGGGGAATCTCGACCATAGGGATGATCTTGCGCCTGGCGGTCCTCATGGGCCTGACCTTCGCGGCGGCGAGCGCGCGCGCCGGCGAAGTGGAGCCGTGGAAAGAGCGGCAGAACGCCATCATCGTCGACGCTTACGAGCTGAACAGCATCGACTGGGAAGCCATGCTTAAGGATAAGCGGATCGCCGGTTTCATCGCGAAAGCCTCCGACGGCCTGCCGGAAAGCTTCACCTGTACCGGCGACCACCGCGGCGATACGGTCGCCCATTGCAAGACGATGTGGCGCAAATATGCCGTCAGCCGCGAACTTTATCAGACCCGCCGGCTGATCGCGCGCACGCATGGCCTGCTCTGGGGCGCCTATCATCTTGCAAGGCCCGGCAACCCCGTCGATCAGGCGAACCACTTCCTCAACTATGCCGACCCGCGCGACGACGAGCTGATGGTGCTCGATATCGAAGGGATCGATCCGGAAAAATACATGTCACTCGAAGACGCCGCCATTTTCGCCGGCCATGTGAAGGCCAGGACCGGGCGCTATCCCGTCCTCTACACCAATCACGCAACCGCGAAACACATTGCCGCCAACCGCTTCAAGCATCGGCTGCTTTCGCGTCTTCCGCTCTGGTATGCGCGCTACAAGCCCGCCATCCGCAACGTCTTTCCGATGGGAAACTGGGACCGTTATTCGCTCTGGCAATTCTCGTCGGCGCATAATTGCGGAAAGAAGCGTTGCCCTTATCGGGTCCCCGGCACACTGAACGACATCGACGTGAATGTCGCAGCGATGAGCGCGGCGGCACTGAAAAGCGTCTGGCCTCATGGCGGACTTCTCCCGGAGAAACCGCCGGTGCTCACCGTTGTCGCCTCGGCCGCCGTCGGCACGACCCCGGCGCTGAACGCCGAAGCGGTGGCCTCTCTCTCGCGGCCGCTCGTTATCAGCCGTGCCGAGGCGGAGAGCGGATCGGGAGCGGGCGCCGACAGGACCGTAACCGGTTCCATCGCCGTCAGGGCCGCAGAGGCGCACCTGCCCTACCAATCCGAGCGGCGGTAGCTCAGGCCTCGATCTGCACGTCGCTTATCGGCCGCGAACAGCAGGCGAGGATGTAGCCCTCCTCGATCTCGTCGTCGAGAATGCCGCCGTTGTGGTTCATTTCGACATCGCCGGCGATTTTCATCACCCGGCACGTCCCGCAGATGCCGCCTTCGCAAGCGGCCCCGATCCTGACACCATTGGCGCGCGCCGTCTGGAGGATCGTCTGCCCGGGAAGGGCGGTCGCATCCTTGCCGCTCATCGTGAAGCTTACCCGCGCCGCACTGGCCCCGGCATCGGCGGGCGGCCCCGCTCGAATTGCAAGCTCCTCGGCCGCCGGTGCCGCGGCAGGCTGGAAGCTCTCCTGGTGGTAGCGGTCCATGTCGAAGCCGGCCGTTTTCAGCATCTCCCGAACACCACGCATGAAGGGTTCCGGCCCGCAACAGAAGACGGTTCGCTCCAGGAAATCCGGTGCGAGCAGCGGCAGCTTGGTCGCGTCGATGCGGCCGCGCAAACCATGCCAGCCGTGCCGCGCCTCGTGTCCCTCCACCAGGAAGCCGAGATTGAGCCGCGGCATCTGGCGGGCGAGAACTTCGAGCTCCGCCTTGAACAGAAGATCGTCGGGGCGGCGGGCGCAGGAAATGAAGGTGACATCCATCTCCGGCGCGCAGTCGGCCATCCAGCGCGTCATCGACATCATCGGCGTGATGCCCGAACCCGCCGAAATGAAAAGATATTTTTCCCCGGGATGGCGAACGAAGCTGAAGTCGCCGAGCGGCCCCAGCGCCTTCACCACCATGCCGGGCTTCAGATTGTCGAACATCCAGCGCGTGCCGATGCTGCCGGGCTGCGCCTTCACGGTAACCGCCACGGAGAGCGGCCGCGACGGCGAAGAGGACAGCGTGTAGGTACGCATCACCGGCTCATCTGCAACGGGCAGTTCGAGCGTCACGAACTGCCCGGGCAGGTAGCGAAACCAGGCCGGCTTGTCGGAGCGGAACGTGAAGGTCATCACGTCGGCGGTCTCCGTGACCGCCGCAATGCACTCCAGCAGGTGCTGGCGGTCTCTCCAGGGATCGAGCTCGTCGAAATGGTGGAAGGAACGAGGCATCTCCATGATCATGCCACCCGCGAGAGATACGTGGCTCCGTCCTGGAGACGGTCCAGCATGAAGCTCGAATACCACTCGACGAACTGCATGACGCCGCCCTCGTGTTCGGCGGAATAGGGACCGGGCTCATAGGCCGGCGAGCGGATACCGAAAGCGTTCTCCTCGACGATCTGCCGGTCCTGGTCGTTGGTCTCCGTCCAGACATGCGTCAGTTCGTCGATCCGATAGTCCACGCCCTCCACCGCATCCTTGTTGACCAGCCACTTGGTCGTAACCTGCGTCAGTTCCGGCCCGAGCGGAAGCACACGGAAGGTGATCGCGTGGTCGCCAAGGATGTGGTTCCAGGTCGTCGGATAATGGAAGAGCAGCAGCGTGCCGATGCCATCGGCGCTCACTCCGGTAGAAAGCTGTTTGCTCACGGCCTTCTGGCCGGACATCGTGTAGCTCTCGGCGCCGTTGATCAGCGGCATCCTCGTCATGCGGAACTGGCCGGTGGGCGCGATCCGGAAGGCGCTCGGAAGACCGGCAGCCTCGCACTTCTGCCAATGGGCGCCGATTTCCGGATCGTCCATCGCCCCCTGGACCCCGGTCACGGTCGGCGCCTCCGGATAGGTGCGGCAGAGTTCCGGATGATTGGCAGCGCAATGATAGCACTCGCGATTGTTCTCCCAGACGAGCTTCCAATTGCCCTTCTCGACGATGGTGCTCTCGAAGGCGACCTTTGTCTCTCCGAGGCGGTGCGGCGCGAGATAGCCGGCGACCGTCTCGCGGAACGGCTGGAAGTCCATCGGGTGATCGGCAAGGCTGATGAAGATATAACCGCCGACGGTCTCGCAATGGATGGGCTTCAGACTGTGCTCCGCCGGGTCGAAGCCCTCGGGCATCTGCCGCGCGAAGAGCAGCCGGCCGTCGAGCTCGTAGGTCCACTGATGGTAGGGACACACAAGCTTGGCCGACGAGCCCTTGGACTGCGTGCAGACGCGCGAGCCCCGATGCCGGCACGAATTGTGGAGAGCCCGGACCGCGCCTTGCCGGTCGCGCACAATGACCACCGGATATTCGCCGATTTGCACCGTGAAGTAGTTGCCCGGCCGCGGGACTTCGCAATCATGGCCGATGAACAGCCAATCCTTGTACCAGATTTGCTCCAGGTCCTGACGGTAATAGTCGGGATCGACATAGAAGGCGCGATCCAGGCTATAGCCTTCGCGACGCGTCTTCAGCTTGCGCAGCATTTCGGTCTGAATTTCCATGCCCTTGTCCTCGTTTTCCGCCGCTCCGGAGAGGCAGGACAGGAACCCGCGCCGGTCGCATGGACCCGCAACGCATATGGCTCCGATCCGGCTGCCCGCCGCAACCAGCTGCTCGATTTGTGCTCCAAGGCTGGTTTCCGGGCTCTGGAGCTGTCCACGGGGGACCCGCCCGGCGCCTTCCCGGACGCGATGTCCAGTGGCCTTCTGCCGTGGCTGTTCGCTCCACCACCGTTGCGGGGGCAGCGCCGGGATTTGACCGGCTTCCCAATTCTCCGCCCTCTCTTCGAGGTGGCACCTTGAGTGTCCTCATCTAAGCTTGCGAGCGGGTCGGGCAACTGCCAATTGGCGACATCCGATTCCAGAAAGACGACAGGCAGAAAATGAAGCATTCGGCGACCAAGAGGGCAATATTATCCATAACAAACAATAGGGTAGATGAATCTCGATGCTGCCGGCCCTTTTTTGGGCAGCGTCGTTCACGACGCGAAGGCGATTTGCCGTTTTGCGACACTGCCCATTGGCGCAGGATCCGATCGACCCCGTCCTGCGCGACCGGGAATGCTTCGTTAACCGTAATGGCCTAACCTTGGCCGCTATCGACCCGCTTGCGGACAGGATGGCGCGAAGACGCCCATGGCAAAGTTCCGATATTACGAAGCCTCCGAAGAGGCACCGGCCGCAACGCCGAAACCCACCGCCCATACCGAGTTCCTGCGAACCGGCAGAATCGACAGACGCTGTTGGATGCCGAGCGAGCGCCAGTACCTGAGCTATGCCGAGGTCGCGCAGCAGACGGGGCGGAAACTGGCGACAGCGGGCGAGACGACCCACCGGCGGATCAACGGATTTCACACTTCGATCCGGTTCCCGAAGATGGTCTTTCACCGGACGCTCGCCGACAGCCCGCATCTCGGCTATTGCCATGTGACCGCCGCAAGTACCCGCCTCGCCGAGTTGCACGAGATCACCTGGTCCTTCTACTTCGCGAACTTCTTCTGCGACCTCGGGCACGAGGACCATTTTTTCGACCGTATCCGGCCGGGCTACTCGCGCATGTACTTCGCCGTTGCGACCGAACCCGATGCCGGCGAGGCGCGGATCGTCGTCAACCGGAATGTCCGCGGCAACGGGCTGATCTTCCGGACGCAGGATCCGAAGGTGGCCCTCAAGAACGTGCTGATGCTCGGCGCACGCGACGAAGCCCTTCGCCGGATCATTCGCGGGCTTTGACGAAGAAAATCGTTCTGTTTTTCCGACAGCTCCTTTAAGGAAGGCGACGGAAAGGACCGGACACCGCCATGGCCGAAGTCATAGACACGCGCATCGAACCGGAGCGGGCAATCGAGAAAGCCTGCGCCGTTCTTTCGGACGGGGATCCCGTCGCCATCCCGACGGAGACCGTTTACGGCCTTGCCGCTGACGCCACCAACCCCGATGCAATCAGCCGCATCTACGAGATGAAGGGGCGGCCGCGCTTCAATCCGCTGATCTGCCACGTCTCGGATCTGGCGATGGCCGAGGCGCATGTGACCTTCGACACGGTCTCTCGGCGCCTGGCGGAGGCCTTCTGGCCGGGGCCTCTCACTCTCATTCTGCCGCAGCGGCGGGAAACTACCGTACACGCGCTCGCATCCGCCGGTCTCGACACGCTCGGAATTCGCATGCCCGACGGTTTCTCGCGTCGGGTGATCGCCCGGTTCGGGCGGCCCTTGGCAGCGCCGAGTGCCAACACCTCGGGCGGAGTCAGCCCTACCAGTGCTGCCCACGTGCAGGCGGATCTCGGTCCCAGGCTGAAGCTTATCCTTGACGCGGGCCCGGCCGAGATCGGGCTCGAGTCGACCATCGTCAAGGTCGATGAGGGACGGCTGCGGCTGCTGAGGCCCGGCGGACTCGACGCGGCAGAGATCGAGGCGCTTACCGGGCTCGCCGTCGAGCGCCCGGAGACTGCCGGCGCCGTCATCGAGGCGCCCGGCATGCTGGCCTCGCATTATGCGCCCGGCGCGGCCGTGCGGCTCGATGCCGAACAGGTCCGGAAAGGAGAAGCCCTGATCCGCTTTGGCGGGAAGGCGCTTCCCGGAGAAGGCGATGCCGTGATCGTCATGGATCTCAGTCCAGGCGGCAGCCTTCGGGAGGCCGCAGCCAATCTTTTCGACTATATGAAAAAGGCGGATGCCACCGGCGCCGCGACCATCGCCTTCGGACCGATCCCGAGCGAGGGGCTCGGCGAGGCGATCATCGACCGATTGCAGCGCGCGGCCGCCCCGCGGGGCTGATGGCGCAGACACCGATCCAAGGCAGGCCATGACCACCATACTTCCTTCTCCCGAACTCATCGCCTCCTTCGCCGACATCGTCGGCCCTGGCAATGCTCTCACAGCACCGGCCGACACGGCACCCTACCTCGTCGAGTCCCGCGGGCTCTACCACGGCACGACGCCGCTCGTGCTCAGGCCCGGCTCCGTCGAGGAGGTTTCGCTGGTCATGCGTCTTGCAAGCCAGACCCGAACGGCAGTCGTGCCGCAGGGCGGCAATACCGGGCATGTGGCCGGTCAGATTCCGCGTGAGGGGAGAGCCGACGTGGTCCTTTCCCTCGAGCGGCTGAACCGCATTCGCGACATCGACCCGGTCGGCAACGTGATCGTGGCCGACGCCGGCTGCATTCTGGCAGACATCCGGAAAGCCGCCGACGATGTCGACCGGCTATTCCCTCTCTCGCTCGGCTCGGAAGGCTCGGCGCGGATCGGCGGAAATCTTTCGACCAATGCCGGCGGCACCGCCGTGCTTGCCTATGGCAACATTCGCCAGCTCTGCCTGGGGCTGGAGGTCGTGCTTCCGACCGGGGAGATCTGGGACGGGCTCAGACGCCTGAAAAAGGACAATACCGGCTACGATCTGCGCGACCTTTTCATCGGCGCCGAGGGAACGCTCGGCGTCATCACCGGCGCCGTGCTGAAGCTCTTTCCGAAGCCCCGCGGCCACCAGGTGGCCTTTGCCGGCCTCAGGAGCGTCGAGGACGCGCTTACGCTTTTCGATCGGGCATCGAGCGTCTGCGGGCCGGCCCTGACGGGCTTCGAACTGATGCCGAGGCTCGGCATCGAGTTCACCACCCGGCACATCGCCGGCGTGCGCGACCCGATGGAAACGACGCATCCCTGGTATGCGCTGATCGATATCTCCACCTCGGATTCGGCCGAAAGCGCGGAACGGTTGGTGCAGGACCTACTCGAAACGGTCATCGCCGACGGCCTTGTCGAAAACGCCGTCATTGCCCAGAACGAAGCGCAACGCAAAGCCCTCTGGCACATGCGCGAGAGCATGTCGCCGGCGCAGAAGCCTGAAGGCGGCTCGATCAAGCATGACGTTTCGGTGCCGGTATCGAGCATTCCGGCCTTCATGGCCGAGGCCGATGCGCTGGTCACGAAGGCCATCCCCGGCGCGCGCATCTGCGCCTTCGGCCACGTGGGCGACGGCAATATTCACTACAATATCTCCCAGCCGGTCGGTGCGGATAAGCAGAGCTTCCTCGACCGGTGGCGGGATATCAATGCGATCGTTCACGCCGTCGTACTCAAACACGACGGCTCGATATCCGCCGAGCATGGCATCGGCCAATTGAAGCGCGATGAACTTGCGGCGATCCGCTCGCCGATCGAGATCGAACTCATGCGACGGATCAAGCACGCCTTCGATCCGGCCGGGATAATGAACCCGGATAAGCTATTGCGGGAGGACTGAGACAGGTACGGACCGCATCGGGAAGCGCGTATTTCCGGCCGCTACTGCCGCTATCCTACCCGCCCTTCCTGAGCTGCGACAATTGAAAGAGCGTATCGGCGCTGATGCCGATATTCCCGCCGCTGCCTGAAAGCACGACCACGGCCGGATCGACCTCGGTGTTGTTCTCCAGATCGTAGAGCACGGTGAAGCGCGCGAGGAGTTTCTTCAGTTCGGCCGGATCGCTGAGCTTTTCAAGATCTAGGTTCTTCTCGACGATCTTTGCCTGCTGGTCGATGTCCATGGCGCTGAATTCGTCGGGCAGGCTGAAGATCGTGCGGAAGACTTCGGCAAGCGCATTGTCGGAGAGGAGATCGTAGGCGTCGACGACGGAGCCTGCCTGGCGTTCAAAGTAGAGTGCCAGGCGGACACCCGCATTGTCCTCGCCGGCCTGTTCTTCCAGCGTCTGGTGCAGGTACCGGTCGAGGGTCTCGTAAAGCCCCTGCCGCGTGACGATGATGCTCTTGTCCTCGCGCAGAATATTGCCCGCGCGGTCGAAGTTGAATGAAGTGACCAGGGCGGTATAGGCCCCGGAGTTCTGCTGCTGATTGATGAAGCTCTTTGGATCGTCGAGATCTGAGGTGAAGATGTCGCGGAGGAAATCGACGGTGACATTCTCCGGATCGATGCGGTTCGCCTCGAGAGCGAAATTGACCAGGCGGCTATCGGCCAGGAATTCGTCGAGAGAGGAAAGTTTGGCGACCTCCGCCGAGTAGTATTCGGCCTCGGCCTCGGCTTTCGCCTTGTCCTCTTCCGAGCCAAAACGGGACTTGTTGACGATGTAGGTCTTGGCGGTCTCCTGTATCAGCGTCTCCGATTGAGCCAATGCCGGGATGCCGACATCGCCCGATGTCGTAAAGTTGAACAGCTGGGCGAGCTTCAGGTAGCGCTCGTCCTTCAAGGTGTAGACGAAGCTCTTCGGGTCGTTGAGGTCGCTGGTCAGCACTCGTTTGATCGTTCGTGCGCTTTCGGCGTCGGGATCGAGACCGACCGCTTGCAGCGCGAAATCGTAGATCGAAGCCGTGTCGATGAAGTCGCCGACCGACGTCATCTTCGGGACGGCGCGCTTGTAGGCGTCGATCGCCTTCGCGTCCGCTGCGTCGTCCTTGTCGTTGTAGCGCGTCATGTAACGGCTGGAGGTGAGCGTCGTCTGCTCGGCAGTCTGCGCGGCATCGCCCGCCGCAAGCGTGCCGTCCGCCTGGAAGTTGAAGGCCCTGGCTAGCGCTTTGTAATTCTCGTTGCCCTTGCCGATCGTGTTGATGTAGCTGTTCGGGTCATCCGGATCGCTGGTCAGGATATTCTTGATCGTCGCCGGCACGATGGTGACCTCGTTGAGATCGAACGCGGTGCGGATGTAGTCATAGAGGCGCGTATCGGCGACAAGCTCGCTGACGTTCGCGATGCTCGCGATCTTCTCCTCGAAATAGGCCTTGTTCAGAAGTGCTGCCTGGGGTGTGATCCGGGGGTTGCTGGAGACGTAGAGCTCATTCATGGTCTTCTTGTGCGCGGCGGTCTGCGCCGATCCCGCGGCTACCGTGCCGTCGGCGTCGAATTGGAACGCTGCCGCCATCGCCAGGTAATTGCCGATCGTGGAGATCGATTTGTTGTAAGTGGCTATGTTTGCCTGAAGCTCCAGTTTCTCCGCCGGCGTCGTGTTGCTCTGCTGGAGCTTGGCCTGAGCATCGGCTCTGGCAGCCTGAAGCTCCGAAAGTCTGGGCTCGAGAACGGTGTTCGCATAGCTGTCGGGATCCTCGGCATTGCTGGAGAGAACGTTTCGGAGCGTTTCACGGGAGTAAGTGCTCTCGTTGATACCGAAGACGGTGAAGATGTAGGCTCGCAGACGGTCATTGTTCAGGAGTTGATCGACGCTCGTGACCTTGTCGATCATGACGTTGTAATAGCGCGTCTCTTCCTTCTGGATTTCCCCGATGCTGGCGATGCTCGTATTGTAAAGACCGATGATCTCGTCGAGTTGCGCTTCGGTCTGCGAAACCGCAGTCCCGCCGCCGAAGCTGAACGCCATCGCGAAATCGCGGTAGCGTTCGTCCGTCAGCTTGTTGGCAAAGCTGTTGTCGTCGGACAGGTCGCTATCCAGCACCTTTCGCATGAAGGCGACCGAGTCGATCATGTCGCCCAGACCATAGGCCTTCATCGCGTAGGAATAGAGGCGGTAGTCGCCAAGGAACTCGTCGACAGAGGCCACACTGCCGATGTTCTCCCTGTAGTACAGCGTATCGCGGGCGACGAGCGTCTGCTCCGATACGCGTCTCAGGCTGACCTTCATGTCGCGTGCGATGAGATTGTAGTCGAGATAAGTCGAAACCATGCGTCGCCCGCCAGCAAGGAACGGGGACCGCCGGCACTCCGACATCCCCTTGAAACCACATCGATGGCCGCAAGGATGGCGCGGCATGCTTGTGTGTGGCTTTTCGCCGCCGAAAATGCCCGCGATTTCGTTGACGAAAGAGAAACCTTGCGGCCTCGGTTTTTGCTAACCATTGGAGACGGCAAAGTTTTTTTAACCGCGAATTTTAAGCCGCCCGGAACAGAGCCGACCTATCCTCCGCCCATAGAGGACGAAAAAGTCCCGACAGGAAGGCCGGGAACGGCTCTCAAGGAAAACAAGGGCGATTTGAAATGCGCAATACACTCTCTCAACCGGCTTGGGTCGAAAACACGCTCAGACTTGACCCGAAGCGCTTTCCGCAGCAAGCAAGCTACATGCTGCGCGGGCACACAGGGAATGTCAGCATCAGCCTTGACGAGCGTGGCGCTGTGCTGCGCAAGGTGCTACCATCCAGTGGCCTGCCGCTTTCGATCGCTCTGCCGGCGCGAGCTTTCAAGGGCGTGGCGGCGCGGGCGATCGACCATGGCGACGGGGAGGTAACAGTGACGCTCGAACTTCATCACGATGATCCGGATCTCTCCATTCCGCTGCTCGTCGCGCATGATCTTTCGGATATCGCGGCCGATTGGCGCGCCTGGGCCGAGGCCTATCGCATTCCGATGCTGATGGTGGAGGCCGACGGGGTCGCGCGGCCGCTCGAGGAGCACATAGGCGATGTCCGTGCCGCTCCCGCGAAACCGCGCCGCCGCCATTCCTTCTTCGCCGAGCGCCGGCCACGCTTTCTCGTGCGCCGCTCCACCGGCAGTCTCGGCATCCAGATGAAGATCGACGGCCGCGAAATCATCGCCCGCGCCTGATCTCGGGGTATCGCACCTCAACACATTCAGCAGCAAGCCGGCCCTTCGCGGCCGGCTTTCCTTTTTGGCGCGCTTACCGCGATCACGGGTTCTTCCCCGAGGCGAGCAAGTGTTACCACCGAAACAAATGCGCCGCCTTCTTCATGGCATAAGCGATTCCTGACCAAGGACACAGATGAAGGAGACAACATGATCCGCAAGCGCCTTCTCGCGACCCTCGCCGCCATTCGAGCCCTTGTCGGCAGACAAACCGCAGTTCAAAGCCGCCAGCCAGAGGCTGAACCGAGCTGGGCGTAAGGACCGCTCGGACGGCCTGCCGAGACAATCTTACCTGCATCATGCGGGCAGCGATCCTCCGGATTCCGGAGGATTTTTCATATGAGCCGCACGACGAGCGAGAGCACAAGTCCGGCAAAGATGATAAGACCGACGACGCCGTTGAACTTGAACAGCGCAAGGCATTGCAACGGATCGTGGATGTTCAATACGAGGATCTGGTAGGCGAGCATAGCCGCGGCCGCCACGAGCCCGACATAGGCGAAGAATCCGGCGCCCGCCGCCGCGAAAGCGAAAAACATCAGAAGAACCGCAATCCCGTACAGTCCGATGAGCCACGGTCGTGGATTGTCGCCGAAGCGGCGCGCGGTGGATCGAACGCCGATCAGTTCGTCGTCCTCCCTGTCCTGATAGGCATAGATGGTGTCGTAGCCGATGGTCCAGGCGATCGCAGCGGCATAAAGGACGACCGCGGCCAGCGACAGGCCGCCGAATTCCGCCGCCCAGCCCATGACCGCGCCCCAGGAGAAAGCAAGGCCGAGGAAGAATTGCGGCCAGTCCGTGAATCGCTTGGCAAACGGGTAGATCGCGACCAGCGCCAGCGACAGGAAGCCGAGAAAAATCGTGAAACCGTTGAACTGCAACAACACGGCAAGACCCACAAAGGCCTGCAACAGCATGAATGCCTTGGCCCGAAAACGCGTAACGCGACCGGAAGGCAGCGGCCGAGAGCGCGTGCGCGCCACTTCCATATCGATGTCGTGATCGACGATGTCATTGTAGGTGCAGCCGGCGCCGCGCATGGCGATCGCCCCGACAACGAAGAGAAAGATATGGAAAAGGAAGCGCTGGGGCGAGAAGCCGCCGAGCGATGCGGCCGCTCCGGACGCCATCGCCGCCGACCAGAGGCATGGCCACAGGAGCAATTGCCAGCCGATCGGCCGGTCCCAGCGGGCAAGCTGCGCATAGGGCCATAGCGGCCGCGGCAGAACCCGGTAGACCCAGTTGTTGGACGGCGCGTCGTGCACGCGGCCGGAATCGGTGGAAGAACTGTCCATGACCACTGTTTGGCCCCGCAAGACCTGCCGGTCAAGCGCCGCGTTTCGTTCCACCCGCTTCGTCCGGAAAGACTCGTCAGGGTAGCGTGAAATCGAAGCGATAGGTTGCGGACACCCCCAGGAGGAACTGGTTGCGGCTGCCGCGCTCGCGTACGAGACTCGAATCGGCGGCGGCGCCCATCAGTCGCCGATATTCGGCATAGGCACCGGTCTCCAGCTTCTCGGTCGCCATCCAGTTGATCTCCGCGCCAAGACCCGCGGAGTGAATACCGCCGCCCGGTTCATAGGTGGCGAGTCCCGAGGCCGCCGATTCTGCGGCGTTGACACCAAAATAGGCGCCGAAATAATCGCTCGATGCCGCGGTCACTCGCGGACCGGCCGAGACGCGGACGGTGTCGCTGACATCGGTGAAGGCGTCGGCTGCAACATCCGCGACCACCCCATGATGGCTGCGGATACCCTGACGAATCTCGGCGCGAAGACGCATCCAGTCCGTGGGATAGACCTCTGCGAAACCGCCGAGTTCCCCGCCGAACTTGGGATGGTCCAGTCCGTTAAGATCGCTCGAGTCATTTTCGGTACGCTCGAAAATCAGCTTGCCGACCGCACCGGCGCGGAAATGGCCTTGATCGATCAGGGCGTAGGACATGTTGTCGTTGCGCGACGAAAAGCGCACGGCGCTGCCCGCCTTGCCGAGCGAAACGAGCGGCGCCGCCTGGAGCACACGCTTCGAAGCGCCTTCATATTCCGGGCCGAGAAAACCTGTAGCCCCGATCTTCAGATACCAGTCTCCCGACCAGGGATACCGGCTTTCTTCGGCAGCGGCGGATCCGGCTGCAAGAAGAAACGCCTGAGACGCAAGAAAAACAACATGTATTCGCATCCATACTCCGAAGACTAGTTTATCGGTGAAGGGAACCCGGAACGTGCCTCAATGACGTATAAGGAGTGACTGCTCACGTTATACAGCGTGTCCTTATCTTCGGCAAGGCCTTACGATTCCATTAGCAGCATCGATTCAGCTTCAGAACTCGCGTCAATCTGCGGTGATACCGCAGATTAGACTAAGACTAAGACTAATACTAAGACTAATACCATACTAATACTAAGACCTGCGCGCACCCATCAGACGCGCAAAGGTCGCTGTAGCACTTTGATCTGCTGCATGTTCTGTCCTTTAATCGGATGCGATTAAGGACACATGCAGTAAAGCTATTCCACGAAAAAAGCCGACGCCCGTCAGGTCCGCTGGTCGCGGAGGTAGACGCTCGGCGGTGCACCCAGCATGCGGCGGAACATGGTCGTGAAGGCGGCGACGTTTTCGTAGCCCGCGTCGAGCGCTACGGTGGTGATCGGCTCGCCGTCCGCGATGCGCGGCAGCGAGGCGAAGATGCAGGCGTGCTGGCGCCACGTGACGAAGCTCACGCCCGTCTCCTGGCGGAAGAGCCGCGTGAATGAACGCCGGCTGATGCCCATGCGAGCCGCCCACGCATCGGTATTTGCGGATGCCGATGGCGCCTCCAGAAATTGCCGGCAGAGGAGAGCGAGCTTGCGGTCGCGCGGGAAAGGCAGACCCAAAGGGCGCTGGCTGAGCCGCGGGATTTCCGTGAGCAGCAACTCCATGATCAGGCCTTCGCGCCGTTCGGACGAAGCTTCGTTCCCGGCGCTGACGAGTTCGTCGATGAGGCTGCCGACGAGCGTGCTCATCTCCAAAACGAGGGGCCGGCGCGCCTCGCTCGCCTCCGGCAGGATATAGATGGAATGCATTCGGACGTCGCTGACCATCTCGGCCGAGTGCTCGATCCCGGCGGGGATCAGCAGGGCATGGCCGGGGGGAATCATCCACCGCCCGCCCGACGTATAGACGAGCACCACTCCCGAACGCGCCCACCAGAGTTGCGTTCGACTGTGGCTGTGGGAGGGCACGGTGAGTCCGCAGGCGTAATCCCGCCCGATCGCGAGGACGGGCGCGTTCGCCTTCTCGATCCACTCCAGACTTCTGAAATGGTCCGCGTCCGGCAACTTTGGCAGCGTGTCGGATTTCGCCATCTGGCCCACTCACGAAAGAAATCGACCAAATCACAAAAGCAGGCCAGCGACAAGCCGTCTAGAGATGGCCGAAAAGGCTCCCCCTGGCGAGCCGCCTCGAAGGGAAACGTTCCATGGCAACGGTCACGTCGGCGGGCAATATCAGTCCGGAAAAGACAGCATTCTCGGTTATTCTCGCTGTCAGCTTCTGTCATATGCTGAACGACATCATGCAGTCGCTGCTGACGGCGCTCTATCCTTTGCTCAAGGAAAACTATGCCCTCGATTTCGTACAGATCGGCCTTTTGACGTTCACCTTCCAGGTGACGGCGTCGATGCTGCAGCCCGCCGTCGGCATTGTGACGGACCGTTGGGCGCTGCCCTATTCGCTGCCGTTCGCCATGCTCTCGACCTGCATGGGTCTCCTGCTTCTCGCCAGTGCCGACCACTTCTGGATGCTGCTCGTCGCAGCGAGCCTGATCGGCATCGGATCGGCGATCTTCCACCCCGAATCCTCCCGCGTCGCCCGGCTCGCTTCGGGCGGCCGCCACGGATTGGCCCAGTCGCTGTTCCAGGTCGGCGGCAATGCCGGAAGCGCGCTCGGGCCGCTGCTCGCAGCGTTTATTGTCCTTCCTTTCGGCCAGGGCAGCCTCGGGTGGTTCTCCATCGTCGCAATCACCGGTTTCTTCGTGCTTTCCTGGGTCAGCACCTGGTATGTGCGCCACCGCCGCTCGACCATGAGCCGTCCCGTTCCCAGCCGCGCGCTGCCGCTGCCGAAAGCGCGGGTGTTGTGGACGATCGCAATTCTCGTACTGCTGACGGCGACGAAGAACGTCTATCTCACGAGCATCTCGAGCTATTTCACCTTTTTCGTCATTGAAAAATTCGGCACCAGCGTACAGCAGGCGCAACTGATGCTGTTCCTGTTTCTCGGTTCGGCGGCCGCAGGCACCTTCCTCGGCGGCCCGATCGGCGATCGCTACGGTGCCCGCTTCGTGATCTGGTTCTCGATCCTCGGCGTCGTCCCGTTCACCCTTCTGCTGCCCTATGCGAACCTGTTCTGGACGGGCGTATTGAGCGTCATCATCGGCCTCATCTTTTCGTCCGCGTTCTCGGCAATCGTCGTCTTCGCGCAGGAACTCGTTCCGGGCCGGGTGGGACTTATCGCCGGCGTCTTCTTCGGCTTCGCCTTCGGCGCAGGCGGCATGGGCGCCGCGGTGCTCGGGATCTTCGCCGACCGGCAGGGCATCGAGTTCGTCTATAAGATCTGCTCCTACCTGCCGCTCCTTGGACTGCTCACGGTGTTTCTGCCGAAGCTGCCCGCGCGATAAGGGGCTGCTGCCGCTCCGCGTTTTCAGTCTTTGCTCCTGGCGTAAGCATTCCTCAATCATTGCCGGATAGCGTCCGGCGATGGGGGTGAGCAGGGGCGAAGAATGAGGAAATGTGGGGCCATTGTCGTTCTGGCAGCACTGCTTTGCGCTTCCGCAAGCCGGGCCGAAACGCTTAACCTGCTGATCTGGGAAGACTATATCGATCAGGGCCTGATCGACCGCTGGACGGAGAAGACGGGCGTTTCCATCCGCCAGATAAATTTCGACAGCGATGACGCCCGAGACGAGATTCTCGCCGATCCCGGCCGCAACATCGATCTTGTCATCGTCGATGAGAACGGCGCGATGCTTTTCGGGCGGAAAGGCGTCCTCGAGCCGATCTCCGATGCCAACCTTGCCGCACTCAAGGACTATGCCCCGGAACGGCGCAAAACCTGCGCCGGTTACGGCCTTCCCTACTTCTGGGGCACTGTGGGCATTCTTTACCGCTCCGATGTGGTCAAGCAACCGCCGACATCCTGGCAGGACATGATGCGCCCTGCACCGGCGCTTCGGAAGCACATCGCCATGTTCGACGATCACAGCGAGATTTTCGTGCCACCGTTGATGCTGCTCGGCGCCTCTCTCAATGCCGACGACACGGAGACCCTGAGGGCTGCATTCGAGCTCCTGAAGGCGCAGGCCCCTTTCGTTCTGACCTACGACTACGTCGTCACCTCGATCCAGGACCCGGCCTTGGCCGGGGAGATACATCTGGCACTCGGCTACAGCGGCGATCAGCACGTCCTCAACAACAAAGCCGGCAAGGCGGGGCTGTGGCGCTATTCAGTCCCGAAAGAGGGCACCTTGTCGTGGCTCGACTGTTTTTCCGTCGCGGCCGAATCGCCCCGCAAGCAGCGGGCTATCGAGTTCCTGAACTTCATCGCGTCGCCGGAGGCCGCCGCCGCCAACGCGCTCGCGCTCAATATGCCGACTGCAAGCAGCGTGGCGCTCAAGCTCCTTCCGGAGACCATGCGCTCCGATCCGGAAATCTACCCCCCGTCCGAAATCATGGCGAAAAACCAGCACCACAAGGAACTGTCCGTCCGGTCGATAGAGGCGCGCCGGCGCATCATCAACACGTTGGCGAACTTCCAGTGACCCTCGGCAAGCGTGCGCTCATCCTGATCTTTCCGGTCGTGCTGGCCGGCTATCTTCTGGCAGCCGTGTCTGTTCACGTCGCGCAGAGCCGTTCCATCCGCGCGCTAGAGCACGCAAAGCTTTCTCAACGGCTCGAGCATGCCGCCGCCGTCTTTCAGAACGAGGTCCGGCGCAGCCGGGGCGCCCTCAATGCGCTCCTGGGCGGCAACGCGCTGCGCCAATACGTCTCCGAAACCGACAAGAAATATCGCGCCAGCGCGCTTGGCGTGCGGCTGCAGGAGAATCTGAAGTCGCTGCTGGACGATCCAGCGGGTTACCTGTCCTTCGCCATTCTCGACAACAAGCTGGAAACCGAATACTACTTCGAAAACAGCTGGGATCCCTTCGCGGAGATCGACCAGGCACAGCTCGACCTCGCGCGCCAGCTGGCCAATGGATCGAAACTCGGCGACTGGACTTATGTCGACGGCACCGGCGACAGGCCGCGGATCGTCTATTCCCTCTTCGCCGATCCGATAACCTTGGGCCGACCGGCCCCCAGCAACAAGGCAAATGCACTGCTGATGCAGGTCGCGGTGCAGCCCGACCGTTTTCTCAAGCTGCAGGCGGCGCTGAAAAAGGAATATGGCGCCGACATCGTCCTCCAGCCCTGGCCGCTTGCCGTAACCGACGGCCTGTCGGCGAGCGTCCCTCTCGGGCCGTCTCTGCATGCGACCTTGACGGTCTCGGATACGCATTTCGACGCTCAGATGCTGCGTCAGAAGGTGCTTCTGGCCCTCGGCGCAGTGGCCATGAGCCTCTTCTCGATCTGGCTGATCATCGTGCTCATCCGCCGCTTCATCACGGGACCGATCGCAACGCTCGATACCAATGTCATGGCGGTGATGGCGGGGGCGCGCGAGGAGATCGCGGAGGTGGACGAGGCCGGTGAAATCGGCCGTCTGACCCGAAATATCCGGGAGATGCATCGCCGATCCGTCCAGTCGCTCCAGCTGGTGCAGCGGAGTTCCTGGACAGACACGTTGACGGGCATCGCCAACCGGGCGCGCTTCAACATGCTGGCCACGCAGGCCGTCCAGGAGGCTGTCGCATCCGTCGAGAAATGCAGCCTGCTTTTCATCGACATCGATAACTTCAAATTCGTCAATGACAAGCACGGCCATGATGTCGGCGATGAGCTTTTGAAAACGCTCGCCGCGCGGATCGCCAGCGATGTCGGGGCGATCACGCGCAGGCGCGGACAGGAGCCGGCCATTCTCGCGCGGCTTTCCGGGGACGAATTTGCCGTTCTGCTGCGCACCCGGCCCGGCGACGGAGCGGTGCGCGAGACCTGCGCTGCGATCCTCGCTCTGTTTTCAGATGGGTTCGAGCTGGCGGGCAAGCGCTATCCGGTCACGGCAAGCATCGGCGTGGCGGTATGCCCTGACGATGCGAGCTCGGTCGCGGAACTGATCTCGAATGCCGATGCGGCCATGTACCAGGCGAAAAGCGCCGGCAAGAACCGCTCCGCCCGCTTCTCCCGCGCGCTCAACGACAAACGCACACGCCAACGGCAAATCCAGGAAGAGCTTCGGGCGCTCGATCCCGACGAGCAGTTTCACCTGGTCTACATGCCGATCGTCGACACCGGCGGCAAAGTCACCGGCTGCGAGGCATTGCTGCGCTGGCACTCGCCGGTCCTCGGCCATGTGACGCCCGATGAATTCGTTCCGATCGCCGAGAGCTCCGGTCTGTTCACCAAGATCGACTGGTGGGTTATCGATAAGGCGATGTCGGACTGCCACCAGCTAAAGGCGCTGTTCGGGCCCGACACGGTGCTGGCGATCAACATCTCCTCGGCCGAACTGCACTCGAAGTCGATCAGCGGGCATTTTTCGGACTGCCTCGCGCGCTACGGCCTGGAGGCGCGATCGATCGATATCGAGCTCACCGAGACGTTCGCCGTCCAAATCAGCGATCAATTGCGCCTGAATATGGAAGAGCTCAGGAGCAAAGGCTTCCGGCTTTCGATAGACGACTTCGGTGCCGGCTACACGTCGGTTCAGCAGATCATCGATTATGCCGCCGACACGATCAAGCTAGACCGGGCGCTCGTCTCGAATCTGACGGCTTCGAAATCCCTCGCGGTGCTCAAAGCGGTCATCGCGCTATGCCACGCGAAGGAGATGGCCGTGGTCGGCGAAGGCGTCGATACGGCGGAAAAACTCGCCATGCTGTCCGCGGCCGGCTGCGACCGCTTCCAGGGCTATCTGATCAGCAAGCCGCTCCCGCTCGCCGAGCTGGCGATCTGGGCGCTGTCCCACGTCGCGCTCGCCTCGAAGCCGGCCGAGGGCGACAGCCGGTCGGCGCTCGGCGCTCGGCGCTGACATCTTGCGCGCGAGAGAGAGCGTTACGCCAAGCGAACACCACAAATTTGTAGCATCAACCGCTTTTTCCTTGACCTCGTCCCGCTTGCCGTCCTAACCGCAGCGCAACAATCCCTGACGGCGAGGATGGCGATGAAGGTTCTTCTGATCGGATCGGGCGGCCGCGAGCATGCGCTTGCATGGAAGATCGCGCAGTCGCCGAGACTGACCACACTTTATGCCGCGCCCGGCAATCCAGGCATCGCCGAAGAGGCCACGATCGTTGCCCTCGACACGGAAAATCAGGCGGCCGTCGTCGATTTCTGCCGCAACCATGCGATCGACTTCGTGGTCGTCGGTCCCGAAGCGCCGCTGGTCGCCGGCCTTGGCGACGCGCTTCGCGCCGCAGGCATCCCGGTTTTCGGCCCTTCGGCCGCAGCAGCCCGGCTTGAAGGATCAAAAGGCTTCACCAAGGACCTCTGCGCGCGCTACGGAATACCGACCGGCGCCTATAAACGCTTCGCCGATGCCGAAGCCGCCAAAGCCTATGTGCGCGAGCAGGGCGCGCCGATCGTCATCAAGGCGGACGGGCTTGCCGCAGGCAAGGGCGTGACCGTCGCGATGACCCTCGACGAGGCCCTTGTCGCGGTCGACGAGTGCTTCGCCGGCGCCTTCGGCGCAGCCGGCGCCGAGGTGGTGGTCGAGGCCTATCTCGACGGCGAGGAAGCGAGCTTCTTCTGCCTTTGCGACGGCAAGAGCGTGCTGCCGCTCGCTTCCGCGCAGGACCACAAGCGTGTCGGTGACGGCGACACTGGACCGAACACCGGCGGTATGGGGGCCTATTCGCCCGCGCCCGTCATGACCGCCGAGATGGTCGAACGGACGATGAAAGAGATAATCGAGCCTACCGTCCGCGGCATGGCCGAAAGCGGCTGTTCCTTCAGCGGCGTTTTTTTTGCCGGCCTGATGATCACGGAAAAAGGGCCGGAACTCATCGAATACAATGTCCGCTTCGGCGACCCCGAATGCCAGGTGCTGATGATGCGCCTCGAAAGCGACCTCCTGCCGCTGCTCTACGCGGCGGCCACCGGAACGCTTGAAGGCATGAAAGCAGAATGGCGTGACGACGTTGCTCTGACCGTGGTGATGGCCTCGCGCGGCTATCCGGGCGCCTACGCGAAAAACACGCCGATCGACACCTTGCCCGACGCTTCCGCCGGCACCAAAGTGTTCCATGCCGGTACGGCAATCAAGGACGGCAAGCTGGTTGCAACCGGCGGCCGGGTGCTGAACGTCACCGCCACGGGAAAGACCGTCGCCGAGGCGAAGGACGCAGCCTACGGGGCGCTTGGCGACGTTCACTGGGAGAACGGCTTCTATCGCAGAGACATCGGCTGGCGGGCGGTCGCGCGCGAGACTACCTGACCAGCGCGCCGTAACCGGCACCTCAAAGGCCCGATGGTTCAATTTTTACCATTTCTCCTGACTGTGCAGTAAGGGGAGACCGCTATCCTCACCTCGACCAATCGAGGAAGATCAATGCGTTCTTTGCTGATCACAGCCGTTCTCATATATGCCGCCGGTCCGGCGGCTGCCTCTTCGATCGAGAACATCACCTCCGGCGAGTCCGTCAATTCGAGCGTCGCGACGGTGTCCTGCGCGAATTGCCCGCCATTGCAGCCAAAGAGGAAACCATCTTACGTCGTCCCCGATCTCGCGCCGGGCACGGACCGCGTCGAACTCAAGGAAATTCACGGGGAAGTGAAGTCGGTCCGCACCGAGGCATGGCTGGGCGGTTCGCCGGTGGTTTTCGTAAACAGGGCATCTGAGGAGGCGATTCGGGCCGCGGCAATGAAGCCCGGCGAGCCGGCCGCAGCAGATCCTTCGGCGAGCACCCTCGCCGCCGGGACCGCAGAAATCGCTATCGACGAGACCGCAAAAACCGCCGCGGTCGCCACGATCACGCACGGCGCGCCGGTTGCCGCGTCCATGACCAGCGACCGTTCACGGAAAATTGATCCGGCTGCTTTTAATCTTCGCCTAAATTGACACCATATCATTAAGGTTCCCTGCCCCAGTCAGTCGACGTTCAAGGCTGACGGGCAATTCGCTGCAACGGCGAGAGGTTGCGCCCCTGAGAGAAGCAGGGGCGTAATCTTTAGAGCGGTACCCCAACTCAACGACTGGATTTGCCGCCGACCCTCGCGACCAGCGTCTCTATCTCACGGTCGGAATAGACCTCGATGCCGTTGGCGCGCAGCAGCGCGGCCGTCACGCCCTCACCCGCAACAGCCACGCCGCGGAACCGGCCGTCATAGATGAAGCCGGAGCCGCAAGACGGGCTGCCGTCGATCAGCAGTGCAAACCGGCAATTCGTCTCGCGTGCGAGCGCAAGCGCATTCTCCGCTGCGCGGCGGAACTCCTCCGTCACATCACCGCCCGTCTTCTCGAGGACGCGGGTCCTGCCGGCGAGCACGTCGGCACCGGTCCGGCCGCCTTCGATCTCGGCGGGCGGGCGCGGCACCGGCATGCCGGCCGACATTTCCGGACAGATCGCCACGAGCCGCCCTTCCTTCCTCCAGCGGTCGACTGCCGGGTGCGCAAGCGGCTTCGACGCGCCGTCGTAACGCACGGCATGTCCCATGAGGCAGGCACTGACGAGAATCCTGGCGGTCATGGGCTTTCATAGCGGTCAGCCGATAACGCGACAAGCTTCGGCGCGCGGGAAGGTCCGGGTTATCCGGTGATCTTCGAAAAGTCCGCCACCTCCCCCGTCGCCGAGCGGATGAGCCCCAGGAGCGCGAGGCGGTTGGCACGGATCGCCTTGTCCTCGTCATTGACGAGAACGTCGTTGAAGAAATCGTCGACCGGCTCGCGCAGTTTAGAGAGCGCCTCCATGGCCGAGCGGAAATCCTCCTTGACGATCGCGTCGCGCGCATCGCCCGATGCGACCTTGATCGAAGCATGCAGCATCCGCTCGGCATCCAGCCGGAACAGGTCTTCGTCGACCGAAGCGGCCACTTCCGTGCCCTTCTTCTCTTCCGCCGCGAGAATTTGCGTCGCGCGCTTGGTGCCGGCGAGCAGGTTCCTGCCCTCCTCGGCCGTGATGAAGGCGGTGAGCGCCTCGACGCGACGGGCTATCATCAACAGGTCGTCCGCATCGGGGGCGAGCACCGCATCGATCAGATCGTATCGGGCGCCGAGATCGCGCAGGTAGACTTTCAGACGATCGTGGAAGAAGGCGAGCAGATCGGAGGAAATGTCGGCGGCGATGTCCGGGCGCTGTGCCTTGAGTGCGGCCAGGGCGACATCGAAACAGGGCAGGAGCGGCAGCCGGGCCCTTCCCTCCAGAATGAGCCGGATCACGCCGAGTGCCGCGCGACGCAGCGCATAGGGGTCCTTCGATCCGGTCGGCTTTTCGTCGATCGCCCAGAAGCCGACGAGCGTGTCGAGCTTGTCGGCAAGCGCCACCGTTACCGGCACGGGATCGGTCGGCACACGGTCGGATGGCCCCTGCGGCTTGTAGTGATCCTCGATCGCATTGGCGACGGCCGAGCTTTCACCCTGCAGGACCGCATATTTGTGGCCCATGATGCCCTGCAGTTCCGGGAATTCGCCGACTGCCTCCGTGCGAAGGTCAGCCTTGGCGAGGACAGCCGCACGATCGACGGAGACCGCATCGGCACCGGTGACCTTGGCGAGTGCTGCGGCGAGCGAGCGGATGCGAGCGACGCGCTCTCCCTGCGTGCCGAGCTTGGCATGGAACGTGACGTTCAGGGCGTCGAGCTTCGCCATCCGCTGATCGAGAGGCTTCTTCAGATCGAGCCCGAATCTCTCGGCGGATGCCGTCAATGTTTCAAGATCAGGCAGATCGCCCTGATCTCGCTTCCAGAAATGCGCCGCGTCGGAGAGCCGCGCACGTACGACCTTGCCATTGCCGTGGACGATCTCCTTGCCACCGTCCTTCGCCTCGATATTCGAAACGAGGATGAACCGGTTGGACAGCGTTTCGGCGCCCGGTCTGCGCGTGACGAAGCATTTCTGATTGGTCTTGATCGTGAGCCGGATGATCTCGGACGGAATTTCGAGATAGCTCTCCTCGAAGCTGCCCATCAGCACGCGCGGCCATTCGACGAGACCGGCAACTTCTTCCAGGAGGCCC
>NZ_ATYB01000007.1 GCF_000427465.1 Sinorhizobium arboris LMG 14919 | reverse complement strand
GAGGCCGGGGAATGCGCAAGGAACTGACCGCAGCCGCCGTCCTTATTCCCCTAATGGAAATCGATCCGGAGATGCGTCATAACCTCCTGGGCAGCCAAGAGCGAGAATTCGCCACCGCGATGGCAATCCACGTCTACCTGCGACTGCGACGGCATTTCCGTTTCTGTCGCTATGGGGTTGAAGCTTCCCTGAAGGAGGTCGTTGAGCAAATCGGCGATACAATCTGGACAGCTCCCGACCAAATCATCACGGCCTTTGCGTCCGCGGACGCCGCAGATTCTGCAGCCGCGTCTAATTATCTCGCCCAAGAAATCCTCAGATCCATTTCCGTCATCTTTGAGACCATCAAAGTGAGCCAAGATTATGGGTGATGCACCGCCACCCTGATGATCGGCTCTCGTGCCAGGCATACGTCTCGGCCGAACCGGGTGAATTGTCTCTATCAGTGGTTGGTTGCCAGCGCGTAGGAGCGGCCTCTGCACCAACATCGGTCGACTATCGTTCCCCGCAATAGGTTCGCTAAGTCGACCGGAGGGCAGCGCCCTTCCCCCTCCCCTTTGGGCGCTGCCCCGTCTTTGCCAACCACTTTTTCGAAGCAAAGCTGCCATCTGCAGTGAAGGCAATGGACGTCTGGGCGCATCTTCGGACAATCGCGCGAGCATTCCATGCGCGATCCGCGTTATGTCGTCACTTCTTGAAATTTCCCCCGAAAAGCTTGCCCGCCTTTCGGCACGCCGAAATGCCCGTCGACCCGTCTGGAGTGAATGAATGGCAGAAGTCCTGCAGAGCCGCTGTCCGGCTCTCCAAATTGCACTTCCGCTCACCACTCCGTTGAGGAGTTCAGCGTAGTCGCGCGATGCGTTTTCCAGCCGCGCCCGGCACAGGCCGGCAAGCGGCCGCAGCGACCCTCAGGGAGCGGAGCAGCCGAAGGCAACCCGCGCCCGTCAGGTAGCGCCGTAGGGTTTGCCGAAGGCTTGTGGGAAATGCCGGCACCAGAGGTGGAAGACCAAAATGAACCGCTCGCCGGGGCAGTCGGTCCCGGTTTCCGCCCTTCGGGCGGCGCTAATGCTAAACCTCCTACGGCTGCCCTTTTTACCGGTCAAGCGGTGCGCGAACTGGCTTCGGCTACGCCTGCGCCTGATATGCTCTTTGTTTACTTTTGAGGGGGAAAGAGGGCTCTGCCCGCCTCTCCCCCAACAAGGCGAAAATCGGTCTCCCCGTCCTTCCTCCGCTCGCCTTCGGCTCGCTCCGTGCAGGATCGACGCGGATCCGCATGTGCGGATCATCCGTCGCCCCTTCGGCTCACGCCTCGGGCGGGTGATCCCCCTCCGATTTGTCACCTTGCCCCCCTCTCCCCCGCTGCTCCGCGCGAGCTCGGGAGCAGGAGCGGGGCTCCTGCCCCTTCGGGCATGAGGCCGCTTCGCGGGAATAGGGAAAAAGGGAAGCATCATGACTGACATCATCACCGTTGCATTGAGCAAGCTCGACGCCGATCCGAGGAACGTGCGAAAGACCTACAGCGCCGAGGGCATCGAGGCGCTGGCTGCGAACATTCGCGCCGACGGCTACCGGCTTCTGCAGAACCTCGTTGTTCGTAAGGGCGACAAGAAGGGCCGCTATTTCGTCGTTGCCGGCGGCCGCCGATTGGCTGCGCTCAATCTGTTGGCCGAGGCGGGCGAGATCGCCAAGGATTACCCCGTCGAATGCAAGGAGCGAGAAGGGGAGATCGCCACGGAAATCAGCCTCGCAGAGAACGTCATGCGCGAGGATATGCATCCCATCGATCAGTACGAGGCATTCGACGCGCTTGCCAAGCAGGGAAAGGACATTGCCGACATCGCGGCGCGTTTCGGCGCGACCGAAACTGTCGTCCGCAAGCGGCTGGCGCTGGCCCGCGTTTCGCCGGTCCTGTTGCAGCATTTCCGCGACGAGAACATGAGCTTCGCGCAGCTATCGGCCTTCACAGTGAGCGATGATCACGAAAGGCAGGTGGCCGTCTGGAACTCGCTCACCTCTTGGAACCGCGATCCTCATTCCATCCGGCGAGCGCTCACCGAGGAAATGATTCCGGCGACGGATAAGCGAGTGCAGTTCATCGGCGGGCTGGCTGCATATGAGGAAGCCGGTGGATCGGTAAAGCGCGATCTCTTCGACGACCGCAACGCCGGTTACGCGATGAACGTCGCTTTGGTTGAAAAGTTGGTGGCTGAAAAGCTCGAGACGGCCGCCGCGACCGTTCGGGCCGAAGGCTGGAAATGGGTCGAGTGCTCCGCCACGGCCCCTGCCGGTTATCATGCGATGAAGCGCCACTATCCCGAGGCTCTTCCTCTTTCCGATGAAGATCAGGCGGCGCTTGATGCCGCACAGGCAGAATACGACGAGATTGCCGAGTTGATTGAAAGCGGCATGGCCGACGACGAGGCAGAGGCGAAGCTTTCCGACCTCGAAAAGCGGATCGACACCCTCAATGCCCGATCGGAAGTCTATAGCGCGGAGGCGTTGGAACAGGCGGGAACCTTCGTGTTCCTCGACTATTGCGGCCGGCTTGCCATCGAGCGCGGCTTTGTGAAGCCGGGAGAAGTCGAGGCGGCGGGAGATGGGGACGAGGACGGCGAAGGCTTGCCGAGCGCCATCAGCGCGGCAACACCCAAGGCACCGAGCATCAGCCATTCCGCCGCGCTGATCGAGGACCTGACGGCTCACAAGACCGCCGCCTTGCGTATCGAACTGGCGAACAATCCGGACGTAGCCCTTGTCGCCGTCGTTCACGCGATGCTGCTCAGCGTGGCCTACCCGTACAATTCGGAGCAGAGCGCATTGCAATTGTCGCTCACGCACGAACGCTTGGAGCCGTCGATGAAGGACGCCGAAAGCTGCAAGGGGCTTTCCGCCTTCAACGATCTTGCGGACAACTACGGCCATCACCTGCCGGGAAACCCTGCCGATCTGTTCGAATGGCTGTTGGAGCAGCCGCAAGACATGGTGCTGATGCTTCTCGCATTCGGTGCGGCGCACTCGGTCAATGCGGTGGAGAAGAAGTTTACAAACCGCAAGAAGGGCATCGAGCAGGCGAACCAGCTTGGCCGAGCGCTCGAAGTGAACATGCCAGATTGGTTCGAGACGACCGGCGACAGCTATTTCAAGCACGTCAACCGCACGACCATTGAGCTTTCGTTGGCCGAGGCGAGAGGCAGCGAAGCGGAATTGTCGGTGAGAGCCGCCGCCAAAAAGTCCGAAGCCGTTACGATCGCAGATCGCCTTGTTGCCGGAACCGGCTGGATACCCTCCCCGCTTCGTATAGCCCCCGCCGAGGCGGAACAGGAGCTTGGAGCCGAGAGCATCGCGGAAGACGAGCAGTTCCCCCAAGCGGCTGAGTGACATCAGTCGCGGGCCGGTCACGTTCCTTCCGCGTGATCGGCCCTCACGCTTTCACGACCGCCGATGACCGTGGGCCAGGATCGACCTGGCCCACAATCATGTTGAGGGGAGGCCCGATTCCCCCTCCCCTCAAACTCCCCTTCCCGCCCGGGTTTTCTTGCGTTTCAGAAACTGGTGTGCATCAAATTGCTTCAGCTTTGGGGCTCAAAGCCGGCGTTCTAAAATCAGCAAAAATGCGGCAAGCTATTAAGAAATAAGGGCATTCGCGGCTAAACACACGCCTTAGAGGCTTTTGCGTGTAGCACGTTATTGCACCTTTTTGGTTTATGGGGTTATTTTTTAAATGGCGGAATCAGTCGTGATTCCGGCGCTCACGCATTCTGATCAAATTTCATGGAGATGACAGGCCCGACCAGAAAAGAAAAAACCGCTCCCGAACAAGTCCGGAAGCGGGGTCTATGAGTCAATAAATTAGCCGAATCCTTTCTCGCAGACCCTCCCTTCCCTGTCAATTGCAAAAGCACCGTTTCGGTGAACGGCGAAGCTTTGCCTGGTCCCTAAGTGGAGACGAGGAATGGGGAATACCCAAATTCATCAGCGGCCAATCGGCCGCAGGATAACGCCGCAGCGTGCGCAATTCCGGCGTCTGGCAGAGTCGGCGGATATCGGAACCGTGACGCGTGCCCAATTGGCCGTGCTTGCTCAAAGCCTGACATGCACAGGGCTAATCAACGGGACCGAAAGCCACCTGTTGGTCGCGCTGATCAATACGGTTCCCGCTGAATCATTCGACAGGTCCGGCCGTCCGATCGTATTCAAGTCGAACCAGCAACTGGCCTTCGAAATTGGCCGGTCGGTCGGTCGCGTCAGCCGCATGCTATCCAGCCTCTTCGACGCTGGCCTGATCACGATGCAGGACAGCGGCAACTACAAGCGCTATCCCATCCGCAATGGCGACGGCGAGATCACGGACGGTTGCGGAATCGACCTTCGCATCCTGATCGTGCGATATGCCGAGCTTGACGAGCTCGTGAGACAGGTTCGGGCTCAGAAGAAAGCCGCCGACGCGGCGCTACGGCGCTACCGCGGGGCGCTTCGCAATGCTCGCTATGCTCTCTCGGCCGCCGCGCGTCTCTCGGAGGATTCTTTGAGCCGTCTTGGCGCCCGGATCGAGCGGGTGAGCAACATTGTGGGAATCGCCGGCAAGGCATCGAGTCGCGTGCTACGCCGGGCAACGGCTCTTCTGGAGTGGTTGATAGAGCGGATGATGCAGCTCCCGCGCCGATCGGCAGAAGCGCAAGAAACGCAAAATATGACATGCCCGTATGTCGAAAACGGCATGCACAAACAGATTACAACTCCTCATCCCTTTGACGAGAGTAATCAGGAACGGCGTTCGGCTAACGCCGAACAACTCAGTTCGTCTAAGGCTGGCTCCGCCAGCAAATGGGCTTTTGAAGAAAGCCTGAGGCGAGGCCGGAGCGAAATCAACCAGCCGCGGCGCTTGCCGCAGGCAATGGTGGCATTACAAGACGTGCTGAGGGCGGTGCCAGCGCTGAAGACCTACGGGTTTGCCCCCCGCAGTTGGGCCGACCTAGCGCGGGCCGTGCCGCTGATGTGCCGGTTTGCCGGGATCTCCGAGGATGCCCGCGCCCGCGCGGTCGAGCAGATGGGCGAGCAGCAAGCCGCCGTCGCCGTCGCCGTGACACTTGAGAAATACGACCGGCAGGAAGTCAGCTCGCCGGGAGGATATTTGCGGGCTATGACGGACCGCGCCGCCGCGGGCGAATTGCATCTCGCCCGCTCTGTCTTCGGGCTCGCCGCCCGAAATTCCATGGAGGTCAGACATTGAGACGTAACGCTTTGCCGCCGCTTTTCGCCGCCCTCGTCGTCGTTCACGGTGCGGAGGCCGCGGATTATTCCGGCCGTGCTCGTGTGATCGATGGCGACACCATCAGCATCAGAAATCAGCGGATCAGGATCGCAGCCATCGATGCTTGCGAGCGCGACCAGACCGGATTGAAAGACGGGAAGTTATGGCCGTGGCGTGGCAGCTCGCAGCTATCTTGGGAAAATGATCGACGGTCAGCACGTTCGCTGCGACATCATCGATCAGGATCAGTATCGCCGCCTGGTGGGCCAGTGCTTCATTGGGGACGTCGATATCGGCCTTGCGATGGTGAAGGCAGGACTGGCGGAGGCAATGCTACGGTATCTGCCGGCGACCCACTCGATCAGCGAGGTCGAGTACGGCCAGGCCGAGAGTCGCGCCCGCGATAATGGCTTTGGCATGTGGTCCGCCGAGATCGAAAGCCCGCACGAATACCGCCGTTCCAAATCTTCCCGGATACCGTGACCGCGAGATAGCCAATACGGAGCAATGGCGCCGACGGCGTATGAACCATATTGCTTCAATGTCTTGGTCCGAATCGCCGCAAAACCCGTTGATCAGGCCGCTGTATTGGATAATATTGCTGCAAATTGTGCGGTTGGTACGCCGCTGACAAACGGGGAAACGTTGCCAAAACGGTTCAAGCCACACTCCTCCAAGGCGGTTGCTTTTGACGCTCGTTCGCACGTCGGCGCCGGTTTACGCAAAGCGGACGCCACAAAAATTTCCCCGCCTTCGGCTTCCTCGCGAAGCAAATTTTTGCGTCCTCTCGCCTCCTCCGCTCACGCTCCGGCCTACGGTGCGCACCGCTTTCCGCCGTGCCTTGGAACGATCATCGCAACCACCAAAGAGGAGTGAAAGACATGAACATCACCAACTACATCCAGTTCGACGGCGACAACCTCGACACCGCAAAGGGCGCCGGCCTCATCTCCACCATCGACCGCGACATGGACATCAAGGTCGTGCCGTTCGAGTCCGACAATGAAAAGGCCCCGACGCACCGCGTCTACGCCAAGTCACCGCGCGGCCATGACATCGAGGTCGGCGGCATCTGGAAGAAAGAGAACCAGGACGGCAAGCCGTACTACACCCTCTCGATCCGCAAGCTTCGCTACAACGCCAATCTCGGCCGGTTCCCCGGCCAGGACGACGCCTCCCTGCAGGCGATCATCGAATGGGAACCCCGCGATTAAACCGCTCACAGCGCCCGGCGAGCAGCCGGGCGCCCACCTTCGAAAGGCCGGAGAATCCGGCAAAGTGCTGGATTTTCAGCATTTTTCCTGCTAGGGTGGCCCGTAACTGGAGATTTGCCGATGAACGTTCATTCCCGCCGTCCGGATCGTTCCCCGGAAGCTATCGAGAAGCGGCGCAAGGCCGCCGAGCAGGCGCGCGCTGCCAATATCCGGCAGGGCTATGTTCACGATCCTGCCCTCGAGGAGGCGACCGCGCGGTACGTCGCCGGCGACATCACACGCGAGGAATACCGGCAGCTCATGATCGAGCCGCCTGTCAGATAACCTCCCGATCAACCTTCAAGAGCAGAAGGCCGCCTGCTTAGAGCTGGCGGCTTTTTGTTGAGCTTCGCCATGGCTGATGAGCGCCCCAAAGGTTCCTACACCTATCCCAACACCTCGGACGATCCAGACCGGACGATCCAGACCGGAAGAACGTTCTGAAAAACAGATGGGGAATTGAAACCCATTCCGAGCTGCGCGTGAAAGAGTATCGCGCGACCGCCGTGCGGATGCAGGAAATTGCTGAAGGAGACGGCCCGCAAGGCAATTTCGACAAGGCTCACCTGAAGGCGATTCACGGCTACATTTTTCAGGATGTCTACGAATGGGCCGGTCATACGCGCAACGAAAGTCCCGTCGTCGAGGGTCAGCGCGTAGAGCCGATCGGCGGCCTCTCTAAGGGCGGCACGTCCTTCCTGCCCGGCTCGCGCCTAGAAATGGGTCTGGACGAGGCGCTGAAGCCGATCCGAGATCCGCAGACCCTTCGCAATGCAACGCCTGAGGAGTTCGCTGAGCGCGCCGGGAAAGTCCTCTCAGAGTTGAACTATGTGCATCCATTCAGAGAGGGAAACGGACGTGCTCAGGAGGCGTTTATTTCCGAGCTGGGCCGCCATTACGGCCGAGAGATCGATTTTTCCGTAATCACCAAGCCGCGCATGATCGAGGCGTCGATCGAGACCACGAACGACCCGTCCAGTCCCGCAATGAAGCATGTGATAGAGGATGCGATGAACCCGGCCCGCCGGGAGGCCATTCGATCCGCATTCGAAGATTTGCGAGAGGTCGGCGAAGAGCCTCTGCAACACCATGTTCGCACAGCCCGCCCGGGCGAGGAGATCACAGGAACGCTTCTCGGCCGCGACGATCACATTGCCAGCCTTGTGGTCGATCAAGGGATTATCGTCGCCGATCGCGCGGATCTGCCGGACAGGTTGCCGGACGACGAGGAAATTACCTTCACTGCCCGATCGGACTTTTCCCGAGTGAAGCGAGAGCAGCCGGCCCAGGAGGCGCAATCGCAGCAGCCGGCGCCAGCGCGGTCGCCACAGCAGGACCATAACCCGGAGTTGAAGGCGATCGAAGCGCAAATGGCGGCACAGCGCAGTCGGGAGCGTGATGACGACGATCGCGAGCGGTAACCTGCCCACCGGCTCTATAGGCTGCAAGAGCTACCCGTGAGCGGAAGGCGCCGATGTTCTGCGCCCTCTCCTTCCGTTGGGTGATTTGACGGACAAGCTACGATAGCCCCTCCCCCACGCAACCGCTGGCGCGGTCCTCCACTCTGTTGCGGCCCTTCGGGTGCATGGGCTCGCGTCGGCTATCTCCGTTTTTTGCCGTCAACCAACGGAAGGAGACGGCAATGCAGAGCATCAAGGACACCTACCAGCGCATCACCGATACCATCATCGAGCAGCTTGAAGCCGGCACAAAGCCGTGGATTCGGCCCTGGCGCGGAAACAGCCGCGGCTCCCTCGTGCCGCGCCGCGCTACAGGCGAAGCCTATCGCGGGATCAACGTCCTGATGCTGTGGCTCGCAAGCGAGCTCACCGGCTACGAGGAAAACACCTGGATGACCTACCGCCAAGCTCAGAATCTCGGCGGCCAGGTTCGAAAGGGCGAGAAGGGGTCCCTCGTCGTCAAGTACGGCACCTTCACCCCCAAGGAGCGCGAAGATGACGACGAACGCGCGATCCCGTATCTCAAGGGCTACACGGTCTTCAACGTCGAGCAGATCGAGAACCTTCCAGACCGGTTCTATCGACCGGTCGAGGAGCTGCCGGCGACGCCAGTCCCGCATCTTGAGACCGTCGAAACCTTCGTCCGCAGCACCGGCGCGGCGATCACCTACGGCGGAACGACCGCCTGCTATCGTCCCGCCCCCGACGATATCCTCATGCCCGATCGGGCACGCTTCGTCGACGAGGTTCACCTCTACTCGACTTTGCTGCACGAAATGTCACACTGGTCAGGCGCAAAGCATCGCCTCGACCGTGACTTGAGCGGTCGATTTGGCAGTGAAAGCTACGCTATCGAGGAGCTGGTTGCCGAGCTCTCCGCTTCATTCCTCTGCGCTGATCTTGGAGTGGCCCACGATCCTCGCGACAATACCGCCACCTACCTGGAAAGCTGGCTCAAGGCGTTGAAGAACGACAAGCGGGCGATCATCACCGCGGCCGCCAAAGCCCAGGCTGCCGCGGATTTCTTGCACGAGCAGCAGAGAGTCCCTTCGTTATAAAGGTCGGGCGCTGAGGGCAATATGCTCACGGCGTGCCAAATCGGAGAGATTGCGGCCGGCCGTTTGTGGTTCTGCGCGTTGTTCCAAGTTGGCAGTTGGCCATGGCCAACTTTTGCTGTGACTCGCGACAAAGCGGGTCTCATTGCCGATATTTCCGAATCATGGCATCTTTCGATACGCTTTTTACGGGAAAGACGCACAAAAAGCGCATCGGAAGGAAATCCCTCACGTGAATATACAAAACGTCTCGACGACAGATGTCCGCATCGAGCGCCACGCAAAACAGCTTTCGAGGCAACTCAAGCTGCTGCGTGAACGCTTGTTTCCGCCGCTTTCGCAGAAGACGCTCAGGACGTTCACGTCTGGGGAAGCCGCACAGATGGTGGGCGTCTCCGATGGTTATCTTCGTCAGCTTTCGATCGATGGCAAGGGGCCAACGCCGGAGGTCTCCTCGAACGGCAGGCGATCCTATACCCTTGCCCAGATAAACGAGCTGCGCCACCACATGGCTTCCATCAAGCCTAAGGACGCACTCACATATCTCCCTCGCAGGCGATCGGGCGAGAAGCTTCAGACGATCGCAGTTACCAACTTCAAGGGCGGTTCGGCAAAGACCACCACTACATTGTACCTTGCCCAATACCTTGCGCTGGCAGGCTATCGCGTTCTCGCGGTCGATCTCGATCCCCAAGCATCATTGACGTCAATGCTTGGCGTGCAGCCGGAGTTTGATGTCGATGACGGCGACACGCTGTATGGCGCGATTCGGTACGATGAGAAGCGCCGGCCGCTGAAGGAGATCATCAGGAAGACCTATTTCGACGGGCTCGACCTCGTGCCTGGAAATCTCGAGCTCATGGAGTTCGAGCATGACACGCCGCGTGCGCTGAACGACCGGTCCAGAAACGGAGAAGTGTTCTTCAAGCGCGTCGGAGCGGCGATTGCGGAGGTCGAGCAGGACTACGACCTGGTCGTTATCGACTGCCCTCCGCAGCTCGGTTACCTCACGCTTGGTGCGGTCTGTGCCGCCACCTCTCTGCTCATCACAATTCATCCTCAAATGGTCGACGTAGCTTCGATGTCCCAATTCCTGCTCATGACATCAGACCTGCTTTCCGTCGTCAGGAAGGCAGGCGGCGACCTTCAGCATGATTTCATAAAGTACATCGTCACCCGGCACGAACCGTTCGACGGGCCGCAGTCTCAGATCGTAGCGCTTCTGCGTAGCCTGTTCGGCAATGATGTGCTCACCGCTACCGTCCTTAAGTCAACGTCAATAGCGGACGCAGGGCTAACGAAACAGACGCTATACGAGATCGAGAAAGGCCAGGTGCGCAAGTCGACTTACGACCGGGCTCTGGAATCCGTGAATGCGGCCAACGGCGAAGTTCTTGCCGAGGTCCACAGAACATGGGGCCGTGCATGAGCAGAAGGAACACTCTAAAGGGTATTTTCGGCGACGCCGTCGAAGAGTTGGCCATGGCCAACTTTGAGGAGGAGAAGGAAGCGGAACGCGGGCCGGCTGGCCCGGTCCGCTCAATGGCTTTGACGCTGGGCAAAATGGAGGAAGAGGCGAGGGCGATGCAGGAAGCCTTGATCGCCGGACTTCGCGTGCAGGACCTCGACCCAGAACTTATTGACGATTCCTTTGTGAGAGACCGGATCGGGGAAGTCGCGCTTACGGAAAATGATCCGTTTGTGCAGTCGATTGCGGGAAGCGGTCAGGAGGTTCCGATTTTAGTCCGCCCGCATCCGGAGCGGGAAGGGCGCTACCAGGTAGCATACGGTCATCGCCGGCTTAGGGCGGCTCGCATCCTCGGAATTCCGGTGAAGGCTGTCGTCAAGCAGATTGCCGACGAGGAGCTCGTTGTCGCGCAAGGCGTGGAAAACACCGCCCGCAGCAACCTGACTTACATCGAGAAAGCGATGTTCGCGCAGACTCTCGAAGAGCGTGGCTTCAAGCGCGCGGTAATCATGAAGGCGCTCACTACGGACAAAACCGAACTTTCGAAGATGATCTCGGTTGCCTCGTCCATTCCTGCGCGTGTCGTCGCCCAGATCGGCAATACTCCCGCATACGGAAGGAGAAAATGGATCGCGTTCGCTGAGGCCTACTCCGAGAAGAAATTATGGAAGCTGGAGGCCTTGTTCGGGTCTGAAGTGTTCTCCGGAGCGGACAGCGACAAACGCTTTGATCTGGCGCTTGGCCAGTTGCTCGGAAAAGCGGCCAAGCCGACCGCGAAAACATGGAGACCACGAGAGGGAAAAGCGCTGACGGGCAGCATCAAGGCTGACGGCAAGACTTACACGTTGGCGCTCAAAGCCGACGAAGCGCCCGCCTTCGGGGAGTTTCTCACGAATAAGCTCGATGAGCTTTACGCAGAATTTAAACGCACAGGAGACTGAGCCGCAAAAGAAAAAGGCCCCCAAACGTTGCCGTCGTGGAAGCCCTTCTCTGTGTTGTAGCAAACCGAGAATCGCATTTCCCCGAATCCCAGTCAAGAGTCTTTGGCGCCGTTTTGGTGAGCGGATTTCTTTTGCCTTCTGAAAGGTGAAGGAAATGCAGGTTGGAAATGTGACGACGCCCTTCGGGCGGCGGCGGATCTCGCTTGCCCAAATCAAAGGGCAAATGCGGACGGCCGAAATCAAACCCGGCAAGACCGCCGACAAATGGAAGGTGTTCCGGGACGCCTGCGAGGCGAGGGCGGTGCTCGGCATTCAGGACCGCGCCCTCGCGGTGCTCGATGCTCTGCTGACGTTTTACCCGGACAACGAGCTTTGCGAGAACCGCGGTCTCGTCGTATTTCCGTCGAATGATCAGCTCTCCGTACGCGCGCACGGTATTGCAGGCACGACCTTGCGCCGGCATCTCGCCGCGCTCGTCGACGCCGGGCTAATCCAGCGCAAGGACAGCGCCAACGGCAAGCGCTACGCCCGCAAGGATGAGAGCGGGGCGATCGAGGAGGCGTTCGGCTTCAGCCTGGCCCCGCTCCTGGCGCGCGCCGAGGAATTGGCGCATGCCGCCCAGCAGGTGGCCGCGGAGCGCAAGCGCTTCCGCATCACCAAGGAGGCCTTGTCGATCTGCCGGCGCGACGTCCGCAAGCTAATCAGCGCTGCAATAGAGGAGGGGGCTGCCGGCGACTGGGGACGTATCGAGGAGCACTTCCTCGACCTGACCGGGCGCATCCCCCGCACGCCGACGATCGCGGACATACAGCCGATCCTCGAGGAATTGGAGATGTTCCGCGAGGAAATCATCAACCGGCTGGAAATTCAGGAAGATTCCGAAAATGTGGTCAGCAATGCCGTTCAAAATGAACGCCACATACAGAATTCAAATACCGAATCCAGCAATGAACTTGAACCTAGCTCTGAAAAGGAGCAGGGCGCGAAGTCGAAACAGTCCAGCCGGCCGACGAACGAGCCGATAAAGGCATTCCCGTTGGGTATGGTGCTGAAGGCCTGCCCAGAGATCAATGATTATGGGCCGGGCGGCGCCGTTGGAAGCTGGCGCGACCTGATGTCGGCGGCGATCGTCGTTCGATCGATGCTGGGGGTCAGCCCATCGGCCTACCAGGATGCCTGCGAGGTGATGGGACCGGAAAACGCTGCGGTTGCCGTGGCGTGCATCCTCGAGCGGGCAGGGCACATCAACAATGCTGGCGGCTATCTGCGTGATCTCACGCGAAAGGCGGCGTGCGGCGAGTTTTCGCTCGGGCCGATGCTGATGGCGTTGATGCGGGCGAATGCGTCGGCCGGGCGTAAGGCGTCATGACTGAGGCTAGATTCCTGCCCCGGGGAAGGTGAACCAACGCAGTCGTATCTCAAATGATTAGCCGTGCCGCTCGCCCTTGCTTGCGTTCGGCATTGTTGTAGTAGCTCGCCGCCTGCGTCACCGACTTGTGCCGTGACTGCTGCATCGCTTCGGGCAAAGGGATACCACGGTTTGCCGCCTCGGTCAGGTAGCCCGACCTTAACCCATGCGCCGAAAACAGCGCCGGATCGAGCCCGGCCTGCTTGGCACGGCTTTTGAGAATGACGTTGACCGACTGCGGCGTCAGCGCCCGCCGGTCGATGTTGCCCCATTGATCGATGCGCCGAAAGACCGGTCCCTCCTTGATCGCGGCTTCGGCGAGCCAGCGCTTCAAGGCGGTCACCGGCCGGCCGATCAACAGCACATGTTCGTTGTCGTCGCTCGTGGTGGTTTTCGTGCGGCTGAGATGAATGCTGAGACAAGGCAGGGGAGGGGAGTTCTTGTCGTTCGGGTCGGCGCGGACCGGCTCCTCGTCGGTGAGGTCTTCAACGCGCAGTCCCGCGACCTCCGATCGGCGACGGCCGCCGGAAGCGAAGGCCGTGAGGAGCAGTGCCCGGTCGCGGAGGTCGACCAGCCGATCGCCAGCACAGGCCTGCAACAGCTTTAGCAGCACGTCGACGGTTACGGCCTTTTTGCTCTTCCTCTGCCGCGGCCGACTGCTCGCCCTGACCGCCAGCCTCAGCGCGCTCTTCAGCGATGGCGCACCGAAGGCGCCGGTTAGACCACGCCAGCGCGTCAGGATCGACCACGACGTCAACCGCCGCCGCACCGTGCCGGGGGCATGCGGGCCGGCAGTCCTGAGCAGGCGCTCGGCGCGCAACCCAGCCTCGACCTCCGGTGGGATGCCGTGGGCCGGGTCCTCCTTGCGTTTCACCGGGTCCCAGAGGTGATGGGCGACGAATTTGAGCAGCAAACTTTCCGGCGCTGGCCAGGGGAGGGGGGCGCCGGTGGCGAGCCGGCACCAGGCCTCGAGATAGCCGAGGTCCGAGGCAAGCGCCCTGAGCGTGTTTTCGCCCATGCCCTGGCCGGCGAGATATTTTAGGGTCGCGACGTCGTCATCGGTCAAAAGCGCGGCGAGCTGATCGCGTCGGTCGAACGGCAGGATGGCGTCGAGCGCATCAAGTTCCTCGGCGCGGCGGTGCACCGCTTGGCTGTCCGATTCCGGCCCTCTATGATTGTCGATCATTGACCCTAGTCTCCGACGATCTTGCGGAAATTACGGAAATTCCGTATATTTCGGAAAAAGGAGTTTTGCGATGACGTCGACCGTGACCGCCGCGGCGGTTTCCAAGAATTTTGGGGCCTATCAGGATGCCGCCGTGCGTGAGCCGGTGATTATCACCAAGAATGGCCGGCCGCGCACCGTGCTCATCGCCTATGAGGACTATCTGCGGCTGTCGCGCCGCGACCGTCGCGTCGAGGCGACGGCGGATCTGAGCGACGACGATCTTACCGCGGTAGAAAAATCCGAAATGGAGCCGGGCTTCGATCATCTCAATGCCGAACTGCTGACGGACAAGAATGCTGCCGACTGAAATCAAAGTCGGCCACGTCTTCCGCGACTATCTCTGCCACTGGCAACATCTCCAAGGCCGCGAAGAGGGCGACAAGGACCGGCCGTGCCCGGTGTTGGCGCTCGTCACCACGCTCGAGGACGGCACGCTCGTGCGCGTGCGGCCGATCACCCATACGCGGCCGGCCCGCGCGAGAGCCCTCGATCGGACCGGCCTCAGTGCTCATTGCCGAACGGCCCCAGGACCGGCACTTTCTCTGCCCGCGCTGCAGCCGCCAGCTTTCGATCGAGGGTCGCCAACGGAAGTGATCGGGCGATCGCGAGCTCGAGATAGGCGGCATCGTACGCACTGAGCCCTTGCACTGTCGCAAGCTCGATCACCGATCCGTCCTGACCGGCGCCGGCGTCTTCAAGTGGAAGGCGTCGCAATCTGGTCATTGCCGTCAATGCCTGACCCGCCGCGATGCGCTGGCGCCTCTCGGCGGTTACAAGGATGCTCCTGGCTTCGTGCCAGAAGAGGCCGGGGACCGGGCACTGGCCGGATATGCTGGCGATCAGTCGTTCAGCGATTTCGCTGTGCTCTTCCGGAAGCAGCCAAGCGGCTGCGGTCGAGGCATCGAGAACGAAGACGCTCAAAATCGCTGTCCTTCCCGCTTCCAATCAAGGATCTCTTCGTTGGTGACGGGTTTGGCGCGCAAGCGAGCCGCCCGAACTTCTGCCATCAGGACTCCGAGCTCATTGTCCTTGTGGATCCGGCTAAGCTTGGCGACGGGGTCGCTTCCTCGCGATATGATGACCTCTTCACCCGCTTCAACGCGAGCCAAGAGTTCGGAGAGATGCGCCTTGGCCTCGGCGACTTTGACAGTGACGCTCATGGGAAACTCCGTTGAACCATGCCTCTCGTCGCGCAGAGGGCGGACGATCGCGAATGTGGACGTTGTGCGTTAGGATAGAGCGCCCTCACAGCTTGGTCAACTGGTAGACCATATAACTATCGATACTTGATACCTATCGATAGTGACAGGACGGGAGAATCAACGTCTGTGTGACGGAAGTATAACCCTATTTTGCTTCTGTTACGTCAATTTACGTCGTTAATTCACATGGTTAATCGCTGCTAAACGCGCCATCTGAGTGCTGCGTCGGGCCAGCAGGTCAAGGCGCTTTCCGCCATCGAGGCGCGAGCGGAAGGCACCGAAGCAGAGAATCCGCGAGCAGCGCATGGCCGACCGCGCCGGGCCAAGGACAGGTATCGTGACCGGTCCGGGCTTGTCGAAGTGCGGACCGGAGAGCGCGTCTTGCCCGCCAAGAACCTGCGCGAGAAAACCTGCAGACGGAGGAGATCGACCTGAAGAGGCGCACCGGCACGCGCTGGCGCGGCAGGAGCCGTGGGGCAAGGAGGTCGATCTGGCGGACGACTTCGCGCCCGCGGCTGGTGAGGGCAGTGAATGCAGAGACGGTGGCGATGACGGGGCCGCAGACGGAGCGCAATGGCAAACGGAGCCGGTCACGGAAGCCGGCACGGGATGATGGCCGTGGCGAGGGCGATGGCAGCACATGCGGCCTCGACCTCGCGGGCACGGGTGGGCGGGTCAGCGATATCGAGGGCGCGGCCGAAGCGGCTTGTTACGGACGTGCGGTCGGCGTTCTGCTCCAAGTAGGTGAGCGCCTGCTGGACCTGCGGGCAGGTCCAGCAGGCCGAGATCGATTCAGCGTTCGCCCGCTCGGCGCAGATGCGTAGAGCCTCCTTGCGGTAGGACCGATCGCGGGCGCTGTCCGCCCATAGGCCGAAATACGCGACTTTGTCGTCTTTGCTGGACCAGGCTCGAGGCCTCGGCCCGAGCCGCAGCGTTTCTCGGCCTTGGCGGGTGACGATTTCGCCCGGGTCGAGGAAGGCTCGGGAACCCACCACCAAAGCGGGCCCCTGCTTCGCTGTTTCCGCCCTCGCCCGTCATCGGGTGAAGGCGACGGACGGCTCCGGACGAAGCAGGCAATATGCATTGTGGACGACCAAAGCTTTTCGGAAATCCATACCGCTTTGCGGTTGCGAGACTTGGCTGAAATAGCCATTATGGACCGAATCCACGCTGGGATCAGCATTATGAAATCCATGTCGGCGAAGGACGCGAAGAACGCCTTCGGGCTGTTGCTCGACACGGCCCGCGCTGAGCCTGTCACGGTCGAGAAACATGGGCGGCCGGTCGTGGTGGTTTTGAGCGTTGAAGAGTTCGAGCGATTGAAGCGGCTGCAAGATACGGAGAAGGCTTCACGCGACGGGCCGGTCAGTTGCTGAGAGTGGTAAGGGGGGCGCGCGATGAAGGCGAACAAAGTCGATGATCGATTGAGAGACCTGCGCTTCCCTTACAAAGCTCGGCATGCGTGCTGGTAAGGAGATTACAGTGCCAAACGACCCGTTGAATGATCTGCTGAAAGTCCGACTTCTTGTCGGCTATCTCGGTGAGATCAATCAGTTTGGATGGTGGAAAACCTCGTTCTACCAACCGGCAAGTCAGGCGTTTCTCGAACCCGTCTTCCCGCGCACCAGCCATGTTGCCAAATATCACGGCGTGGCTGAAGCGGCCCGGCTCGTGCATGACGAGAGCCTAAGTGTCGGCTCCTATCACATATTTCGGCTGCCAGAAGAGCTAGAAGATGATCTGCACACGGCTCTAGCTGGAGATGAGGGTCGAACGACCCAAGATGAATTCATACAAAACAAAGACGTTGCACTAGATATGCTCCGCGCGATAGGCGGCCCATCCAAAACCGTCGCAGATGGCCCCGTTTCTCTAGGGAGCATCGACGCGGTGCGCACGTCAAATGTCATTGTGCAAATGGCTGGCATTTATGCGTCCGCCTACGAGCGGGGGATCAAGGCCTTTCCCTATTTGACGCGAGCGTAACGTGGCCAGCGCACTGTACACAACGCAGCTTCAGGCAGGATTGGGGTTGGTTGCTGAGACCAAGGCCCTCCTGGACCTTTGGGTACCCGGAATGGGCACGGGGCAATTGCAAGAAGTTGCAAGGGAGTCTGGTAGTTTCCCTACTATCACTGCGCGGAGGTTGCGCAACATCGTCACAGAATGTTTCGCGCCCCGCTACCTGGTCTCGGACGCCTCCCCAGCCGCTCATCTGAAAATGCTGGCGCCATTCGTCCCTGTGGCTGACCTCATGCAGCTTATGTTACTCTTCACAAGCCGAGCAAACCCTATCCTGGGAGACTTCATCCGAGATGTCTACTGGTCCCGCTATGCGGGTGGCTACCAGCAAATCAGCACCGAGGATGCGCGCGCATTTGTTGAGCGCGCCATCGACGATGGGCGCACATCAAAGCGCTGGTCCGAGACGACCGTCCGGAGAGTAGCGGCCTATCTCACGGGTTCCTGTGCTGACTACGGGCTCCTGGAAAAAGGGCTCAGGTCAAACAGGCGCATTCTACCCTACCGCGTTACGCCTACGGCGTCCGCTTACCTTGCCTATGACCTGCATCTGAAGGGGCTGGGGGACAACGCCCTATTAACGCATGAGGACTGGCAGCTTTTCGGGATGAGCCGAGAGGATGTCATCGATGAGCTCAAGCGCCTGTCATTGAAAGGTCACCTCATCGTCCAAGCAGCTGGTGACGTCGTGCGTATCGGCTGGAAGCACCAAAGCATGGAGGCGCTTTGCGATGTCATCTCTAAGAGCTGATTTTGACGAGCTGCGCGAGCGCATAAAGCAGGGCCGAGAACTCGGCCACGCTAGTTTTGAGCCCATCTTCTACCTCGTTTTTCCGCCGGAGCAGATCCTGGACGTCAAGCGGCAAACGCCTGCTTGGGTTTCGAAGCTTCGGCAGGATCAGTGGGAAGTGGAAGTATTCTCGATCGCGGAGCAGTTGTGGGCTCTCCTTAGAGACGATCCGTTTTGGGAGCTTTGTGTGGCCGAGGATAAGTCGGCGCCGCTCGACTGGCAGCGCTCGAACAAAGCGCTTGCAGATATCATCGCTACTGGCAACGGCCTGCTATCGCGACTTGAGTCGGTTCTGACGAAACACGAAGGCAGGCCCAACGGGCTAGTTTTGGTGACAGACCTGGAAGCGCTACATCCCTTTATGCGCATCGGCGCAATCGAGAGCCAGTTGCAGGGAAAATTCCATGTGCCGACAGTCTTCCTTTATCCCGGAGTGAGGACTGGCAAGACGCGACTGAAGTTTCTGGGCTTCTACCCCGAAGATGGCAATTACCGTTCCGTCCACGTGGGCGGGTGAACGAACTGATGCAGTGAGATGAACATGGCGATCCGCGCGCTTTTCGATCCGAGCAAAGACATCCAAAGAAACATTGAGAAGGTCATTAGCTATGGCGCTTCGCAGGAAAACCGCCTGAAGGCGGAAATCTCCGAGTATGTCGTTACGGAGAGCATAGAAGAGCAATTCCGTAAGCTGCTGGATCGTATGCAGCTGGCCATGGAAGCGGGGGGAGAGAACGAAATCGGCGTCTGGGTTTCCGGCTTCTATGGGTCGGGCAAGAGCTCTTTCACGAAGTATCTCGGTATGGCGTTTGATGACAAACGCACCATCGATGGAACACCCTTCATCAATCACCTTCAGGACCGGCTTAACAAGGCCCAAACCAAAGCGCTGCTCGCTACGGTCGCAAAACGATTCCCTGCCGCTGTCGTGATGCTTGATCTGGCAAGCGAGATGCTCGCCGGCGCCACGATGGAGGACGTCTCAACGGTTCTGTATTTCAAAGTCCTACAATGGGCCGGTTATTCTCGGAACCTGAAGGTCGCCGCGTTCGAGCGCATGGTCGAAAAAGATGGCCGCATGCAAGAACTGGAGGAGCATGTCGCTCGCGCCTTCAAAGGAGCGAATTGGGCGCGGGTTCAGAACAACCCTCTCGCCATTGACGGCCTTATTCCTAAGATTGCCCATGAAATGTATCCGGCATTGTTTCCGGAACCTAAATCCTTCACTTCGAGCACCGAAGGTTTCTACGAATTTGAAGATCAGCGCGTTCAAGCGATGATCGACATCGTCCGTGAAAAGAGCGGCAAAGAGAACATCATCTTCGTCGTTGACGAAGTCGGTCAATATGTAGCGTCGCGCGACAACCTGATCCTCAATCTCGACGGGCTTGCGAAAAATCTGAAGCGGCTGGGGGACGGCAAGGTCTGGATCATTTCAACCGCGCAGCAAACGCTGACGGAGGACGACCCTCGAGCAGCGCTCAATTCCGATAAGCTGTTTAAGCTGAAGGATCGCTTTCCGATTCAAATCGACCTTGAGTCGAACGACATCAAGGAAATTTGCTATCGGCGCCTTCTCGGAAAATCCGCAGCCGGGGCGGCTGAGCTTGGCAAGATGTTTGATACGCACGGTCAGGCGCTGCGCCACAATACGAAGCTTCAGGACGCTAAGTACTACGACGCCGATTTCAGCCGCGAGAGCTTTATTAATCTGTATCCCTTCTTGCCGGCTCATTTCGATATCCTCCTCCACCTGTTGGGAGCTCTGGCGAAGTCGACAGGCGGCATCGGCCTGCGTTCAGCAATCAAAGTCATTCAAGACGTTCTCAAAGGCGAAGGTGGATCGAAGCCTATGGCGGACAATCCGGTTGGCTGGCTCGCTACAACCGTGACGCTCTTTGACGATCTAGAGAAGGATATCAGGCGCGCGTTCCCTTCAATCTATCAATCGGTCGGCAAGGTACAAATCGAGTACTTTGGGAGCGATCTCCACCTAGAGGTAGCTAAGACCATCGCCGTTCTTCAAATTCTGGGGAACCTGCCGGTGACCGCCCAGAACGTTGCGGCCTTGATGCAGCCTGGCGTGACCGCGCCTTCGCGGCTTGAGGACGTTAAGAAAGCTGTCGATGAGATGCTTGCCAACGTGCGCGTGCCGCTTGGCGAGAAGGACGGCAATCTCGTCTTCTTGAGTGAGCGCTTGCGTGACATCGAGGAAGAGCGGGGCGGCATCGCCCTCAGAACTGTCGATCTGAAGAGCATTTTCGCCGCGAACTTGCGCGAGGTGTTCGACCCCTTACCGCGCCACACTCTCCAGGGAACGATGGCCGTTGCTACGGGGCTAAAACTCCAGTCCGGCAGCGCCGTCACCAGCGTATCGGGAGATCAGAACGCCATTCAGACGGTCGTTGAGTTCGTTAAGCCAGACGACGCAGAAACGGCGCGCACGCGGATGCTCGATGACTCGCGGGGCCGCCAGAACCGCAATGTGATCGGCTTGGTCGCGCGTACCAATCCCGACATTGATGAGTTGAATGGGGAGATCTATCGCTGCCAGCGCATCGCTGAACTTCATCGCAATGATCCTGAGCAGGAAATCAGGGATTATTGCGCCGGCCAATTGGAGCGCGCAGCCAAGTTGGCGCTCCAACTTCAGAGCAAGATCAAGCAGTCGTTGCAGGCCGGCTCTTTCGTTTTTCGCGGAGAGGCAACAGCGGCTGCTGCGCTTGATCCTGATCTTTTAGAGGCATCGAAAAAGCTGCTGGCAAAGGTGGCTGCCGAGGTCTTCGACCGCTACGCAGAAGCCCCCGTCCGCGTCTCCACTGACAACGCAGAGAGATTCGTCAAGGCGGCGAACCCTGCCGCCCTTGCAAGCAATCTTGATCCTTTAGGGTTGGTGCAGACCGTTGCTGGAAAGGCGAGCTTCCGCACGGATCACCGCGCGATGATCAGCATCCGCGACTACATAGATCGCCACGGGATCGCCAACGGTAAGCGGCTGCTGGATGATTTCTCAAGCGATCCGTTCGGCTGGTCGCCTGACACGACCCGCTACATCTTGGCAGCCATGCTGATGGCGGGTGAGATCAAGCTCACTGTGTCAGGGCGCGAAGTCACCGCGGCCGGCCCCCAAGCGATTGAAGCGCTCAAAACCAACAATTCTTTCCGCCAGGTCGGCGTTTCGCTTCGCCATGAGCGGCCCTCGAACGAAACCCTGGGCCGAGCGGCACAGCGATTAACCGACCTCGTCGGGGACGTCGTCATTCCGCTGGAACAGGAGATCAGTAAGGCGACGGCCAAGCACTTCACGCGGTTCCAGTTGGAGTATGGGACTCTTTCGGAGCGTCTCAGCCGCCTCGGGCTCGGCGGTAGTGACCGCGTCAAAGGCATGAACCAGGAGATTGCCGACATTCTCTTCACAGATGCGTCCGATGCGCCGCAGCGCCTAGGGGCTGAGGACTCATCGATCTATAACAACTTGAAGTGGACCCATGAGGTCAAACGGGCTCTCGACAACGGGCTCGAAACGACCCTCCGCGACCTTCAGGATCACTGCCGCGAGATCGGTCAGCTGCCGGACACCGGCATTCCCGGCGACCTTCGCCGAGATTCGGAGGATGCTCTCAAGTCGGTGACTGATTGGATCGCAACGGATGAGTTTTATCGTCATACGGCGGATTTCAGCACGCAGCTGACGGAGACCAAGGCGCGTGTAAGGGATGCGGTCGCCACGCTGGCGGAGCAGCAGAAGCAGCGGCTTAAGGACGGTCTCGATGATCTACAGCGCGTACCGGAATGGAATGAGCTGACGCAGGAGGAACGGAGCAACGTGGCCGCTAGGCTCGATGCCTTGGAGCTCAGCGTAGGACATGATCTCGCCGGTTTGAAGCGGCTCTTGACCCGCAACTATGACATCAACAGCACGATTGATGACCTACGCCGATCCATCCAGCGGCAGGGAAAAGAGCGTGTTTTGCAGCGCGAAGCGCAGCAGCAGAAGGGCATGGCTGAGGATGGTCCCAAGAAGCTCACCGAAGCAGTTCCGCTGCCGGCGAAATTGACGACCCTCGCCGACTTGGAATCCCTCATTCAGCGCCTTAATCAGTTACGGGGCCAGTTCTCTGCCTATCGGGACGTCGAGCTCTCCCTCATCATCGAGGGAGAGAAGTAATTATGGCTTTCGATCAGGCGACGCGAAATCGCTTGCAGCGATTTGTGAATGAGGCGCGCAAAACGCTAGAGGAGGAGTTCACCCGCCAGCTGCAGCTCGACTACGGGCTTGATCCCGCGTCCGGCACAGTCACGCCGATAGAGAACCTGCGTCACCTGACCGACGCGCAGCGGGAAACGGCGCGCATCCTGCGCGATACGCTTGCCCACTATTGCGCAAGCCCCGGCACGGATGCCACTGCCGGCCTTGACCGGATCGTGCGCGAACAAGCCTTCACCGTCCTCAACCGGTTGGCGGCGCTACGTATGGCAGAAGCGCGCGGGCTGCTAATCGAGTCTGTCGGCAACGGCTACCAGGCCAAAGGTTTTCAACTTTACTCCCGGCTAGCTGGCGCCGGCCTTGGCGAAACCGGGGATGCTTATCGGACGTATCTCTTGAGCGTCTTTGACGAGCTATCGCAGGATTTGCCAGCTCTCTTTGATCGCTATTCACCGCAAGGGCGACTGTTCCCTCGCGAGGTGGCGCTCGTTCAACTTCTGACTCTGATTAATCACGGGGAGATCGACCCTCTTTGGGCTGAGGACGAGACGATTGGCTGGATCTACCAGTACTTTAACTCGAAGGAAGAGCGCAAAGCGATGCGCGAGGCGTCCCAGGCGCCGCGCAACAGTCGAGAGCTCGCCGTCCGTAACCAGTTCTTCACGCCGCGCTATGTGGTGGAATTCCTGGTCGACAATACGCTGGGGCGGCTCTGGTTCAACTGGACGGGCGGGCAAACCTCGCTGCGCGACCGCTGCCAGTATCTGCTGGTGAAACCGGATGAGCAGCCAGAGTCTGCCAGACGCCTGCGCGACCCGCGTACGATCAAGCTTCTCGACCCCGCCTGCGGTTCGATGCATTTCGGCCTCTACGCTTTCGACCTGTTCCAGGAAATCTACCGCGAGACCTGGGAGTGGGAGCAGACCCATGGGCCCGCCGCGCTGGATCGGGAAACCGGCGGCGGCCCTGATCTGAAGCCGCTATTGGAAACCTATGTCGACCTGGATGCCTTGCTGCGCGACGTGCCGCGGCTGATCATCGAGCACAACATCTATGGCGTCGATATCGACCCGCGGGCGGCGCAGATCGCGTCGCTGGCGCTGTGGCTGCGGGCGCAGCGGGCTTGGCATGAGGCGGGCGTGAAGTCTAAGGACCGGCCGCAGGTGGGCCAGGGCCATGTGGTGGCGGCGGTGGCCCCGCCGGCCGAGGTGGACCTGCGCAAGCGCTTCATGGAGGAACTGGGCCCCCTAGATGCCGAGCTGTTCGAGCAGACGCTGTTCATGCTCAAGGGCCTGCCCGAGCTTGGTGTGTTGCTGAAGGTCGAAAAGGAACTGCCTGCGCTGATCCGCAAGGTCTTTGGCGAGCATGGTGCCCTCTTTCGCGCTGAAGATATGGAGCAGTGGCAGAAGGCCGAGGCGCGGCTGCGCGGAGCGCTTACGGATTTTGCCCGCGCGGCGCGATCCACATATCAGGGACGGCTGTTTGCCGACGACGCTCTGCAAGGGCTGCGGATGATCGACCATTGTCGGGAAGTGTTCGATGTAGTCGTGATGAATCCGCCTTTCGGCGCTCTGGCGGCCAACACCAAAGAAGAGCTGATCAAGACTTATCCTTCAAGCAAGAACGACTTGCTTGCAATTTTTGTCGAGCGCGGTTTGGAGATGATGCGCGCTGGCAGCCGCCTAGGCGCCATAACATCACGCACCTGTTTCTTTTTGAAGAGCTTCGCCGCTTGGCGGGAAGACATAGTTCTCGGCGTCGCCAAGCCAGAGGTTATGGCAGACTTGGGCTTGGGCGTCATGGATGATGCGTTAGTAGAAGCAGCTGCGTACGCACTGGAGAAGAGATAATGACAGTATTTCTTCGTGTTCTAGAAGCAACAGATAAACACTACGCTCTCGATGAAATCGTGGGAAGCTTTCGGAACGGAATTGAGGACTCTCGAATATTTCCCGCAAATACGGAAACATTCAAAACTTTCCCTGGTGCTTCATTTGCCTACTGGGTAGGCGATTCGGTGCGAAACACCTTCAAGAAGCACGAAGCATTCGAGAGTGCGGCAACGGGATTTCTACCAAGGCGAGGCGTAAATTCCAATGATGATTTCCGCTTCCTAAGATCTTGGTGCGAAGTGAAATTGGAAACTGGTCGATGGATGGTGCACCCAAAGGGCGGCGAATTCCGGCCGTATTACGCAGACGTATACCTTGTTGTAGATTGGCTCAAGGACGGCGCCTATTTGGAGGCGGAGAGAGTCACTACAAAGACGTATAAATCGGCAATAGTACCCAGTAAGGGTCTTTATTTCCGGCCAGGCCTGACTTGGTCACGAAGAACTAAGAGCCGTTTGTCAATGAGAGTTATGCCGAGAAATTGCATATTCGGCGACAAAGGCCCCGCAGTAATTGCTTATAATGATAACGAAGACGTTCTGTTCTGGGCTTTGGCAATTTCTCTGAGCAGTGCTTTCCACAAGCTTGTCGAGGTTCAGCTGGCCGCTGCTGACGCGCGGCCCGGCGGCGCAGCTCACTCGTTCGAAGTTGGAGTAATTCAGACAACACCACTTCCAGCTCCCGACGACGATCGCAGACAACAGCTGGTGCAGTTGGCGCGTCGTGCTTGGGCGCTCAAGCGCGCCTTGGATACCACAGAGGAGAACTCTCATGCGTTCCATTTGCCGGCCGCGCTGCGCGTACGAGTTGGGAGCTATGACCTGCCGTCCATTGAGGCCGAGCTGGCTGAGATACAAGTGGGGATCGACGAGATCGCATTCGAGCTCTATGGATTCAGCGAGGTTGACCGTGTCGCAGCAAGGGCTCCATCCACTTCACCTGTCGGAGAAGTCAGTGACGTCGGTGAGGACGCAGACGAGAACGAAGACGGTGACGGTGCTACCGAGATTGACCAAACCGACGGCCTACTTAGCTGGGCTGTTGGCGTCGCATTTGGCCGTTTCGACTGGCGACTGGCGACGGGTGAACGCGACGCCCCGCCCGAGCCGGACCCGTTCGATCCGCTACCAGCCAAGAGTCCGGGCATGTTGCCTGACGGCGCCGCGCCGTTTCATGCCCACAATGGCATCCTGGTCGACGACCGGGGTCACCCTGATGATCTGGCCCGGCTGATCGAAGAACTTCTTGCGCGAGTCGATACGGAGGTGCCGGGCGACGTGCGTCGCTGGCTGCAGCGCGACTTTTTCCCGCTGCACCTGAGGCAGTATAGCAAGAGCCGCCGCAAAGCGCCGATTTACTGGCCGCTGTCGACCAGCTCGGGCAGCTACACGCTTTGGCTCTATTACCCGAGCCTGACCAGCCAGACGCTCTACACCGCCGTCAACGACTTCGTGGAACCGAACCTGAAGCAGGTTGCGCGCGATGCCGCCGCTCTGCGCGACAAAGGCGCGGCCCGCTCGCGAGACGATGAGAAGGCCTTCGAAGGGCTGCAGAGCCTGGAGCTGGAACTGATCGAGTTGCGCGATACCCTGCTGCAGATCGCGCCGACCTATCGTCCGAACCATGACGACGGCGTCCAGATCACTGCCGCGCCGTTGTGGCAGTTGTTCCAACACAAGCCCTGGCAGAAGGTGTTGAAGGACACGTGGACGAAGCTTGAGAAGGGGGAATACGACTGGGCCCAGCTCGCCATGGCCTATTGGCCGGACCGCGTGCGCGAGAAGTGCAAGACAGACAAGTCACTCGCCATCGCGCACGACCGCGAACAGCTCTATGAACCCGCCTCATTGGCGGAGGATGGCAAGAGGAAGAAGAAAGGCGGCGTAGAATGAGGATGCAATATAGTGTTGCAACGCTCATTTGTTTCTTTCACTCTTCGAGCTGTGCCGAAGATATTGTCAATGATTATGGATATTTAGAAGAGATTTGAACTGATGAGCATTTCACATTTCATCAAGGAGCAAATCCTTCTTCCGCGTCTTCGGCGGGCGGGCTGCATGGTCGTTTATGATCCGGAGCATCGCTATCGCGATCAATGCCTTAGCTTGGCCAGCGACCAGGTCGTTATCGTGGATGCGTCCGAGAGTGGAATTGAGGCGCGTCAGGCGGCCCTCACTGCCCTTGTTGATCTTGGCAAGCCCGACCCCGCGGTTGAGGGCGTGCTCATCTATGTTCCCGCCCGAAAGCCCGCCACTGACGAGGCGATGCAGGTTGATCCGTTTTCCATATATTGGAAGTGCGGCGCGGTCTTTCCGCAAGACGATGGCGATGAATATCTGAGCCTTTGCCTTCGTGCGCGTCCGGATCATCTCACCGAGATACGAAAGGCGTTCTCTGCTACGCCGTCAGGGCCTGCATTCTCAGTTATCGATGCCATCGGCGGTGGCGCCAGCTGGCCACACCTTCGGGCCGCGTTGGGTGTCGAGTCAGGGCGCGAAATTCTGACCGCTCTTCTCGTGCCAAGCGAAAAGCAGTCAGCTGAGCTCAAGCGGCAGGAAGGCTGGTCCGACGAAGCGCGCGAGTTCCTCCGCGCAACGTTATCGATGGCAGTGAAGACGCGCGGCAAGACGTGGGGCGCATTAGCCGATGAGCTTTGGCGTTTCGTTCTGTTCAGTGAGTTCGTTTTCGATCTGCCAGGGGCGTTGCCGGCGTCCCTAATGGGCGTACCTCACGCGCCTGTTGAGGCGCGCCCCGTGGTCGAGGATGTTTGCGAGCGCCTGCGCAATGATCCACGCTGGCGGTCGGCCTACATCGAGCGTGCAGAAACCGTAGAGGCTGAGCTCGATCTCCAGAGGCAGTGTGCCTCGATCGAAGATCTAGGGGAGCGTGATACGTTTCCGTTTGAAGAGCGCACGTACCTCAATGTCGCGATCAAAGGGATCACGACAGGAGATGTGGACGCGGCCCGCAAGGTTTTGGCACGGCACAAGAGCTCGGTTTGGCTTGGAAAGGGTGAGAGCCAGGCGCAGTGGGAGCTGGTCAGGTCGGGCCTCAATCTCATCGAGGCTTGCGATGATTATGAGCGGCAACTAGCAGATCACGCGCGCACGCAGTCAGAGCTGATCGACTTCTTTGTGACTACGCTGCGCGAGGTCGATCGCCTGCATCGAGAGTTTGAGCAGGCTGTCGGGGAATTCATTGATCCCCACGGCACGATGCATGAGGTCATTCAGCAATCTCGCCAGCGCTATCGCCGGCTGGCTGAGAAGGTGCAAACAATCTTCATGAAGCACCTGGCGATAACCGGCTGGCCGCCAGCGGAGCGGCTTGCGAATGCTGAAACATTCGACCGCTTTGTGGGTTCGCGTCTGAAGGACGCAGGGCGTCGCGTGGCGTACATTTTAGTCGATGCTCTGCGCTACGAACTCGGGGTCGCGCTGGAAAAGATGCTGGCGGAAGACGGGCCGGTCGAGCTCCATGCCGCTTACGCGCAATTGCCCACGATAACACCGGTCGGCATGGCAAGCTTGCTTCCTGATGCCCGGTCACAGCTGACGCTGTCTACGGAAACCGAGGCGCTTGTCCCTAAGCTCGGGGGTGCGGCGGTCACCAATGTTGCCGCCCGCATGGACGTTCTTCGAAAGAAATTCGGTGATCGCTTCAGCGAAATGCCCCTTGGGGACTTCGTTCGCGGTAAGCCCAAGATCCCAGCCACCGTGGATTTGTTGGTGCTGCGGTCAACGGAGATCGACAGTCAGCTCGAAAACAATCCGGAGACCACCCTCGGGCTAATTCCGTCCACGCTCAAGTTCGTGCGCAATGCGCTTCACAAGCTAAAGGGCATGGGGTTCAACGACGCTGTCATTGCGACCGATCACGGCTTTTTCCTGAATGCGCAGGCGGATCATGGTGATGTTTGCGCCAAGCCGCTCGGGAAATGGGTGGTCAATGCCCATGATCGTATGCTTCTGGGCACGGGTAACGAGGACGGCAATAATCTTGTCGTGGCCGCTGAGCGGATTGGCATCCGCACCGACGCATCGCAAGCAGCGCTGCCGCGGAGCATGGCCCCTTACAGCAACGGTCACCTCTACTTCCATGGCGGCGCCTCCCTCGCGGAGGCTGTAGTTCCAGTGCTCGTTGCGCGACTGGATTCTGGAGGGCAAGCGGCTGTCTCTCGCTCTTCGGTCGAGCTCAGCTATCGCAATGGCGCGACTCGCATCACGACGCGCGTGCCGGTCATCGAGGTGGCGCTGATTTCGGACGATATGTTCTCGCGCGATATCAGCGTTGAAATCCTATTGGAGGCTCAGGACACCAAGGGCCGTGTCGTGGGGGAACCGCGGCCAAGCGCAGATGTGAACCCCGCCACCCATACAATCACCCTTATGCCCGGTGATTGTAAGCAGATCGCCCTGGGCATGGACCGGGAGTTTGAGGGCAAGTTCGTGGTCAAGGCTCTCAACCCGACGACGCTGGCAAGCTATTTCACCCTTACCCTTGAAACGGACTACACCGTATGAGTGAGCACGACCAACTGGATACGAAGCTCCTGTCAGCTTTCGATGGAAAGGTGGTCCGCAAAGATCTCCTGCATCGGATTAAGAAGGGGACGAACGTGCCGACGTTCGTTCTTGAGTTTCTCCTGGCGCGCTTCTGCGCCAGCGACAGCCAGGCAGAGATCGATGCCGGCATGGAGGCCGTGCTTGCGACCCTGCAGGACAATTACGTCCGCCCCGATGAGGCAAATGCCGCGCAGTCGAAGGTCGCAACGAAAGGAAGTCACCGCTTCATCGACAAGGTGCATGTGCGCTATGTCGAGAAGGAGAAGCGGCACTGGGCATCCCTAGAGAACTTCAACTCTCAGCGGATTGCGATAGGCGAAAAGTTCTACCGCGACAATGACCGGCTGCTCGAAGGCGGAATCTGGGCGGAAGTCACGCTTACGCATAACGATATCGAGGAAGATAATTACGCCTTCTACATAGAGGATTTGCGCCCGATTCAGCTGTCGCGGTTTGATTTTGCTCGCTACGCCGAAGGACGAAACGGCTTCAGTCGCGACGAGTGGATTGACGTGATCATGCGCTCGGTCGGCTTGGAGCCTTCAAAACTCGACCACCGTGTGAAGATGCATTTCATAGCGCGCCTAGCTGCGTTGGTGGAGCCGAACTACAACTATATTGAGCTTGGTCCCCGCGGAACGGGGAAATCGTACTTCTTCAGCGAATTCTCGCCATACGCCACGCTAATATCAGGGGGGCAGGCAACTAAAGCAACGCTGTTCTACAATAACGCGCGCCGCAAAGTTGGCCTGGTTGGCTATTGGGACACCGTCGCTTTCGACGAAGTGGGCGGCATCAAGGTCCGTGACCCTGACACTATTCAGATCATGAAGGACTTCATGGCGAATGGCCGTTTCTCGCGCGGCGCAGAGATCATTGCCGATGCGAGCTTGAGCTTTGTCGGCAACATCGATCTGTCTGTGCAGCAGGTTGTCAACTCTACTGAGTACGACCTGTTCCAGCCCTTGCCGCCTGAGCTCGATCTTGCCGTGATGGATCGTTTTGCAGCCTACATCCCTGGCTGGGAAATGCCCAAGAACAGCAGCGCCTTTCTGACGAACCGATACGGCTTCATCACCGACTACCTAGCGGAGGCTTTCCACTATCAATTTAAGCACACCAATCGATACGAGGAAGTCAGCCGCCGCGTTCGCTTGGGCAAATCTGTCGAAGGCAGAGACGAGAAAGGCATCAAGAAGACAATCTGCGCTTTCCTCAAAATTCTGCATCCCAACGGCCCCCCGGCCGACGAGGAGTTTGATGAATACGTCTCCTACGCGGTCGAATGCCGGCGTCGCGTCAAGGAGCAGATGAACAAGCGCAAACCGGACGACGAGTTTGCGAAGATAGGGCTCTCCTATTTTGATGCGGCCGGGAAAGAGGTCATTGTATATTGCCCTGAGTCCAAGAATGCCGAGGCAACCCAGCAGCCCGCGCGACGCCGCCTGCGGCAGAGCGGGGAAGACGCGGTGGCCGAGAGCCAAATGCCGAGTTCGCCAGCTGGGTCAGAAAGCCCGCCGCCATCGGTCGAGCCGACGGACATGCCGTCAATCGTGCCCGATAAGGGTGCCCCTGAGTTGAGGGAGCAGCATTTTAGTATCCTCTATGGCGACACCGGTCATAGTTATGAGTCGATCCTTGGCCCATATTTGCGCGGCGCGAAGTCGGTCGTCATCGAAGACCCCTACATTCGCATGCCGCATCAAATTCAGAACTTCGTCAGGTTCTGTGAAACAGTCCTCCGTCACAGCGTCGCGAAGAAGATAACGCTGATAACCGGCTACGATGACAAGACGCAACTCGCCGACATTTCCGAAAAGCTCGAAGAACTCAAGCAGAGCCTGCTAGAGCTCGATGTTCTGCTGGAAATAAATCTCAACGCCAATTTGCATGACCGGGAGATCAGGATCGACAACGGGTGGGTCGTTAAGATTGGTCGCGGTCTCGACTTCTACCAGAAGCCCGGTGGTTGGTTCGAGGTGGGGTCGCACGATTTGAGCTTGCGGAAGTGCTTGGAAACGAAGGTCGACATATACCGTGCCGCGGGTGGTACGGTCGCTTGAGCACCTTTTCTTAAAGCTCGAGCGGAGAGAGCAGCGTATGCCGACTTTCGAAGAGGTGGCTGGGTCACTCGATCAGATTATGGGCGTGAAGGCGGTCTGGGGTCGCTCTTCGGAGCCGGTCAGCGGCGTGGTTCGGCATCCCTTAGAGCGGCTAACAAGAGCTTTGAAGCGATCGGGGAACCGGTTGGCCAATCTGTTCGAAAATCGACACCAGATGCTTCTTGAAACATTCGGTGCGTTGTCCAATGCCATTGCCCTCGCTCTTCAGGGTCTTCCGCCGGAAGAATGCATGGCTCTTTCGCGAGAATGAGCTGAGAAGCTGCTGACCCATCCTCTTTCACGTAGTCGGGAAGCTCTATCCGCAGGTCTTCAAACGGCAGCAACAATTCTGTCATCCCTACTCCCCAAACCCCGCCTTCCGGTTCAGCAGTACACGTCTTTGCTATCCGCATAGTCAACCGTGCCGGGAGCCCTCCACTGACGTGGCTTCTCGGCGTCGCCGAACTGGCTCGGGAGTCCAATGTCTGGCCCTTCGCCAAAGGGAAAAGACAGACCATACCCTATTGCGAAGCGAGTAAACTCATCGGCGCTACCTTTCGGCATGATGAAGTCCTTGGGCCGGGGAACCTCCACCAGCTTATACGGTGGAACGCCTGCGTTGTGGTGTTGGAAGGCCTTGTAGGTGGATTCGATCGAATTCTTGTACCACTCGGATTTCGAGCCGCCGCCGCCCATGAAAACCACCAATGGGCGCATGCGGGAAGTCGATAGCTTGCCGATGAACTTTCTCTCATAGTCGGCACTCTGGAAGGCGTCTTCCTGCCAGTTCCGGCCGTCTTTCTGCCGCGCGGTCATGATGACATAACCGACGAGCCTGCGAATTCTTTGAACGAACTCGGCTAGGGCCGATGGCGCGCAGGTCTTCAGCAGTCCCTCCAATGTCACAGCGTCAATTTCGGCGGACGTTCCTTTCGAAAGGGCCGTTCCAATCGCGGAGACACCCACGGGCTCGACCTTGCCGGAATAGAAATTGATGCGGCGTTCCCCCCGGAAATTCAAATAGTTGAACGCGACGCCATCGACCGTGCCGCCGCCAACGTCGAAATAGACATAAATGCCCGGCACGGCTTCACGGGACATAACGAACGATTGCACCGCCGCAGCAATTTCCGGCACCGCATGAAAGTCTGTGACCTCGGACACAAGGCGCGGCTGGGTGACCCCATACGAAGACAGCGCCTGCTGGAACGTCTTCGGCACCTGGTCGTCTTTGACCCACAGCCAGGCGACGCCAAGCACTTCTTCAAACGTCGCAAGCGCTTGTGAATCGTAATGCTCGACAGGGACACCCACATTCGCCGACCAGACCGGAACGCGATTCTTCAGTCTGTCGGCTTCATGGACAGCAAGCCATTGCTGACTACGCTGGATCACCGACGCAAGAAACCACGCCGCAAGCGCCCTGACGGATTCGGCCTTGTTCAGGTCGATCCCCTCGAACTCTGGCAGGCGTTCGCCGATCGGCTCGCCCGCAAGGCGCATCTTCAGGTAAGGAACGATGACGGCGGGTTGCTTGCCGGAAACACTGTCGCCAAGGAACAGCCGCCCATCGGAACCGATTGCGACAATGGAGGGTACAAGCGCTTCCTTGCCGGCCTTGCCGGCAGCAACTGTTCCCGATACCTCACTGCCGAGGTCGCGAAAGCAGACTTTCGTGAAGCTCGTGCCAAAATCAATGCCGAGATTGATGGCAAGCGGTGTTGCTTTGGGCGCGCTCCGTGGCGGAGTGTCATTCAATACGACCCCCGCCAGCTTGTCTTGCGACTTGACGGTTGCCGGAGCTTTGCCCGCACGGGCTCTTGCCCGGCTTGCGGGTGCCTTCTCCGCAGCGGCAGGCGGGACCTGCGCAAGCGGGGGAGACGCCGTATTGCCGGGCTGTTCGTTATCTGATGCCGCGCCTTCATCCGGTTCGGAAGAGGATGGCGGAACTTCCGCCCTGCCAAACACGCGTTCGCGAAGTGATTTAAGCCTGTCACGCCAGCTTGCCATGTCAGACAACCCTCACCACGCCAGCCGCAAGCGGGATCATGGTCGGATCGACCTGTTGCCGCCGTAAAACGCGATCAAGCTTGGTCTTCAACTGCTCCTCCTCTTTCCTGATGAGACCTTCCGTCATCGCAACGGGGCGCAGATTCCCTTCCGCGCGAAACCGGGCGACGCGGGCCTTCAAGCCTTCGATGCGGCGGCTCGCGAGCTTTTCGGCGCTGGTACGCTGCTGATCGCAGCGCACCGTGTTCTCCGCCTCAAAATCGGAAAGGCGCTCCGAAAAGGCGTCGCCCAGCGCTTCTTCGCATGTCACGGCGGCCTCGCAGATGATCTCGATGTCCGGAAGCACGTTGACCGCGTTCGGCAGCTTCTCACCCACGCGCGAGGCAGCGGTAATCAGCGCCTCGGCCTCCGAGGCCCCCAACGTACGGTCGCTTCCCAGCGGCTTCACCCTGACGGCAAGCGACTGATCGGATTTCAGGCCGTTGAATGACCAACGGTGGGCGCTGAATACATAGTCCCCTGGAGGTACGCAGGCCTCATGCGCCGGGACTTTGATCGCGGTGACGCGATGGAGCTGGCGTTGGTCGTCCTCGTAGCTGAAGCGTATCCACTGTATGAGGGGATGGCTTGGCTCGATGAACTCCGCTTCGCTCGAAACCTCCTCGACGCGGCGCGGGTCGAAAATGCACAGGAGCGGTCTGCCGCTTCGATGAAGCTGCGTCCTCGTCGATGGCCGCGCCTCCGATATGAAGTAACCCAGGGAGCGCCGCGCTTCCTCCGAAAGAGTGATGCGCGAGGCATACTCCGCGCCCGTGACGGCCTCGAATTTGGTGCCGGGGAAATTGCGCGCGAAGAAATCCTCCACGAGGGACTGGAGCTCGCTTGCACTGAGCCATCTGCCCTTTTCACGGCTATCGCTGATATGGTCGAGGATGTAGTCGGAAAAGCCGACAAGGTTGACCGCCTCTTCCTCGAGGCGCTGCTGCTCCCGCTGCGTGTTGCAGATTGCCAGCTCCGCCTCAACGGATTTTCGCTCGCGCTCCTCGTCCGTCAGGGTCGGATCGAGCAGGTTGACGAGCAGCTGCTCGGTCACTTCCCCGAGAATGTCTTCGAGATCGCCGATGCTCTCGCGGAACACGTTGATGCGATCATACAGCCTCATCAGGATGCGGTCTTCGATGGTGTTCTCGACGACCATATTGATGATCGAGATGCGTTCCGCTTTTTGCCCCAATCGGTCGAGACGGCCGATCCGCTGCTCCACCCTCATGGGATTCCAGGGAAGATCGTAGTTCACGATAAAGCGGCAGAATTGAAGGTCGATACCCTCGCTTCCGACTTCGGAAGAGAGCAGGACTGACGGCCCGTCCGATCGGGCGAAGGCCCGGATCAGATCGTCCTTGTCTTTACCCATATCCCCCATGATCAGCGCCGCATTGATCCCGTCGGCCTTCAAACGGCGCGCGAGGTATTTGAGGGTGCCGCGATAGAAGGCAAAGATGACGAATTTCTCGCGCGGATTCCGTTTCAGCTCATTCGCAAGAAACTGCTGGAGCGCGCGATATTTTTCATCGCCTTTTTCCAGCGCGCCAAGCTCGTGCTTGAAGCCCATGTCGGGCGGGGCGACATCGACAGCATCGTCGCCATCTTTATTGCCCTGCGGCTCTAAACGGAGCTGCGGCGAAATCCCGAAGTCTTCCCACAGAAGCTCTTCAATAAGGCCCTTGTCGCCCCAGCTTTCGAGCGCGCCGACAATCGAACTCGCCATCTGTCTCTGACGAGCGATGAGCGAAAATAGCGACACGCCGGTTTTGCCCGCCGCTTCATCGCGCAAGCGGCTGGTAACATGGTCATAGAGCTGCTTTTCGTCCGCACTGAACCTGACGCTGAGAACCTGAGGCGCCCGCTCGACGCGCCGCTCCAGAACTTCGCGCTTCCTGCTTCGGGTCATGTATTGGGAAAGAAGCGAGCGCGATTCCAGAAGCCGGAGAATCTCTACGCGCCTTTCGGCATCGGTGGCGTCATCGCGAAGATGTTCCTTGATGCGGGCAAGGACGGCGTCATTCTTGAAATAGTCGGACTTCTCCGCCTCGGAAATCGCCTTCAGCGCTGCGGGAATATCGGCCGGCTGCTGCCATAACGCCCTTTGCGCGCGCACTATGCAGGAGTTCGCTGAAAGCATTTCCCCAAAGAGGAATGAATCGTAGAACTGATCGGGGTCGATTAGGCGCAAAAGCTGGTAAAGATTGTCGCTGCCAATCTGGATCGGCGTTGCGGTCAGCAGCACAAGGTGATGCGATGCCTCTCTTAGGAGGCGGGCAAGCCGGTTGTTGGCGGTCGAGGGGTTCCTGAGATAGTGGGCCTCGTCGATGACGACGTGGTCGAAGAGGGCAAACTCCTCACTGGCCGTATTCTGGTCGAGTATGCGGGCGAATTGCGCCCTGACGCCGCCGACATTCTCATCGTCGTAATTCGCGGGGGGACGCAATCCTTCCAGGCTGGTGATGTAGACAAAAGACTCCGCGCTCCTGTAGCTGGCGATGTCCTTGACCCGTTCATAAAGCGTGCTCGCGGAAACGATTTCGCCGGTTATGTTGAAACGCTTGCGCAGATCCTCGCGCCACTTCTCGCGCAACATGGCAGGACAGATGATCAACAGCCGCCTGGCTGAATGACGGGCCTGGATTTCCTTCCAGATATACGTTGCTTCAATGGTTTTCCCGAGACCGACTTCGTCGGCGATCAGCATCCGGCCGATCGGGGATTCGATAAACCGCATGACCGGTTTGAACTGGTGCGGATAGAAGTCCGTGTTGCTGGCTTCCATCGAATAGAAGACGTTGGTCAATTCACCTTTGATCTTCTCAAAGGTCAAAACCCGCCTGAGGTCGCTGGGACCGCCGAATGAACCGCCCTCAAGCAGATCAAAAATCTGCACCTCCTCCGCGATGGGCTCCAGCAGCTCGTAGCGCTTGTATTGCTTTTCGTTCGGGCCGAAATCCACTTCGACCAACAGGAAAGTGCCTGCCTTCTTGACCCTTCCGGTCGTCGTTCCCTGCCTGCCCGGATTATCGCGGAGCCGAACGCGCGTTCCGCTCGCTTCCGGGTTCCAGCCGGCCGGCTCTTCTTCCTGTATTGCGCCCGTCATAGTGCCCCCCGCACAGTATTTCACGAACCACTAAAGTAACTACAATATCCATGTGGGCATTTCCACATTTCTACTCATTTATATTTCAGCTTCGACTTATAAAATCCCTCGCCCAGGCCCGACGATGTTAGCCCGCGATCATTTTATCGCAACCCCTTGTTTAGCTACGAAAGACGTTGGCTGATATGGCTGCCGCCCGTCGTCTTGCTGATCTGGAATCCTAACGGAATTGCCTGCTGGACAAGATCAACGTGCGAGATGAGCCCGACGGCCCGGCTCTCGCCGACAACGTCCTGAAGGGTCTGAAGCGCCTGATCCAGCGTCTCCGTATCGAGCGTTCCGAAACCCTCGTCGATAAAGATCGTATCGAGATGAACGCCCCCGTTCACGCTCTCCACCACGTCGGAGAGGCCAAGGGCCAGTGCCAGCGCCGCCATAAACGTCTCGCCCCCCGAAAGGGTCGCGGTTGCGCGAGTACGCCCGGTATGCACGTCATGCACCACCATATCGAGGCCCTTCTTGCCGGCGCCCTTGGAAACGTCACGTTCGCGCTCCAGGCTGTACCGGCCCCCACTCATCGGTTTGAACCTTGCGTTTGCCGAAGCGAGCACAAGATCGAACATGGCGGCGATCGCGAAAGCCTCCAGCTCCATGTTCGCGTTGTTCTTGCCGCTGAACGCATGGGCGACCGCCGCGAGCGGTGCATAGGCGTCCTCGGCCTTCTTGATGCCACTCAATGCACCGGCAATGCTTTCGGCAAGCTTTACCAGAGATTCCGCGCGAGCAACTGCGGAAGCTTCCCGCCGAAAGGCCCCATCCCTGACCTGCGTAGCTTCTTCGGCTGCGGCGCTAAGCCCGGCAACATCAGGACGATCCTTTCCTTCGACATTGGTGCCGGCACGGGCGGCCCTGTCGCGAGCGGCATGGAGATCTTGTCCAAAGCGCTCGATAGAAGCCTGCAACTCCTCAATGCGGTCGATATTTGCCTTGTGGGCTTCGTATTGCTCCTGGGTGAGCCCGTTCGCGGCCAGGCGGCCGCCGAAACTCTCTTCCGCCTCTTGCAGCTTGGCGAGCGCAGCGTCGCGGGCATTCGCCGCGCTTTGCTCGTCCTTGAGCGCGGCGATCTGCATCTCACTGGCGTCGCGCTCGGACTTGACCGCCTGCTCAAAAGCAAGATCGCGCTTCCTGATCTCTTCATCGGCAGCGGTAATCGCGGCCTCAAGCGCATCCGTCGTCCTGAGGTTTTCGGGAACTGACGCGAGGACATCCTCCAGCGCCTGGGCGGCGAGGGCATGCCCTGTTATTGCCTGATCGCGGCTTGTGCGCGCGCTCTCTACGGCTGCGCCCGCTTCCGGCAACCTGCCTTCGACCCTCTCCAATGCGCCACGCAATGCTTCGAGATCGATCGCAGGGCCGAGAGTTTCAATATCGTTGTGAACCTTGGCGCTGTGCTCCTGAAGTTCGGCGACAGTGTTTTCCGGCTTCACCAGTGCCGCAAGATGAGACTGTCGTTCCGAAAGCGTCGCCTCTTTCGCCGCAAGGGTCTGGCCACTGGCAGCGCTTGCATTGCGGGCGCCATCAAGCGCCTTGCGGGCCGCCGTAAAAGCATCGTCGCGCCCCGCACTTTCCGCTTGGCCGTGGGCAGGCGCAGGGTGTTCATGCGAACCGCAGACAGGACATGCCTCTCCAGGCCGTAGCTTTTCGGCAAGATGCTGCGCCTGCGCTCCCGCGAGCGCCGCCTCTGCCTCGTCAAAGTTGCGCTGCGCAGCTTCCTGCGCCCGGCAATTCTTCTCGTGATCCTCGCGCGCGTCGGCAACGTGACCCCGCGCATCGTTGACCGCCTTGAGCGCTCGATCGTAATTGAGCGCCGCGTCGAGCTTTGATTTCAGCTCCTGGGCCGCAGCCGACAGGGTCGCCCGCTGCCCGGCCACCGTTTCCGCCGTCTTGATCCGCGCTGCTGTGTCGGCTTGTTCGCGAACCAGCGCGCTATGGTTATTCTGCGCGATTTCGAAGGCCGCTGCCGCGTCGCGCTCGATAGCCGCTGCTTCCTCCTTCGCTGTCTTCTTCTTGTCAGCGTGACTCAGCGTCTCGCGATGACGCTTCAGGGCCGCGCCTTGCTCCCGCATGGTTTCGGACTCGCCGCGTTTTGCCTGTTCCGCCGCCAGCGCTGCGGCCGCTTTCCCCAAGGCGTCTTCTGCCGCCGTGCGCGCGGCCTGCGCCTTCGTGCATGTCGCGCTTGCTGCGGACAGATCGGTGCGCGCGCGCTGCATGACGGCATCGACATCGCTCAAACTCCTGGCCACGAGCGCCCCGCCGAGGACAGTCTTGTCCTTTTCGATTTCCTTGCTTTTGGCCTCCATCGATGCCAGCGCTTGCGCCGCTGCTTCGTTCTCGGCAAAGGCCTTCTCTACTTCATGAGCTGCCGCTAATTTCTGCTCGGCCAGCGCCGCATTGCTCTTTGCCGCCTCCGCCGCAGCAGCCTCGATTTTCTGCTCCTCCTGCGCCTGCTGCGCACCCGCCGAAAGGTCTTCGAGCGTCGCGAAACCTTCCTGCTCCAGCCTGCTTTCGCAGGCCCGGCGGTCGGCCCTGATCTTTTCCTCGGCGGCCTTCGCCTCGTCCTTCATTTTCTGGGTCAGCCGCTTGTAGAGCGATACATCGAAAAGGTCGCGAAGAATCGCGAGGCGGTCGTTGGTATTCGCCGCCAGAAACTTCTCAAATCGTCCCTGGGGCAGAAGCACGATCTGGCGGAACTGCTCCTTCCCGTAACCAAGCCTTCGCTCAAGCTCTTCACGCACTTCGGAGACTTTCTTCTCCACGATCGGGATGCCTTGGTTTTCGGAAGTGATTTCATCAAGGGGGATGCCGGTGACATCGAAAAGCCAGGCGCAATGCGCCTCCCTTGTCTCCTTGCCGCCGCGCTGGGCTGGCCGCATCTGTTCCGGCCTGCGCCGCACGAGATACTTCGTGGCGCCGAGCTCGAAGATGAGCTCGACTTCCGTGAGGCAATTGGGATCCGCGTGATCCGACCTCAAAGTCGATGCATCCTGGTCGTCCCGGGCGGGCTCACCGAACAATGCGAACGAAATCGCGCTGAATATCGATGACTTCCCCGATCCGGTCGGGCCATAGATGCCGAAGAGGCCGGCGCCGAGGGCGTCCCTGAAATCGACAACCTGCTCGCCCGCGTAAGGGCCGAAGGCCCGAAGTGTAAGCCGTATCGGTCTCATGCCCGCTCCTCCACGCTATTCAGTTGCTCCAGTGCGGAGCTTACCAACGCCATTTCGTCATCCGTCCCGTCTTCGCCGCGCACCTGGCTCAGAAACTCGCCGACCACGGCGACCGGATCGTCGAGCCTGGCCTGGGAGCTGCCGCGCAATAAAATCGGTTCCGCGCTCTCGTCACGCTCGTAGGTGAGCGCAAGCGCGTTGGGATAGTGCTCCCTGATCCTGCCCATCGGGTCGATGAGGAGCTTCTTGTCGGTCAGCACGAGCTTGATGAAATCCTCCGACGGCTCGCGGCTGCCAATGTCCAGGAGTTCCGCGAACTCCCCTTTCAGGACGCGAACGGCTCGCGGCGGATTGATCGGCAGTTGCTGAAGGGTCACCGACCCATCGGCGGCAAGATCGACCATGGTAAGCGACTTGCTGCTACCTGCTTCATCAAAGCCGAAAGCCAGCGGCGAGCCACTATACCGGATATGTTCGCCGCCGGCGCTCTGCGGCCGGTGCAGATGGCCCAGCGCGACATAGTGCGCGCCGTCGAAGACGCTGGATGGGACGGTCTCGATGCCGCCAATTTGCAGCGAGCGCTCGCTCTCGCTTGGGGTCGCGTTGGCGACAAAGACGTGGGCCGCGATAACCCAGCGGGCATTGCCCGGCACATGAGCGCGGGCGCATGCCACCTGCGCGGAGACAACGTCGGCGGGACATGAAATTGAGCCGTTCCCGTAGCACTCCCGCGCCGAGAACTCATTGCCGAACGGTAGACCCGAAAACGCGACAGGCCCGTATTCATCTTCGAGGATCAAGGGGCGCTCCTCGGGCGAAAGAGGGCCGCGTATCAGCAGTCGCTTCGGATCGGCAAGGGAGGCGTAGGAAGCGATTCTGTCACCGGAATCGTGGTTGCCGGCGATCAGGACAATCGAAGTTTCGCAATCGGCGTGAACCGTCCGGATGAAGCTATTGAACTGGCGAACCGCTGTGGCGGGCGGCGAGGCGCGATCGAATATGTCCCCTGCGATAACCAGCACATCGGGCGAACACGTCCTTACCGCCCCCAGCACCTGATCCAGGATGGAGTCATGGTCGACTTCGAGCGATTGCCCATAAAACTGACGCCCCAGATGCCAGTCCCCTGTGTGTAAAATTTTCATGACTATTGATCCATCTAAAAAATATATGTATAAAAACTAGACGTATATCTCGATCGGAGTCAAGCCCTTTGTTATGAGCCTGGAATCTCTCAAGCATCCGCAGCGCGAGCGGCTGGTCTTTCTGGATCAGTGCTTCACCTGGCGCGGCACGGCAAACCGTCGCGACCTGATGGATCGTTTCGGGGTTTCGACGGCGCAGGCGGCTCTGGACTTCAAGGCCTATCTAACCGAGGCCCGAGAGGGCGCGCCGCGCTACGACGCCGCCAAAAAGGTCTATATTGCGCAGGAGAAGCATCGTCCCATCGCCCCCGAATCCTCATTGGGGGAATGGGAGCGAGTGCTGCGGGCAAGCGACTCTGATCGCTTCGACGAGCTTCCCTCGCTGACCCGGCGGAGCGATCCGGCGATCCTCGCTCTGCTAAGCCGGGCAATCGAAAGCCGGCAGGCCGTCGAAGTACAATACATATCCATGACATCCGGCGATCAGACGCCCCAATGGATCGCGCCGACGCGCTTTGCCTCCGATGGCTCGCGCATTCATGTGCGCGCCTATAGCTTCAAGCATGGCGAATACCGCGACTATGTTCCCGAACGGATTGCGCCTGGAAGCAGCCTCATGACAAGGCCGCTGGAAGAGAAACTGCCGTTTGACCGCGACTGGCACACAATCGCCCGCATCACTCTGCGCCCCCACCGCAACCTTTCAGAGGAGCAAGCTGCCGCTGTCCGTCGTGAATACGCGTTTGACGGCGACATGCTCGTAGTCGAAATGCGCAAGGCCATTGAGTTTTACGCCGACCGCCGCTGGAATCTTGATAGAGATGGAGCAAGACTCGAGCGCGTAGGCACTGAATACATCGAGGCCGGCCCTGCTCACGATACTGCCTCGGAACCATAGCTGGGCTTTGCGGCACCGCCGCCACCACGCGCCTGCTGCCCTCCTGGTGGCAACCCCACCTATCAAGTCGTAAAGGTGCGCTGCGGACCTCGCGCACAAAGAACTGCCAAAAACAGCTACATGCCGCAACCTTGAAGAAGAATCGGTGTGGCCCAACGCACCCTTGCAGGAATTCAAATATCCCGGGAGGATATCTGCGTCCCGGGGTCATTGACAAACCCGTTTGTCGCTGACAGGCATGTCGTGCCGTCGCATCAAGCGCTCGCCACGACCAGCCGCCTGCACTATGGCCAAGCAGACCGACATTCTCCGAGACCCTCCTTCCGGCGCGCATAAAGGGAAGCAATCATTGGCGTCGGTCGGTGAACGTTTGGCGTTCATTTTTGATGTGCGCACCGCCAGCGGCTCAACCGAAGCTTCACCGTTCCTGGACCGGCAGATCTTGAAGGCTTCTGTTCGTCCAGCCATGCCGGAGGAAGATATGGCACGACGCACGCGAGGGAAGGATGAATTCAAGTTGCCACCCGTGGTGCCGGGTGAGTGGAAGGGCGAAATCTATGGCGGCGGCAGCGTCAACCTGGGGCAGGTCGTGCAGCCTGGGCCCCCGCGTCAGAGTGTGGAGTTCTCCTATATGGTAATCCCTGCATCCTTGCTGATGCCGAGCCCGAAGTTCCGCTGGCCCGGTATTGTAATGATTATGACCCCGACGCCCATGAAGACCGAATACACGGATGCCGGATCGCTATTCGCAAACGCGGGCCCCCCGTCGCTGAGCCTATCCCTAAACGTGACGCGGGGGCAGTTTTCGGACCTGCTGCGTCTCCTGGAAGCGCAGCGTTTCAAAGAGTTCCACTTTACCGTCGAGGATGCAGAGCGGGCGAATGCGTGGCCTGTGCGAAGTTGGGGCATGGCCACGCGACTGAACTAGGCATGGGCAGGATCCTTCCAAGCCGGACGATTTTGCCGTTTTCGCTTAAAAACACGCCGTCATTTTCGGCAGGATGGCAAAAGTCACTGTTCAGCGAGAATTCCGCGACAGTGGCGCCTCAGCCGTTTTTTTAGATCAATCCCGTATGGGAGGTTCGATATTGGATGATGGGCGGTAGCCCCTAAAATGAACCCGATTTGGTAAAATCCGGAAAGTCATCGAGGATGCACTTCGATCGGCCGGACTGATGCCTAAATAGACTTCTTGAGGCACTCAAGCGATAACTCCACAAGAGAACCCTAATATTAATCGGCAGCATGTCACCAACTGTAATCCGTCCATGTAATCAACAGGTATTTCGGTCGGAAGGAAGGTGGCGTGAGCGTTAATTATCGACAGTTTTTGACGTCCTTTGTTCTTCATTTTGATTTCCTTGCGGAATTGGGGCCACAGAGTCTCTTGAGTGAGCTGGCAGCATTGCAACAACGCACGAATTTCGGATGGTCATTCTGTCTGCGAATGTTGTGCTGAATGCATTGTGATGTTGGTTCTTGGCACCGGCATTTTGGACAAGCAGGCGCCTGTGAGGGGCGCCTGAACAGAAAAGTTCCGGGGCCGCTTCCGTTTTCCACTCCGCCCTTGGGCGGAGCGAAGCAGGCGGAGGCCTGAACGCGCTTTCACATTGCGCCGAAGAGAAGGCCGGAGCCTGTGGTAAACGGGAGTGGGGCGGCTGCCGTTTTTCTTCCTAGCTGCACGGGCCACTGATTTTGAAGGACGGGCCGCTTAACCGCTTTCGCTCATGCTGGAGGCAGCCGCTTCCGGCGACTGTTCGCCTGGGGTCATGCGCTTCAGAAGCCGAATCAAATCGCGCATAGTCTCGGGCGGCAGGCGTTCGATAAGCCGCGTCAGAGTTCGGCGCTCCTCGGCTTCTTCTGGCGTCTTGCCCCACAAGTGCGGCGCTGTGTCGAAGAGCATATCGAGGGGCACAAAGCCCATGATCTCACAGAGATGAATCAGGCGGGGGACGGTCATTCGACTTTCTGACCGCTCGTACCTGCCGTAAACAGTTACCGACAGTCCGAGCAAATGCGCTGCATCGGCGCGGGAGATACCCTTGGCCTCGCGTGTATGTTTGAGCCAGGCCGAGATCTTCTCGTCCATTTCCTTTGCGGTAAGAATGCCGTCGAACCCAGGTTGGCGAAAGACAGGCCTAGGAAACTCCGGATCGGTTGTTTCAACCAGACCTCGTGCACGCATCAAGCTCTTTGCATCAGTCACCGACCTTTACCCTTCTTTATTTATACCGCCCCTCAGCGGTCAGCATGCACCAGTGAAGCAATTTCGCACAGAGGCCTGAGAAGCGTCATAGCGATTTCCCTACCTATTTGGGGGGATTCCGATCGCCATTGCTTTGGGTCTGCGAAGCGAAATGCTTCAGCTCGCGCCCGAGCATTCGGGCAACAATCCGACAATTACAATGGTGAAGCAGACGAGAAAAGCAATCACCGATTCTTTGCCGCTATCATCGTCCAGTCGCCGTCTTTCCCATGAAAAACCGCCTCAATTCGCGTCTCGCCCTCGATCCACTTGAAGTGCGCGGCAAGCTCGCAAGCGATCTCGGTACCGGCAATTCGGATGCAACGATTGATGATCACTTTTGATCCGTTGCCATGCTTACTTATATCCCATTTGGATAGTCCGAAGAGCTGGACTTTGGCCTGATCGTCTGTCGGCCACGTAGCCTTTTCGGGTACGGCTCTCAGAATATTCAATTGAGGCAAGTTGCTTTCTGAAAAGCTTCCCATACCGATGGTCGAGAGGCCGAGATGGGGAGCAATATACACGCCGAGGACGCAGCCGACGGCCACGCCAAGGAGGAACCCGCGGCCTATCATCGGTCAATAGCCGTTATCTTTGAGGAACTGATCGATCGCCGCCTTCATGATGACCGTCATCTTCACGTCGTTCTCAATGGCGGCCTTTTGCAGCCGCATCTTCGTGTCGTAATCCAGCGGGCAATTGACGTAGTGTTTGGATTCCCGATCGCGCGCCCTCTTCAGGTCGCGCAAGCGAACTCTCGAATCCTCTCGCTGCAATGCTCTGGTGGTGGCCCGTTCGCGCCGAGCTTCTTCTGTCGGGGCGATCAGACCGGGCTGACCAGCCTCAGTGCCGACCGGTACAGGCTCTTGAGGCTGATCTGCATTCCTGGTTTCTGTCGACGGCTCAGCCGGGTTCATTGCAGAGTTCGTCGGTGTCGCAGCTTGCTCCAGTGAGCGGCTGCGACGCGGCGCGACTGCAAAGTCGGAAACGGTCGTTTGACCCTTAGCCATTCGCTGCTACCTCTTTCTTGCCTGCCAAAAGCGCTTCGATGTCCCGAACCAAGCTCATAACTTCCGCCCTCGCTTTTTTCACCGACTGTGTGAGATCGAGCATTTGCACGGTGCCATAGCCGTTTCGAATTTCGCGGTAGCAATTTCGCTCCATAAGCTCCGTTTGGAGCAGATAGGAGTCGTAGCCCCCTTCCTGCAGGTTCTGCACGAACGGCCTGATCAGGCGATAGGCTTCCAGCAGTTTCGCCGGCATGGTGATCCTAGTGACGAAGTTGGCGTGAGGAATTTCCCGTCCTACCTTGTCGGAAATATCGGCTGTGGCGGCCGCGGCCTGTCCCGCAGCCTTGATCTCGTCCTGGTTCGGCTGGATCGGCGTGAGCACAATATCGGATCCAGCGATGATCGTGTCTCTTAGAACCGTGTCTTGCCCGGGGGAGTCCATCAAAACGACATCGAACTTGCTCGCCTCGTTTTCCAGGAGCTGCTGAATGGTCGTCTGACGGGCAGCGGTTATAAGCTCGATATTGTCCGGAAGGTTGTCCTTTGCGTCACAGCGCTTCCACCATTCCTGCAGATTTTGGCGGCCGTCTGCGTCGATGAGAAGCACGCGCTTTCCCTGAAGCGCATACTCCCCGCCGATCAAGATTACCGCTGTTGTCTTCCCAGCCCCACCCTTGCCGCTCACGGCAGAAATAAAAAGTGGCAAGCGTCGCAACTCCCTCTGATGGCCGAAAGTCATTCGGGCAGTTCGCCGTGTACTTGGACGGAGGTTCCACTTCGCACGTGCACACGATGCGAACAATTGCTCATACGATGAGGAACCATTGCACCACCGCACCGTGTAGTCAATCGAATCAACTAAACCATGCCTGAATGATGGGAACAATTTTCCACACGATGAGAAAGCATTTCGCAGTGGCCACATAAACACATGATGTGAAAAGGTCGTGCTGCTAACTCGTGTGAAATATAACATGACATTCGCATGTGACTGCCGGTCTGCTTCATTCGACGGCGTTCGGTGCGGCGCCAACCTAAACGCTCCGCCCGATCAGTGAACCCCGGAGCCGCGTAAGGCCGGCTTTGACGCTCGCACGGAAGCCGCAAGGGCGAAGAGCGGAGCGTCCCTTGCGGCTGAGTACGAGGGGCAGACAAAGGCCTTCCTGGTGAGCGTTCCCTCATTAAACGACCGGGGCGGAGGCCCGGTCCGGAAGGACAAAAGGACGAGCGTAGCGAGGGCAGCTCGGAGTTGCTTAGTTGAATTTCCCCTTACAATTTGGAGAGGCAGGATACGGAAAAATGTGCTACGCCATTTTCCTGCAATCGAGGGACGAGCCCTCGATCATCTGTCGCAAGCGCCAGTAGGGGGCCAACGGCCAAATGGATGAGGGGAAATTCAACGCTCTTCTCGAGCCGACGAAGAAAGATCGCACTGTGCATGTCCGCGTCACGGGTGACGAACATGCGGCGATCGAGAAGGCTGCCGAGGATGCCGGTATGACGCTGTCCAGCTTTTTCCGGTCGCTGCTTCTGGAGGGGGCGGGGGTTCGGCCGATCCTGACCGGCGATGACCGCCTGGTCATGGCGGCTCTGCTCGAAGACATGCGGATGATCGGGATCAACCTCAATCAGGTTGCGAGGGCGCTCAACAGCGGCCGTGGTGTCCACCCAAGCGAATTGGATATCAACCTGGAGAACGTGCAGCGGGTTCAAGCGGCCGTGATGAGCGAGCTGCGTGCTCTGACGCGGCGAGCTGGTTATCAGCGTCGAGGGGAGAAGTAGCCTTTGGAAATCTTCTTCGGCGCATTCACCAGCGAATGGGAGCAGCGGCGCGCAGCGCTACTGCACGAAATGACGTCTGGCGGGCGCGGCGCTTCGGCCGAAGAAGAGATGCGAAAGCGCCTGAAGCAGTTGGCTCAGCTCGGCGCTGAAGGCGGCGGCGGAGGCTCGGGCGGCGCTTCGGGTGGTCGTGGATCGGCATCGAAGGGCAGGGGGGCTCCTCGCGCGCAGGCGACATCGGTCGCGCGACCTATGGAGGCGCGGCTAGCGGCCATCGCAGGGGGAAGCCAGCCGGCAGTCGTTAAAATGGCGTCGTACGGCGGCGGTGCACGGGTCGGTGCGATGCTGAATTATGTGTCCCGTGGCGGCGAGCTGAAGGTGGAGAATGAAAGCGGCAGGATCCTCGAGGGGCGGGAGGAATTGTCGCGCATCCGTGGCGATTGGGACCACCTTTTTCAGAACCGCGCAGAAAGCCGCGACATTGGGAGCTTTTCCGTCGAAATCGCAGCGTCCGGCTTTGCATCGGACGAGGCATTGCACGAGCAGGTGAGAAGCACGCTCACAAGCGGCTTTGGCGACCGGCGCTATGCCTATGCGATCGCGAAAAATGACGGCGGCTCGGCGACTGTTCAGGGACTTGTCGTATTGCGAAGCGGGCAGGGGGAGCGGTTAACGGGCGACGTTAAGGCGGCCGGCATCATCCAGGGCCGATACGACGCCAGCGCGGGCGCGGGCGAGGCTGCGGCGAAGTTCTCCTTTCATGGCTACGGAAATGGCGTCGAGTTCGGCGCCAGTCGCTTGCGCGGGCTGGTCGATCGGCATGACGACGTTCGCGACGATCGCGGCCAGTTGATAGCGAATGAGAAGGTCGCAGGAGACCTGGTGCAGAAAGAATGGCGCGGCGAGCTCCACAGCCGCAAGAGCCGCGACGTGATGCACGTCATCATGTCGGCTCGGGCCGGGACCGACGTTGCCGCGTTCGAAGCCGCGGTTCGCGACTTCCTGGCGCATCAGTTTGCTGGCCATCGATATGTCTTCGCCATGCACGATCCGGCTAGCGATCCGAAAGAGGCGGGGGAGGGGGGAAAGCGTCCGCATGTGCATGCCCATGCCATCGTGGCGATGAAATCGGATTCCGGTGATCGCATCGAGACGACGCCTGCCGTGTTTCGCGAATGGCGATCCGTCATGGCAGAGAAGGCGCGGGAGCACGGCATTGAGATGGAAATGACCGACCGGCGCGAGTTTGCCAGCCCGCCGGCATTCACGCGCACCCAGGTCCGGCCGGTGAGCCGGGAAGGCCGCACTGAGCATGTCGGGACGAGCGAAGCTGCGCAGGCGCGATATGACGCGAAGCGTAGCGGCCGACGCACGGTCGCGAAGAGCGATCGGAGCCGGCAGTACATCATAAAGGTTCAGGAATCGTGGCAGAAGGTCGCTCTGGCGGGTGGTGATCGTCAGACCGTGGCCTATGCCGCGCGGCACCACAAGTATTTAGAATCAAGCGTTTCGGTAGCGCAGACGGAAACGAGCGGCACTGTCATTGGCGCGGATTTTGGATCGACCTTCCGCATCAATTTGGCTACATTGCAGGAGATGGTTTCGGAGGGTCAGGAATTGCGCGAAATGTCACGAGCAGAGTTTGAGACCTACGAGAAGAAGGTCGAGACGGCCTTGTTCAAGTTGGAGCGGTCGGTCTCGGCAGACGATCGGGCAGACTTTGACGAGGTAGCCGGCCTCGCCCGAGATTTCGTCAACCAGAAGCGTGAGTTGGTGGAGCTCTACGAGCAGCGTAAAGAAGCACTGGCCGAGCACAGTGGGGAAGTGCCGCGCGAAGCGGCGACTGACGAATGGGATGCGGACGGTCAGCGCGCAATGGATCAGGCAAAGATCGTTAAGGCAGTACAGGCGACCATAAGCGAGCGGCTCGACCGTCTCAATGAACGTTTCGGCGATCCGGCCTCGCCCCGTTTCATGTCGCAAGAGACCCGAAACGAAGTGGAAGCCGAACGCGGATTTCTCTCTGAGATGAATGCGCAGCTCGACGAGTGGAAACCGGGCGATATTCTGGATCTGTCGCGGGTAGAAGCTGATTATGACGAGGAGCCGGGGGAAGAATACGTACCGTCGCTTTCGCACGCCAGAGAAGAGCACGAAGCCCACGTCGACAGTGTTGAACCGCAATTGGAGCAGCTGAGGGCGCATGGAATCGTAGTCGATACAAGGTTTAGGATCGAAGACCCGTGGGCGGGAAGGGATTTCGACGCCGAGTTGGACGAGATGGCGAGGAAGTTTGACCCCGAAGCAGCGCCTGATCACTTCGAAGAGGACAAGAAGCCGGCGAATGTGGATGCTATTGCCGACCAGCGGCGCGAAGTTCGCGATGAGCCGGATCGGCGGCCGATCGACAACGACACGCGCGAAGCTTACGCGTTGGCGTCCACCGTCGATGCTACAAATCGCCTACAAGATCATCTAAATCGGGATAAGGAGGCCGCGCAGCGCAGCGGAGAAACGACACGTACAGACCCCGCCCAAAAGCATATTCCTCGTCTCGAGGAGCTGGAGCGCGAACAGATCGAACAGAGGGAACGCGACCGCGGCGACCGGGACCGTTAAGAGGCAATGCTCAACGATAACCGTCAACAATACGTCATCCAAACCGACTCTACCAAAGAGGATGGCCTGGGGAAGGGGATTGCCTTCATCTTCGTTATCAGCATGTTTCTAGCCTTTGTCCAGGAAGTCTTTGAATCCCTCATGGCCTGGTATCGTGACGCGATGGCTGGGCTAAGTGAGACCGCGGCCTATCTCTCTGGGTTCTGGCCCTTCTAACACTCAGTTGTTTTTCGAGATGGGCGCCGTCAGGCTGCTCTTTCGCAGGCCGTGCAATCGGAGAGCCGCCCCGGTAGCGGCCGCAGTACGATTTTACGTGTCGGTGATAGGCGGTCGCTCGCTGCGGCCAGCGCAAACGGCCGAGATGCGGACTAAGCGGTCGTCGCCAAGCCGATTGCCGGAAGACGTGTTTTTGGCCCAACAGCGGACATGGAGTCGCAAATCCGGGTGCCGAGCCTATGCGCGACGCGCCCGATGCGACGTGGTATTGACGTAAGCTCTGCTTTACAAGAACGGCAGTTTTTTCCGCGTTTACATGGCAAACGCGAGGGCTGATGTTGCTCAACAACACAGCCGTCAGCGGGGTGAGCGGCAAGCGCAAGGGTCGGCGAGGAGATCCGGTGCCTCATCGGCGGCATGATGATGCAAAACGTTTGTCGGCGCAGCTGCAGTCAAAAGGTCCTCCGGTTTTCGGCGAGTCGGCCGGCGCGGACCGTACGCCAACAGAAAGACTACTCTGCAACCAGCCTCCTTGCTCTGCGATCAGCCCCTCTTCACCCCGGATTGTGGCGGCGGGCCGCAAAGTTTGCCGGCATCGCCCAGTTTGGCTCGTTGCCAAGCACCTTCTGGAAGAAACCAGCCGCATAGCTTGTGTCCTCGTTGGCATTCTCCCGGAAAGACCACCAGCTTCGCAGGTCATCGATTACCTGGTCTATCTTGATCTCCGCGTGGAATTCCTGATCGATTGTCGCCGCGTAGACAGTGAGGCAGAACGTCGTGGCGACATAGCCTTCGGGCCAAAACTCGGCGGCAGGTCCGGGCCCGACCTGCTGCCGAGGCGCGGTCGCAATAAGGGGCATCTCGGCAATGAGTTCGCTCAGCATGAGCGACGGAGCAAAATCGAAGAACTCGCGGCGTTCGGTTTTCTGAGCGGGCCTTTGTTGCTCTATGTTTTTCAGCCAACGGACAAAGGCACGCGCAAGTTTCAACTCGTCGAGCTGAAAGCGACATCCCATAAGCTCGCCGCACAATTGAGCGTGCGCCTCGAACGCCGTTCTGAACCAGTGGAGCTGTCTGGCGGCGATCCGCAGGGGCTTGTTCGTCGGTGGCAGATTTGAGATTAACTGGCGAAGATCAAACATGGGCCGCGTACCTCGCAAAGAGCGAAGACAGCACAGCTCCGTTCTGTGCCCGGAAGGCCTGCAAAATCTCCTCCTGCAGCGCGGTTGCCAGAGCGGTCGCGGCTTGGATCATCTTCGCGTAGTCTCCGCTCTCGCGGTCAGAGAGCAGGTACAGCAGAACGGAAAAGACAGCGACCTGCGCGACAGTTTCCTTTGAGACGGGGGAATGGGCGTCCAGATAATCGATCCGGATAGGCTCTTCCCTGAGAAGCTGGAGGGCTAGTTGTGCGGCGAACTGCTCGGGCGCGTCGCGCGACGTGACCTGGCTAAAGGCTTTTCTCCCGGCGCTCTGGCTGACAAGCGCCCTGCTGGCGCCCAGGTGGCTAAGGACGATTTTCATCGTCTCGTAGAATACAGCGGAGAATTCCTCTGATTTTCCGCCAGGGACCATCATGTCCTGGAGCTTGTGAGATCCAAGCGTCACTTCGCCGAAAACCGTGTGTACGACGCTGCTTAGCATATGGTCGACGCTACGGGCGAGCAGCCCCATTTCCCGAAGCGCTGTCAGTGCTATCGTCGAGGCAGGCGGAGGAAGCTTCGTCGGCGCCGTCCCCTGCACGGCGTCACACCCTCTCCAGAAAGCATACCGCAAGCCACGCAGCGCGTCCTTCAGTTGCGCTGCGTCTGGAGCGAATTGTGGCCGCACGCCCATGACCTACCCCCCATGACACTATTGCGTCGCTTTCGCTACGCCAGCTTCCGCCAACATAGCTCCTCCGCGTCTCGGAGTGGACTCTATAAATCGTCGCGTCGCCTCGTAACTTGCAACGCCCGCCTGGCTCCCGAGACCGGTCGCGTTCAGCGCCGAAGACGCTTGGCCGAGCTCGACGGCGTGGTGGGGAGAGAGCCCCTTGACGAGACCGGTGGCGAATCCGCCATTGAAGCAATCTCCACATCCGCACGTACATTTTACCTCGACCTGGAAGGCTGGAGAATGGAATTCCAGGCCCGTCTGGTCGAGGTAATAGGCGCCATCGGCACCAAGCGTCAGGATAACGCACCCGGCACCCCTACTCAGCAGGAAATGGGCAAGGTCGCGGTTCTCCGTCAATCCGGATAACGCCTTGGCCTCCTCTTCGGATGGGAGGAAATAGTTGGTGTAGGGAAGAAGGGCCTCCACCTTCGGGAGGTCTTCCGGCGTTGAGGCGAATACGTCGAGAGTGGTAATCACGCCCCGGCGGCGCGCCTCTGACATCAGTTCCGCCGTCCTGCCAGTATCATCCATGCGATTCATGAGGCCAACTCCGCCGATGTGCAGGATCTTCGTGTCCAGCAATCCGTCGATGTCGGAATCCGATACGTAGAATGAGTCGGTGGCGCCCCGTTTGTGCAGTGCTGGACGCGTGCCGTCCGGACGTGTGGTCACGATCGAGGAAGAGGTCGAAAAGCCCTCGCAGCGCTGCATCATACGTATGTCCACCCCGTATGAGCCGAGCTTCATGCGGACCCAATCGCCCATGTCGTCGTACCCGACACCTCCGACCGCCTGTACGCGCAAGCCGTATTTGGCGGCGACGATGGCGGCAGATCCCGCCGCGCCCGAGACCGCGAGTGTGTAGTCCTCCACGAAATATGTCTGGCCACCCGGCGGTATGTTGGTGACGGGCCGGCAGAGAGCGTCGAAGGTGTAAAACCCCACGCAGCTGAGATCGAATGTCGTCGACATCAGTTCACCCCAACTCGATTGCCGTCTTCGCCGAAGAAATAGAGGCGAGTTGTATCGAAACCCACCGTGATGGCGCTGTCGATCGGCGCGCGGAATTCGCGCCCCGCCTTGATCTCGATGCTCTTGTTCGCCGTGCGTACCGTGAGGTAGGTGATGTCGCCCGTCGGCTCCACCCCGTAGACCTGCCCCTGAAGGTTGTCTCCGCCAACCTGACAGTCCTCCGGACGGATGCCAAGCGTGATGTTTCCGGAGAGACTTGCAGGGCAGGGAATCTTCACGCCCGCGGCTGAGAAGGTGCCGTTCTGTGCGGTGCCGGCGATGAGATTCATCGGCGGCGAACCGATAAAGCCCGCCACGAAGGTGTTGGCAGGGTTCGAATAGATGTCGTCCGGGGTCCCGATCTGCTGAATGACGCCTTTGTTCATGATCACGATGCGATCAGCCAGCGTCATCGCCTCGATCTGGTCGTGGGTGACGTAAACGGTGGTCACCTTCAGTTCCCGTTGCATATGCTTGATTTGGACACGCATGCTGGCCCGCAGCTTCGCGTCCAGATTGGACAAGGGCTCGTCCATCAGGAATACCTGCGGCTGGCGTACGATTGCGCGCGCGAGCGCCGCGCGCTGCCGTTGTCCCCCGGAAAGCGCGCCGGGCTTGCGGTCCAGGAAAGGACCCAGTTCGACCATTTCCGCCGCGCGGCGGATGAGGTCGTCGTGCTTTGTCTTCGGCACCTGACGCATCCTCAACGGGAATCGTATGTTCTCGTAGATCGACATGTTCGGATAAAGGGCATATCCCTGAAAGACCATAGCCACATCCCGATCGCGGGCGTCGATGTCGTTCATCAGCGCACCGCCGATGCGAATCTCGCCCTCCGTCGGGTGTTCAAGTCCCGCAATCATCCGCATGGTCGTCGTTTTCCCGCAACCGGATGGACCCAGTAGGACGAGAAATTCTTCATCGACGACGTCGAGGTTCATGTCCTGTACGCCGACGAACGAGCCGAAGCTCTTGACGACGTTCTTGAGCAGAATGGAAGCCATGGCTTATCCTTTCACGGCACCCATCGTCAGCCCGCGCGAAAGATGCTTCTGGATCAGGATCACAAGGATCAGGATCGGCGCGAAGGCGATGAACGAGACGAGTGCGATTGCGTTGTAGATCACCCCATCGGAGCCGCCGGTGAAGTTGGCGAGCGCAACTGACATCGTGTAGGCTTTCGACGTCGAGGCGATGAGGAGTGTGAAGAGAAACTCGTTGATGGCGAAAATGGCCGCGATGACCGCCGCGGTGATGATGCCGGGCAGACAGGCCGGTATCATGATCTCCCAGAGAATGGTCAGGTCACCTGCGCCGTCAGTCCGTGCCGCGTCTTCGAGCTCCTTCGGGATATCCAGCATGTAGCTACGGATGATCCAGGTCACGAGGCTGAGATTGATAGCCGCGTAGATGAGCATGAGAGCCCAGACGGAGTCGAGCAGGCCGATGTTCCTGAAGAGGAAGAAGATCGGCACAGCGACGATCGCCGGGGCCATCATCCGCGTGGAAAGGATGTAGAAGCCGATATCTTCGCGCCCTTTGAAGTCGTACCGGGCAAGCGCAAAGGCTGCCGGGATCGCAAGAACAAGGTCGATTACGACGGACCCCGCTACGGCCACAATCGAGTTTCGCAGGTAGAGCGCGATGGGCCAATCGCTTACAAGCAGGCGCCATGCATCCAGGCTCCAAGTCGGCCAGTAAATGGGTTCTGGAACAATGATCTCGGTGCGCGGGCGAAAGCCAATCGTCAAGAACCACAGAATTGGCACCACGCAGACCAGCGCCCAACTGACGAGGATGATGTAGCGGACGAAAAGGTTATCGCCGCCTGATTTGCGAACGCTGGCCATGTCACGACTTCCCTGACTTGAATGCACGCTTGACGATCGTTTGGGCGATGACAATCGTGATGAGGAGCATGAGGACAGAGGCGGCGGATGCATAACCGAAGTTGAACATCCGGAAGCCCTGGCGATAGATGAAGTAGCTCATTGTCTCCGTCGCGCCGCCGGGCGTGCCCTGGGTCATAATGTAGACATTGGTGAACATCGTCGTGATATCGATACCGCGCAGCGTTACCGCCACGACGATTATCGGCCGCATCATCGGAAGCGAGATGTTCCAGAAGATGCTCGACCAGCTTGCTCCGTCGAGCCGGGCAGCCTCTTCAATTTCCTCGTCCTGGCCCTGGAGGGCGCCGACAAAGATGATGAAGAGGAATGGGGTCCACTGCCAGACATCGGCAACGATCAGCGTAAGCCGTGCCAGCCATACGGATGACAGCCAGTCGACATTGTTCGACACCAGTCCGAGCGACATCAGCAGATCGGAAATCACGCGGCCGTCGTTGAACGCGAGCTTCCAGATGAATGCTACCGCCGACGGCATGAACAGCATGGGCATCAGGAAGACGATCCGCCAGCCACGTACAAATGGATCGCGGTAGCAAAAGAACGCAACTGTCATTGCTATGATTGTCTGGAGTGACAACGACAGGCCGCCGATAATTGCGGTGTTGCCCAGTGCAACCCAGAATTCGCGATCCTGAACGATCCGCGTGTAGTTCCCGAGGCCGGCCCACGACCAGTTCACGAACTTGACGACGAAAAGGCTCTGATACATCGCGAACAGGCCTGGGTAGAGCGTGATCGCAAGCAAGTACAGGACCGCTGGTCCGACAAGAAGATAGGGAAACATCTTCTTCGCGGTCGCGGAGCGAGGGCGGCGGGCCGAGTACACCGCCGCAGCGGGAGCGGCTTTTGCCGCTCCCTTTTCAAGTTTTTCAGATAGATGTGCCATGGACTTAGAACGGCAAAGCCTTGCCGCCACCAACATACATGCCTGGGGCCACGTCCGCATAAGCGACGGGGCCGTTGCCGCCTGAGACGCCGTTCTTCTCCATGATACTCTTCCAGGCCGCTTGGCCGTTCTCAAGAGCTTCCTTGGCGGAGATCTGGCCAGTAACTGCGCGGTTAATTTCGTTGCCGAGAGCCTGTTCCATCTCGAACATGCCCGGAAGACGGGGCGCGCACCAGGCATGTTCAAGGCTATCCGCCCAGACCTTAGCAGGTTGGCTGACCGCTCTTAACCGCTCATTCGCCAACACGGAGCGATAGCCCGGCGCCACGCCGTTGGCGTTGGCCTCATTCATGGCCATGATGGAGGAGGTTGTAAGGAAGGCGAGCATCAGAAAGGCGCCTTCGGGGTTCTGCGAGGTTGCAGCGACGCAAGATGTCGAGCCTGCGATGTTCGGCGGAGCGAATACACCGCCCGAAATCCGCGGCTCATAAATCGTCACAAAATCATCAACGATTTTAGACTGGTCCGGGCGCATGGCCTGTGTGCCGCTGTCCTGCCAGCTAATATTGGCAGCAACCTGGCCGCCGAGCCAGGCCGCACGGTTTTCGCCCCAGCCGGCGCCCGAGACCCCTTCGATGGCGTTCTTCTGAAGCGCCATGATGATTTCCATGGCCTTCATTCCCGCATCGCTCGTCAATTGGGGGTTCCACTGGTCGTCGAAAAGCTTCAACCCGGCCTGCGCGGCGATGTGTTCCCAAGTGTAGGTAGCCCAGAAGCCACGCGCCGCCATCAAGCCGACGCCTGATACACCACCACCGAGTTTATTCGCTTCGGCGGTGATGCGGATGAGCTCGTCATAACTCGGAACGGAGCTCGCACGATCGATCGGTCCGCCAAGGATCTTCTCCATGATCGACTTGCGAAGGTGCACCATCTGAATATCGCAGTCGAACGGAATGCCGACGAGCTTTCCACCGAAATAGCCGTAATTGAGGCGGTATGTGTCGTAAAAGTCGTCAAGCGGGAGCTTCCACTTTTCGGCGAACTCGGTGAGTTCATACAGGAAGCCTGGGCCGGCGAAATCACCCAGCCACGGGGAGAAAAATTGCAGCGCGTCAAAGGAAGCGTTGCCCGAAATGAACTCGGAAACCGCCTTGTCGTAGAAGCTATCGTCCGGGATCGGAACAAGCTCCACCTTGATGCCGGACAACTGTTCGAACGGCTTGAGACCCTCAGCCGCCGACTCCTGGTCTGCTGCTCCGACCGCGAAGCGGACGGTTTTACCTGATTGTTCCGAACGTACCTGTTCCCAATCGACCGTTCTGATCCAGTCTTTTGAGGGATCCCACAACGGTTCATCCGACATCGAATAGAGCTTGCGGTAGTCCTCCCGCACGTAGTCCTTAACCGAGATTTTGTCGAGAATGGACTGGATATCCGGAAGATCGGACTGGGCGAAGGCTGGCAGCCTCAGGCTGGAGGCCGCACCGGCGGCCAAGCCCAACACCGCGGTCTGTCGCAGAAATCTGCGACGCGACACACCCGTACTCAAGATAGTCATAAGCTGTTCCTCCCGAATATTAGCTAACCAGTTGAATGCCCATGGAGGCAAGACTGTTTTGGCGTGGCCTCCATCCCGCGCCATTGCGGCGGCGATCTTCGCCTCACGAGCGATAGAACAATTGCCAACCAGAAATACAATGTGTTCACGACGCGCCCGATGTCAACCCTTTTTTCAGGGGTTTTGGTCGGCTAACCATGAACATGAATGGTAACGGCCGGCAATATGTGCGAATATTTGTTCTGTTGGGACGACAAATGGCAGGCGAATGGGACAGCGGCAGACGATAGTGTGTCCCCGACTTTGGCGGGACGGGCACTGTCCCTTGAGCCACTGCCGCTCGTGTTCGCCCAGCACGAGGAGGTGAAATCGTCGCGGCGGTGTGCTATCGACCGCTACGCCTGTAGAACCAATGAGGAACGCAAAATGCAGATCACGTCTCCAGTTGTGATGGCCCAGAGCGAGTCCGAGAGACTGCGAGCTCGCGTCGTGTGGCTGTATCACGTGGAGAACTATACGCAGAACGATATTGCCAAACAGCTTGGAATTAATCGCGTGATGGTCGTGCGACTCTTGGCGGAGGCGCGGCGTCGTAATGAGGTGCGCGTTTCCATTTCGTCGCCGCTGTCAGACATGGTGGCGCTCGAAAGGGAGCTCGAGATCGCTTTCGGGGTAGCGCGGGCAATCGTCGCGCCATTCAGTGACCCTGATGGAGACCCTACGAAAGTTATCGCCGCCGCCGCCGGAACGCTCATATCCGGGATGATGAAATCCGGGATGATGGTCGGCGTGGGCTGGGGGCGAACCCTTTACAATACGCTGCCCTTCATTGCTGGGGCTACTCTTGAAGACTTCCGCGTCGTCTCCTTGTTGGGGGGCATTTCTGCGGCGCGGCGTTTCAACCCAGCCGAATTTGCCTGGCAGTTCGCGGAACTATTTATGGGGGAGGGATTCTTGGTTCCCGCGCCGGCTGTGGTCGACAGTCCGGAAACCAAGCATGCCCTCCTCGAGAGGTGTGGGCTTGCGGCCATCTTCGAGATGGCGGACAAACTCGACGTCGCCTTATTGTCCGTCGGAGGGATTTCGGCCCTCACAACAAGCTATCGCACGGGCTATCTGAGCGAGGCTGACCGCCGCTCCCTCATCGATGCGGGCGCAGTCGGCGACGTCCTTTACAACTTCATCGACAAGCAGGGCAACCTGATCGATCACGAGGTTAATTCCCGCGTGATCTCGGTGGATTTGGACCGCCTGCGTCGCACGCCGGAGCGTGTGCTGATCTCGGGCGGTCCGGAAAAACTGCACGCGCTGCTCGCCTCACTCACCACCATAAAGCCGACCACGTTCGTAACCGATGAGCAAACGGCAAAGGCGTTGCTGTCGGCGGTGGCTGAGCAGACGGACACATAGAGGTCTCCGAGGAAGCGCAGCATGCGTTTGGCGTAGCCCTTCGGCGACACCACTCAAACGAACATTGTTTATAAGTCTGGATTATTTGTTCTCTTTGCTGTCCTGAGGGCGTCTTGTATTGGCGTTCCGGCGTTTAGCATATGCTCGCCTCGCGATGGGCGATCACAGCATTCCCATTTCCAAGCGAAGCTTGACGAATGCTCAACGATACCAAGGCCTGTGAAACGCCTGTAGCTTGGCCGCCGACGTCGTGGGAGCCTGTCTGCTCAACGCTGCTGCCTTCTGCGAAAAGGAGGAGCTGAGAGTTCCCGAGTTCAAAGTCTAACTCCTTGAAATACCCGTCTTTGTCAACGGAGGCGCCCCCCAAGCGCTGTCATAATGAACCGTCAATCGCGAACAAACATGTTGACGGAAGTACAAATGTACATTACCTACATTGCTGACAGTGGATATCGGGAGGAGTGAAATGCCCATCAATGTTGCGCCAACAGGGCTTGCGCGTGATCTCGTGCGACGCGAGGAGGAAGGAAGGCCCATCCGTATAGGCCTTGTAGGCAGTGGAGAAATGGGCACTGACATCGTGACCCGTGTCGCCCACATGCCAGGGATCGAAATCGGCGCGATTTGCGATCTGAACGTAGCCCGCGCGCGCGCTGCAGTGGACATTGCCTACCAAGCCGACGGTCATCATCGCGACGCAGCCAATTCGATGGACCTGAACGCCGCCATTGAAAGCGGAAAGGTCGCGATCACCGCAGATTCGGCCAATATTCTCAACAGTGGCCTCATCGACGTGGTCATCGATGCCACCGGCGTGCCCGCAGTCGGCGCCGAGATCGGTCTTGCCGCCATGGAGCACGGCAAGCACCTAGTGATGATGAATGTTGAAGCCGATGTAACGATCGGCGCCTATCTCAAGAGCGAAGCCGAGCGTCTTGGCGTGACCTATTCGCTCGGGGCGGGTGACGAGCCGTCTTCATGCATTGAGCTCATCGAGTTCGTGTCGGCCATGGGACATCCGATCGTTGCGGCCGGGAAGGGCAAGAACAATCCGCTGAACGTCGATGCTGTTCCAGACGACTATGCCGAGGAGGCCGCGCGCCGGAACATGAATGTCCGCATGCTCGTGGAGTTCGTCGACGGTTCCAAGACAATGGTTGAAATGGCCGCGATCGCAAATGCCACCGGACTAGTCCCTGACAAGCCGGGCATGCACGGCCCAGCGGCCACACTGGACAAGCTTTCCTCGGTCCTGATCCCGGAGAAGGACGGTGGGGTCCTCTCGAAGGCCGGTGTGGTCGATTATTCGATCGGCAAGGGCGTGGCGCCGGGCGTGTTCGTTGTTGCCGACATGTCGCATCCGCGTATTTCCGAGCGCATGGAAGACCTCAAGATGGGCAAGGGGCCCTACTTCACCTTCCATCGCCCCTATCACCTCACCTCGCTCGAGGTCCCGCTCACCTGTGCGCGTGTCGTGCTTTACGGCAAGCCGGACATGGTGCCGCTCTCGACCCCGGTCGCAGAGGTCTGTGCGGTCGCTAAGAAGGACCTTGCGCCCGGCGAAACGCTTGATGCTATCGGTGAGTACTCGTATCGAGCCTGGATCATGACGGCGCCGGAGGCTCGGTCCTCCTCGGCAATCCCGTGTGGCCTCCTTCAGGGCGGTACCGTCACGCAGCCGATCCGTAAAGGAGAGCTCATTACCTATCAGAACGCGTCGGTTGCGCCCGGCTCGCGCATTGCGGAACTCCGCGCGCGGCAGGATGCGCTCGTTTACGGAGAGGAGGCTTGATCATGTCGGGACGCGCCCGAGCAATGCAAGTAGAAGAGACCAGCAATCTGCCCTTCATCTACCGCCAATACGAACGCGAGCAGCTCCTCGATGCGCTCCGAAAGATGCACCTCATTCGCCGGTTCGAGGAAGGTGCCGAAGAGTGCTACATGCGCGGACTCATTCACGGGACGATGCACCTTTCCATCGGCCAGGAAGCGAGCGCGATGGGGATCTGCCTGCCTCTTGTCAACGAGGACCAGATAACCTCCACCCATCGCGGGCACGGCCACTGCATCGCCAAGGGCGCCGAAGTGAAGCGGATGTTCGCAGAGTTCTTTGGCAAGACTACCGGTTATTGTGCGGGCCGCGGCGGGTCGATGCACATTGCTGATGTATCGACCGGGAACCTTGGCGCGAACGGGATCGTCGGGGGCGGGCTTCCAATCGCTGTCGGGGCGGCTCTCACTGCAAAACGGCTCCGCACCGGCAAGGTTGTCGTCTGCTTTTTCGGTGACGGCGCGAACAACGAGGGTGCCTTCCATGAGGCGCTGAACATGGCGGCGATTTGGAAGCTGCCGGTCATTTTTGTGTGCGAAAACAATGGCTACGGCATGTCGACTTCAACCGAACGCTCGACTGCGGTCGCCAACGTCGCCGATCGCGCGGCCGCCTACTCCATGCCGGGTGTGATCGTCGACGGCAACGTACTGTCGGACGTCGCGGAAGCCTCGCATGAGGCGGTTGAACGGGCCCGCCGCGGCGACGGACCGACGCTCATCGAGTGCAAGACCTATCGGTATCGCGGACATTCCAAGAGCGACCGCAATCGCTACCGCACGAAGGACGAGATCGACGACTGGATGACCAACCGGGATCCGATCAAACGCTACGAAGCCCAGTTGATCGAGTTCGGCATCGCGACGTCGGACGAGCTACAGGCGATCCGCGACAGTGTGCAGCAGGAAATCGACGTTGGCATCGAATTCGCGAAGGTGAGCCCGATGCCGTCTATCGATGATCTCGCTGACAACGTCTATACGCTCGAGGCATGACATGAACGCGCCAGTCAGAGAAATCAGCTACTCCCAAGCCATCCAGGAAGCCATGGCGATCGCCATGGAAGCGGATGAGCGCGTAATCCTCATGGGCGAGGACATCGGCGTCTATGGCGGCGCCTTTCAGGTGACGGGCGATCTGATTGACCGCTTCGGTCCCGACCGCGTTATGGATACCCCCATTTCCGAGCTTGGCGGCGCAGGTGTCGCCGTCGGCGCAGCGGTCACCGGCTTGCGACCGATCTTCGAGTTCCAGTTTTCCGATTTCGCCGCGCTCGCAATGGAGCAGATAGTCAACCAGGCTGCCAAGATGCGCTACATGCTTGGCGGTGCGGTGTCCGTTCCACTCGTTATGCGTTTCCCCGCCGGCTCCGGAACCGGGGCTGCCGCACAGCACAGCCAGAGCCTGGAAGCATGGCTCGGCCACGTGCCGGGGCTGAAGGTCATTCAGCCGGCGACGCCGCATGACGTGAAAGGAATGCTCCTTGCTGCCGTGGCGGATCCGGATCCCGTGATGATCTTCGAGCACAAGCTGCTCTACAAGATGAAGGGGCCAGTTCCGGAGGGACATTATACGGTGCCGCTCAACAAGGCGGAGGTCCGCAGGGAAGGGCACGATGTTTCGATCGTCGCAACCTCGATCATGGTCCACAAGGCCCTGGAGGCTGCGGAAGTGCTTGCCGGCGAGGGCGTGAGCGCGGAAGTGATCGATCTTCGCTCGATCCGCCCGATCGATCGGCAAACGGTAATCGCCAGCGTCAAGAAGACCTCCCGGCTGATCTGCGTCTATGAGGGCGTGAAAACGCTTGGTGTCGGCGCTGAGATCAGTGCGATGATTGCCGAGAGCGAGGCGTTCGACTACCTCGATGCTCCCATACTGCGCCTCGGCGGGTCCGAGACGCCGATTCCCTACAATCCCGAGCTGGAAAAGGCTGCCGTCCCGCAGGTGCCGGAGATAGTCGATGCGGCCCGTGGCCTTGTCAGGGGAGTGCGATAGATATGGCGACCGAAGTCATTTTGCCGAAGGTCGACATGGACATGGCCACGGGCAAGATCTCGAAGTGGTTCTTCGGCGAGGGGGATGCCGTGAACGAGGGCGACGTCCTTTTCGAGATCGAGACCGACAAGGCGGCTATGGAAATTGACGCGCCGGCAAGCGGGATCCTGCGTAACGTGACCGGCAAGGAAGGCGTGGATATCCCGGTCGGCTCCGCCGTCGCCTGGATCTATGCCGAGGGAGAGGCCGTTAACGACACGGCCGTCCCTCCTGCGGCATCGGCCGTCGTCCAAAGCCCGCCGGTGGTGTCCGAAGGAAAGGCGCCGGCCGCAGACGTTGCTGTTGAACGGCAAGCGGGAAGCGCACCCCGCGCGACGCCGCTCGCAAGGCGCCTCGCGAGGGAACGGGGACTGGATCTTGCCACATTGAACGGCAGCGGCCCGCATGGCCGCGTTGTCAGTGCCGATGTGCTGGCGAACAGTGTTGCCGATGCCGGGGTACAGGCGGAGCCCACCCGGACAGCGGCCCAATCGGAGGCGACGGACAACCTCGTAGGCGAGAACGTGCTTCGGCATTTTCCCGATGGGTCCTATGAGCTTCAGGCGCACACCTCCATGCGTCGGACGATCGCCCGGCGGCTCATCGAGGCCAAGAGCACTGTTCCGCACTTCTACCTTTCGGCAGACTGCCGTCTCGATGCGCTCCTGAAATTGCGCGCCGAGCTTAACGCCGCGGCACCGCTGGACGAGAGCGTGCCCGTCTACAAGCTTTCGGTGAACGACCTCGTCATCAAGGCCTATGCACTGGCCCTGGTGGGCGTTCCGGATGCGAACGTGTCCTGGACGGATGAACATCTGGTACGCCACAGCCATTCGGATGTCGGCGTCGCGGTCTCCGTCCCGGGTGGACTCATCACCCCGATCATCCGCCGGGCGGAGCAAAAGAGCCTATCGACGATCTCGAACGAGATGAAGGATCTCGCCGTGCGCGCCAAGGCAGGAAAGCTGAAGCCGAACGAATACCAGGGCGGTACGGGAGCGGTGTCGAACCTCGGAATGTTCGGCGTGAAGGAATTCGCCGCGATCATCAATCCCCCCCATTCCACGATCCTGGCGGTCGGCGCCGGAGAGAAGCGGCCGGTGGTAACCGCAGAAGGGGAGTTGGGCGTTGCGACGGTCATGAGCGTGACGCTGTCCACGGACCATCGTGCCGTGGATGGTGCGCTGGGCGCAGAGCTTCTCGCGAAGTTCCGTGCGCTCATCGAGAATCCATTGAGCATGTTGGTCTAGTCTCCTCCCAACTATGGGGGACCGCTGTCGCGGCGCAGTCGAGCCGAGGCGGGTCCCCCGACTTTTTTTAAGGAATGCTCATGTCTTACGACGTCATCGTTATCGGTTCGGGCCCGGGCGGCTATGTCACCGCCATCCGCTCGGCGCAGCTGGGCTTGAAGACGGCGATCGTCGAGCGCGAGCACTTGGGAGGCATCTGCCTCAACTGGGGCTGCATCCCGACCAAGGCGCTCTTGCGCTCCGCCGAAATCCTCGACCATGCCAACCATGCCAAGAGTTACGGCCTGACGTTCGAAGGGAAGATGACCGCCAACGTCAAGGAGGTCGTCGCCCGCTCCCGTGCCATCTCGGCACGGCTGAACGGTGGTGTCGGCTTCCTCATGAAGAAGAACAAGGTCGACGTGATCTGGGGCGAGGCGAAGCTCACCAAGCCCGGCGAGATCGTCGTCGGCGCGCCGTCGAAGCCGGCCGTCCAGCCTCAGAATCCGGTTCCGAAGGGCGTCAAGGGCGAGGGTACCTATACCGCCAAGCACATCATCCTCGCGACCGGTGCGCGGCCGCGGGCGCTCCCAGGCATCGAGGCGGACGGCAAGCTGATCTGGACCTATTTCGAGGCGATGAAGCCCGAGGAAATGCCGAAAACCATGCTCGTCATGGGCTCCGGCGCGATCGGCATCGAATTCGCCAGCTTCTACCGGTCGATGGGCGTCGACGTCACCGTCGTCGAACTCCTACCGCAGATCATGCCGGTCGAGGACACGGAGATCTCGGCCTTCGCCCGCAAGCAGCTCGAGAAGCGCGGGCTGAAGATCTTCACCGACGCCAAGGTGACGAAGGTCGAGAAGGGTGCGAACGACGTCACGGCCCATGTCGAAACCAAGGACGGCAAGGTCACGCAGATCAAGGCGGACCGCCTGATCTCCGCCATCGGCGTCCAGGGCAATATCGAGAACCTCGGCCTCGAGGCGCTTGGCGTCAAGACCGACCGCGGCTGCATCGTCACCGACGGCTACGGCGGGACCAACGTCGCCGGCATCTACGCGATCGGCGACGTTGCCGGCCCGCCGATGCTGGCGCACAAGGCCGAGCACGAGGGTGTCATCTGCGTCGAGAAGATCGCCGGCGTTCCCGGCGTCCATGCGCTCGACAAGGGCAAGATCCCCGGCTGCACCTATTGCGACCCGCAGGTCGCCTCCGTCGGCCTCACCGAGGCGAGGGCCAAGGAGCTCGGCCGCGACATCCGCGTCGGCCGCTACAGCTTCGGCGCCAACGGCAAGGCGATCGCGCTCGGCGAGGACCAGGGCTTGATCAAGACCATCTTCGACAAGAAGACGGGCGAACTGCTGGGCGCCCACATGGTCGGCGCGGAGGTGACCGAGCTCATCCAGGGCTTCGTCGTCGCCATGAACCTGGAGACGACCGAAGAAGAGCTGATGCACACCGTCTTCCCGCATCCGACGCTCTCGGAGATGATGAAAGAGAGCGTGCTCGACGCTTACGGCCGGATGCTGAACGCCTGAGTGGCCCTTGCCTCACGCAGCATTTTGCACGGCGTTGATCATGAACTGCCGAAGGGGCCATCTGCTCCATCGGGAAAACTCGGTTGTGCCGGAACTTTCCGCAGTACCCATGACGGCGCGAGCCCTCGCGAAGCCGAGAAGCATGCGCGCTCGGACGAGGAGCGCAGCGGCAAGCACGAATTCAATTTGGAGTTTGCCTTGGGGGCGATTCGCCTCGCAGCCGTAGCCAAGGCAAAGGGTCTTTCATTTAGCTAAGACCACTTTGCCCCGACATTCGGGACCTCAGTCCGGCGGGCTTGGTGGTCCACAATGGGCTCTAAGCGGTCTTTGCCGCATTGCATATCAGACGGCTGCACAGGGTCGGAAGCGGGTCCTCATAGCTATTCGGCCGGCATTCCAACGTCGACTGGATCAGGTATCGTCGCGCTGAAGATGTCCATGATGTTGCGGCGCTTGGTCGGAGACTTGCCACCAAGCTTCTCAGCCTTCATCTCAACCACTTCCTTGAGCTGCGCGGCCTTTGGTTTGAGGCCTTCCTCGATGGCCCTTATCCGGGCTTCCATTGCATCAAGACTTGGAGATGCTTCCGCACCACCAGTGTTTGCGGCCGTCGGCTTAGGCCTCGGGCGCAACGCCTTTTTATTCACGGTACGCTTGGCAGGTGCTGCAGGTTTCTCGTCTGCCGCGGGTTCTGCCTTGACCGGAGCTGCCTCCGCCGCAGCGGCCGTCAAAGGCTTCTCCTCCTTCGCTGGCGCCGGCGAGGGAATTGCGACGGAGGGATCTCCGCCCTTGGCATATTCCGGAGTTGTCGCCGGAACGGGTTTCGGTGACAGATAATCGACTTCCGGCACTTGCGGAATGTTGGCTTGAGAAAACGCCTCGGCTGATTTGAAGGGCTGTGTTTGGAAGAAGCGAAGCTTTTCCCCAAAGATCGGCCGTTGTCCTTCGATGAGCAGGATCATCTTGCTTTCCGGCATTTGCCGGACCTCCTGCGGCATCATCAGATCGCGTTCGCGAATCTGCTCTACCTTCGTGCGGCGAGGCAGGCCCATCAGTTCGATCGTGCGGGATTCCGACTGGTAGCGGATCGTGCGTTTTCCGAGCGCGCGGGATGCGTACTCGGCTGTGGCCTGATCGTTGGCGCCGAGGACGAGCTGATAGCCACAATTGCCGAGCAGAGAATGCCGGGACGTTTCGCCGTAGATCTCGTCGAGGTTCTTCAGATCCTGGATGATGAAGGCGAGCTTGATGTTATAGCCAGCCACATAGGGCAGCTTGGTCATGATCTCGTCCATCCGCTTCAACTGCCGGAACTCGTCGAGCAGGAAGTAGACGGGGAGGGAATTTGGATCGTGCTCGAGTGTGAGGATATCCATTACCTGCTGCACGAACAGGGTGAGGAGAGGGCGCAGCAGGGTGATGTCGGTGATGTTCGGGGCCAGGTAGATCGAGATCGGCCGGCGCTTCATTGCCCGAAGATCCATGTCCGTGACATTGGTCGCGGCAACAATCCGCTCGTTCTTGAAAGGCCGCATAGCCTTTTGAATGTCCAAGAGAGCAGACGCGGCGGCGCGTTCCGACAGGGCGATGTAGGAATTGAAGCTCTCGACGGTGAACTTAGAAAGACAGGGCTCTTTCTCCTTGATGTATTTCATGAGCGCCTGGAGATCGACGCCGCTGTTAAAAAAGGAATTGACCTCGGCGAGGTTGCGCCGGTCTTTGTAGAAGGGGCTTTCCGTGATGTAGCTGATCACGCCGGCAAGAACCTGTTGGGCGGTCGCTTGCCAGACGGAATTTTCCGATTCCGTGTTCTCGGGCACAAGAATGCTGGCGATGTTTTGAATGTCGGTCGTGCGATTGCCGCGCTCCGGCCGGATAAAATCCAGCGGGTTATAGGTATTGGTCTTTTCGGAGCCGGGCGCAAATAGGAAAACCTGGCTGCCGTTCTGCCGGCGATAACCCGCCGTCGCCTTGAACACTTCGCCCTTGAGATCGGTAACGATCATCGAGCCTTCATGCATCAGCGCATTGGGGATCACGTAGCCTGCACCTTTACCGGAGCGCGTCGGGCCTATGATCAGATGATGCCGATCGTCCTTGGTGCGGAGTATGTTCCGCCCGATCCGGCCGAAGATATGGCCCCGTTTGCGGAACCATTTACCGCGCCGAAGCGAAGCCATGTCCTGAAATGCGGCATCCCCCAATGGGTTGCTCGTCGGTTTCAGTCCGAGGTAGGCGACGAGGCCGGCCACCAGCAGCGCCGGCACCATCGAACCAAGCGCGACCTTCTGCAGGGCAGGGCTCGTTTTGTAATGCCAGAACTGTTGAATCGGAGCGAAGGGATTACTCGTGATCGTCGTTTCGAGGATCCGACCATCCTTGTAGAAGAGCTGAAGCCCCAGGCCGTACCCGAGCATCCAGACAACGAACGCTATCCCGACGCAAAAGAGTAGGTAGAAAGCCTGGAGCTGCTTCGTCATGACTCATGCCGGGCGAAGAAGATCTCAGCGACCCCGCGCTTGCCGCCTTCACGGCGGAGCTGGATGACGATCGGGATGACCATCTGGATATAGGACATCAGATCCTGCTTCGAAAAACCCGCCGACATAACGGCTTGCTGCATCATCATGGCGAGCTGTTCATAAGCACCCATCGGCGTATCGGCGTGAACCGTCGACATGCTGCCGGGATGGCCGGTGTTGATTGCCCGGAGGAAGGAAAAAGCCTCTGCACCCCGAATTTCACCGACGAACAGGCGATCCGGCCGCATGCGTAGGGATGACTCGAGCAGGCTTTGAATGGTCACGTCCGCTGTGCCCTGGTCGCCCTTCGACGCGATCAGATGAACGGCGTTTGCTTGCGGCGGGAAGAGCTCTCGCGTGTCCTCGAGCGTGATGATCCGCTCATGCGGATCGACGCTCTTCAGGCAGGCATTGAGGAAGGTCGTTTTGCCGGAGGAAGTGCCGCCACTGATCAGGATCGAGACCCGCTTGGTGATGGCGGTATGAATGAAATCGTAAATCCGATTGGCGCGCAGATGCCCTATCAGCTCGCAATCGATGTCGCTGAGACCGCCGACGGCGACAGAGACCTTATCAAGCGAACCATTGTCGCGATACTCCTCGAGCGTGAAGTTATTGACCACCTGCTTGCGGATCGAGATCGAGCCTCCTTCGGGTGCCGCGGGCGGCAAGACGATCTGGATACGCTCGCCGGTCGGAAGCGCGGCGCTGAGGATCGGCTTCGAGCGGCTGATGAACTGGTTCGTGGCAGCCGCAACACGCTCGCCGATGTTCTGGATTTCATCACCCGTCAGGGCGTCGATTAGATGATGCTCCATGTAATCGGCGCCAAACCGCTCCACATAGACATGACCCGGTTTGTTGACGGCGATTTCCACCACCCTCGGATCGTCAAGAAATTCCCTGATCGGTTCGAGAGCGCGGTTGAGGAAATAATGGGGATCGCGTCTGATCGTAGTGGTGTTACCTGCGGCGACGTTCACGCTGAATCTCCTTCATCGCTTCGGTGACCGGGTCGTCATACATGGCGCTGAAATCGAGGTCCTGGCGTACGTAGACAAAGATCCGCTCGCCTTGGCTGACGCTAATGGTGGGAGGAATACGCAGGTTTTCGCTCAAGGCCTGGTTCGCCATATCCGAGAACGTCTCGGCGATGGTTTCGCGGGCGAGCTCCTCGCCACGTTGTGCCTCGCTGTTGTTGTCGCCGAACGCCTCGTCGCTTCCGTAGCCGGTCAGGAAGCTAGCGCCGGCGCCGACGACCGAAAGCATGATTGCGGAGCCGAACCGCTCGCGCCATTTGTTGTCGACGTGGCCGGTCAAGCCCGAGCGCCCCAAGCTATCCGCGCCGATGGAGTTAAGGCGCACCGACACGCCGTCATCGCGAATGAGCCGGGTCCAGATGACGAAAATGCGCTTTTGTCCGCGGGTAATCTCGGACTGGTATTCGCCAATTAGGCGCGTTCCAGTCGGGATGAGGACGCGCCTCCCGTCGAAGGAATAGACGTCCTGCGACGTGATCGCACGAATCTGGCCGGGCAGATCGCTGTTAATCGCGGTCTCGAGGATGCCGGGGATTAACGTTCCTTCCGGTATAATGGCGTCGATGCGTTCGATCTGCCGCGCCTTTGCGCTTCGATCGGCGAGACTCGAGGCCGCAGCGAGGTACTTGCTGTTGCGGTCTTCGCCGGCAACGCTGAGTCCGGACTCGTCTTCGCCTGGAAAACCGCCGTTGCCGTTGCCATTGCCTTTCTGATCAAGCGAGATCAGCCCCGACTTATAGCGTTCGGGAAACTCTTCGACAGGCGCAATCTCGGGCGTGGCTTCAACGGCCTCTGGTGGCGGTGGAACCTTAAACTCCGTGGTATCGGTGGGCTCTTCTTCAACTGGCTCCGGAGGAGGGGGCAGATTGATGACTGCAGGCTCTATCTCCGGCTTTGGCTCTTCTTGCTCACGCACGAATGACGGCGGCCGGAAGGTGGTCGTCTGAAACTCTTCATCGCTATCGGCGACGTCACGCGGCTTTTCTCCTGCCGTGGCAAGCACGAAATAGGCGGCGACAGCGCCCCCCAGGAGTAGGGCAGCCATGCCGATGGTTTGATTGCGTCCAGCGTTTCTGTTGCTGACGGCCGTTTCATCGGCCGCCGTCATGGCCTCGAGTTCGGGACTGCGCTTCATCAGTTGCCGCTCCTCCTACGTTTCGTCGCCTTGGTGTCAGGAGCTGGACCGAGAATGGCAGGATCCGGAGCGCCGAAGTCGGGTTTGCGAAGGTTAAAGATGCAGGTCCATTGATTGCCCTCGCGCAGCGTGTATTGCGTCGCGACACCATCGACGACGATGTATTCGCCCTCCTTTCGGAAATTGCGCAGCGTTTCGGAAAAGTCGGCCTGGACGGCAAAGATCGCCGGGACCCGGCTGCCGAACTTGAAGAAGGTCTTTTTCCCGTCGTCGAAGATCACCAAGGGCTTCAACGCCGGATCACCGGAAAAGGAATAGTCGATGTTGACGTTGGCCTTATCGACATTCGACATGTTCGGGTGGGCCGCCCGGTACTCAGCTTCCTTGCGGAGCGCGGCATTTAGATCTTTCTCCGGATACACGAAACGGATCCCGAACACCTGCTTGCCATCGGTCGGAGCATGGTCGTTAAGCTCGAGGAAATAGATCCTCTTGCTGGTCACGACATTCATGTTGGTGGCGACGTTCCTTGCGATCGGCTTCACGAACAGAATGTTGCCCTTCTCGGAAGGGGCAACCTGCCAACTGTCGGTGTCGCCAAGCGAGATCGTTTCGAACTTTTCATCCTCGTCAAAGATGATCATGGTGGAGATTCCGTAGGTGGCAGAGACTTTCACCACGTTATTGGACTGATAAACGACACTGGTCACGCGCGAATCGAGGCTGCCCGGGCGAGGGGCCTGCGCAGCATGGGCGTGAGTCATCATCGCGGCCGCGCAGGCCGCGGAAAGCAGGAGGCGTTTGATCATTCCTCGCCTCCCGGCGTAACCGTTTCTTGATCGCGACGGTAGTTGTAGACCTGGAAGCCCAAGGGGTTCTCAAAACGCCACTCGTTGGTCGCCGGCGTGTCCGTGTAGCGATAGCGAACGACTGAAATGTAGTGACGCACAATCGAATCCGTGTCCGATTTTTCGGTCGTGGAAAAACGGACCAAGGCCGTGCTCGCATTGGAGAAGGTGACGGACTTGATGTCGACAGTGACCTTCTTGTTCTTGCCGAGGACCTTTGCGGGATTGCTGGGATTTGCCGCGCTGTAAAGCTCCTGCAGCTCGCGGGCCGCATCATCAGTGGAGAGTAGGGCGGCGATGCCGAAATTCTGCTCAATCGCGAAGGGGTCGTAGCCTTCGCGAGATCGGATGTAGCGCACGACGTTCGCCTGCGTGACCGCCTGTTGGTCGGTCAGCTTGGCGGACCTGGTTAGGCCGGTCTTCACCTCCATATAGCCGGTATTCTTGTCGACCTCGACGATGTACGGCTCGAAGCTCTTCAGCGGAACGAGCATCACCAATGCCGTCAGTGACAGCAGGGTGATCGCGCCGAAAATCATTGTGACGAACCATGCGAGCGAGCGCGATCGCTTGGCCTTTTTGACGATCTCCTGTTCCCAACGATCGCCGTCCTGAAAGTAGCTCCGAAGAGCTGCGTCATTCGTTTCTGCCATTCGTTCTAGCCCTTAAAATTCGCGCTCAGCGAGGCATGCTGTTGCTGCTAATGCGGTTCTGCATCGCCTCAGCAGCGGCGTTGCGAATGTTGGTTCTCATGCCTTCCTGGGTACGTGCCCTAACTTGCATGCCGGCGTTGCCAATTGACCCCGCCAGACGTTGTCCGCCTGATAGGGTGGATGTTGGCCCCGACATGCCTGCAAATCGGCCGACGGCGCGCGCTACGTTGCCAATGCCGGCGGCCACGCCACCGGTAATGCCCTGCGCGAGAACCTGAATGTTGAAGAGTACAAATGCTCCCGCGGCGCAAAGCAGCAGGAAAGCGGAAATGTCGCTAAGCTGAAGTTCCCGCTGGTTTGCAGCGCTCGTGACCTTTGTCAGTTCCGGGTCCATCGCTGAGATCAGGAATGCAGCCACGACGTAGACGAATAGTGGGATCAGCGCATACATCAGCACCTGCTGGAACCAGGCGACGCCCATGCCTCTTGTCTGTTGGAAGAGCATGCAGCCGATGAAGATAGGTGCGGTCCCGATCAGCACCCACATCATCACCTTGGCAAGGAGTAGGATCGCCAGAGCCACTGCAATGAAAACCGCCACTGCAAGCATGATCAGAAAACCGATCATGGACGGGAGTACCGCGAAATAACCGGACTGTTCCGCAAAGGCAGAAGCGGCCTCGTTTGCCGTTTTCCAGATCATCGAAAGGCCGTTTGTCGGCTCTGTGATGCCTGTCCCGGTGGCGGTCAGGATCGCCCGGCCCACATCTTCCGGAGTGTTATTCAGCCAGGAATAGAAAAGAGTGTTGAAATAGTCCCACTCCTTCACCAGCGCCAGAATGATCAACATACGGGCCACGCGACCAATGATCTCGCTGACGCTGATGCGGGCCGTTCCCATGAAGAGTTGGAGCCCGTAGTAGCCAACATATGCGATGAACATGATGGTGAGCAGCGGCACGATCTCATCGCCGACAATCCCATAGGCTTGCTCAGAGAAATCCGCGCCTGTCTGTTCAATTCTGTCCAGCAGATCGCCCAAGAAATCGTGCATCGTTGCAAATTGTCCTTATTCAACCGCGATTGCCTCGATTGCCGCCAGGGCGGCCGCTGCATCACCATTGACGCTGATCATCGGTCCGCATTCCTGGCGGGGATCCGGCGCGTAAGAAGTTAGATTGGCAGGTCTCTGGCAGGGTGCGGTCTTCTCCTTGGCCGCCGTACCGCAGCCGGCGACGCCGGCCGCGATTAGGACTGAAAACAGAACCTTTGCCGGCATGGTGATTTTACTGGTCACTGTAGGAGAGCGCCTTCTTCGAGTTGGAAATGTCCGTCAGGCGCCGCTGGTTATCGGCCTGAAGCGAAGACACGGCGCCGTTCATGACGCCGATCAGCTCGTTGATCGTCAGGCCGGCCTGAACCTGAAGCTGTGTATTCTGATCGATCGAGCCCTTGATGTCCTTGGCTTGGCCGATGTTTGCCCCGGCCTGCTCGAAAGAGGTGCGGCGCGTTTGGACTGCCTGCTGCGACCCAGTCACGAGCGCCGCGACACCGAGAACGGTGTTGACCATCTCTTCGTAAGACTTGTCGCCCGAAAACGAGCTGCCTGCCTGACCGGACAGGTTCTTCACCAGTTGCAGCCCATTGATGAAGGTCGTTGCCACCTTGGCAACATCGCCGCCCATGCCGCCGAAGTTCGGAACGCCACCCGACATCAGGCTGTCGAGGGACGGCATTTGAGAGACGCTGAAGCCATTGCCGACGGCAAGGTTCTGCATCTGATTGGCGTCGCTACCGCGATCGCCGGTCACCGCCTCAAGAGTGTCCTGGACCGTTTTCAGGACTTCCTTGTTGGTGCCGAGAATGTCATCGGTGGTTTTCGACGTTCTCTGCGCAATCTCAAGATTGGCAGCGTCGATGACCGGGACTTGAGCGGTTGCTGCGGACGCAAGGGCCACCGAGCACGCCGTTAAAATCAAACGTTTCATGGCAGTTCTCCTCATTGAGCGGTCAACATCAGATCTACGCTGGCTTCGCGCGCCCGCTTCTGGACGCAAGCCTTTTCTGTCGGGCTCCATTCAAGCCCCGCGCGAGGATCGCAAACGCCGGTCGTTTCGCGATCCTCGTCGTCGTCATGCTTCTTGAAGTCGCTCGTACGTGATGCGCCGGAAAGATTGCCGACATCGACCGCACTACGAGAATTCAAGAGGTCCGCCATCGTCGTGCCGAGGCGGATGACCTGGTTCATCATTTCGAGGTTGGCATTTCGCGCGCCGGAATTGTGGTCCCAACTGTCCTGGATCGTCCCGCTGGACATTGCGCCCAACTGCTGCAGCCAAGAGGCAACGTTTCCGCTGCTTTCCCCGATCGCCTGGGATGTCGCCATCGAATTAATCGTGGAGTCCCGCATCCCGGTGAAGGCGGAAGAACCGCCGCCATAATTCGCCGGAATATTCGCAACGTCGGAGCCGCCAAAAGCAGGAAGCCACTTTTGGGTGATGTTCGCCACATACCCCTGCGTTTCCTTGAAAGGCGGGATTCCGCCCCACTTCTGGACGTTACCAGGACCCGCGTTATAGGCGGCCAGTGCCAGATTGGTGTTGCCGTTGAAACGGCGAAGCTGCTGCTTCAGATAGCGCGCGCCGCCACGAAGATTGTCTTCCATGTCATAAGGATTGACCCCGAGATCCTTTGCCGTACCCGGCATGAGCTGAGAAAGCCCAATGGCGCCGACCGGCGATTTCGCACAGGGGTTGAACCGGCTTTCCTGGTAGACGAGCGCCATGAAGAGGCTTTCGTCGATGCCTTCTTCCTGGGCCACTCGCTTCACGAGGCCCGTGATTTCCGGGTTAGCTGTCGCAGCGGAAGCGGCGTCACCGCTGCGACCTGGACGATACATTGAGCAGGTCACGCTTTTGGTGACCGTATGACGGTCACTGTCCGTCTTCTCGATTTCCGTCGTCGTTTGGTCGCGTTTGGTGTCGGTCTCGAGCACCTTGCCGTCAAGCACCGGCACCTGAGAGTGCGCCGTTCCGAAGGCACCAAGCCACAGAGCAGAAATCGCCCACAAAGCAGGACTCTTCCTCATTCGGCCTTCTCCCATCCGCAAAATTCAGCCAGCCAATTTTCAGGTTCGTCGCCATATTGTTCCCGAAGCGCCGCGCACTCCTCGACGGTCTCCTTGCGGCCGGAAAGCACCTTCACGAGATCGGGCATGGCGGAGAGATCGAGCCGAGCGATGACCGAGTCATTGCCGTGCTTGATCAGGAAAGTTCGCTTTTCGGGCGGAGTGTTCTTGATGAAGTTGAATTCCTTCACCGTCAGGCCAAAGCGCTTGATGTAGCTCTCTTCGTCGGCCCGCGGGTTCGGAAAGTGGATGTTCGTCGCCGACTGCTCGATCAGCGTATGCGAGGCTTTTGCCTTGGCGATATCCGCCGCGGACTGGGTGCCGAAGCCAACAATGCCGTTGAGCTTGCGGATTGTTTTCATCTTGTCGGCGATGAACGCCGAAAAAGTCTCGTCCATAAGAAGCTGCCAGCCCTCGTCCATGAAGAACATGACGGGGTTTCCGTCGAGCAGCTCGTCGAGGCGATGATAGAGGTACATCAGCGCCGGCGTGCGGAGATCCTCGTTGCCGAGGATGTTCGTCATGTCGAACCCGAAGACGCTGCGACCCGAGAAAGAGAGGACGTCGTGCTGGGCGTTGAAGAGCCACGCCTTTTCACCTTCGATCCAAGGGCGAAGGCGAGAGTGAAGGTCATTGGCATCCGCCCGCGACCGGCCCACAAGGAGGGCGGCCAGGTTCGCTAGGTTTCGTTCCGCCGCAGGTTCCTGCATCAGGCGGACGATCGCCCGCTCAAGCGTATCCTCGTCTTCCTGAGTGAAGTCACTGCGATCACCGGAGCGCAGCATTGCCTTCAAGAGGCGAAGGAGGAATTCGCGGTTTGGGCCGGTATTTTCGAGCTGCAGCGGGTTAAAGCCGGTCGGCGTTCCCGGTGACAGCACTTCATATGAACCACCAATCGCCCTTACGAAGATTTCCGCGCCGCGATCCTTGTCGAAGAACACGGCTTTCGGCGTCGGTGAAACGCGCATCGCCTGTGCGAGCAGGAAGGTCAAAGCAACCGTTTTACCGGATCCGGTTGGTCCCGTGACGAGGAAGTGCCCGATGTCGCGGCGATGGAAGTTGAACCAGTACGGAGTCTGCGACGTGGTTTCGAGGATCGTGATCGGCAGTCCCCAATGAGTGCGATCGGCCTGGCCCGTCGCGAAATTGTGCATGGAGGACAGGCCGGAAAAATTCGCGCTCGACAACATCGCTTTGCGAGCAATGTAGCTGTGATTGCCGGGCAGTTGCGCCCAAAATCCCGCTTCGAGGTTCAGATCCTCGCGAAGCCAGGTGAGATTCATGTCGGTGAGGCAAGCACCGAGTTCGGAAACGGTGCGGCTAAGGCCCGGGAGATCGCGGGAGAGGCATAGGAGCGAAAGATGGTGGAAACCGAAGGCGGCTTCCTGGTTCATCAGGCTATTGAGCGCATAGTCGATATCCTGTTCGACTGAGCTACCGGCCTCGTCCGAGGCTCTGATCTGTCTCTGCAATCGACTAATACGTTCTTGAGCGATCGGCTTGTCGGCGATGGTGAAGGATTGCGTCAGAATGAATTCGTGGTTCACCTGCAGCAGGCCGTCCAGCATTCCCGGCCCGGTGAAGGGAGGATATTCCTTGATGGACAGCAGCGCCCCAAAGCGGGTGTCTTCATCGACAGCCGCTTGAGCTTGCATCGTCCGCTTGCTGAAATGCAGTCGCGACGTTCCGACATAATTGCGAATGCCCATGCGGGGCAGGCGCATCTTGCGCGGCACACCGCAGCTCAGGATCGCATTGAAGAACTCGCAGGGTTCGGAGTAGGGCTCGCCTTTCTCCTTCTCTTCACGCCCCTCAATCTTGGCCTCGTCGTCATTCCTGCGACGATAGGTAATTCCGAGCGCCCGGGCTCCATACTTTTGCAGATCGCGGACGATGTTGCCGATCAGCTCCTCAAGCTCTGTAACATCTTCGCGCGTTTGCTGGACCCGAGCGTCCCTGTTTGCCTTGTCAAAGAGCCTCTTCAACGAGTCGCCGACGCCGAGGGCGCCCCGCATCCCAGACCGCACGATCGTCAAGTATATTTCGTTCGTAAACATGCGCTTGTGGCGCAGTTGCCCCATGTAGCGCTTGTTCAACAGGTCGCAGAATGGTTCGTCGAAGGCGCCACTGATCTGCGTTTCGACCTCTCTCCGGATCACGGTTGACCAAAGAGAATAGCGGCTCGACCCCAGGGCACGGATCATCGTGTTCTGGACGACCGACCGCATGTTAAGCTCAGCCTGGTCCTCCGTCTGGAAGAACAGTCCATCGAGTTTGATGACGCTTAGAAGCGATCCGTTTTCCAGCCCGATCACTGTGTCGGAGACGTGTCGGAGATACGGAATATGAGTCGACATGGGCCGCTCATTGCTGGCGACCCGGCCGAATCCAAGCTCTTCTTTGACGACTTTCAGCATGGTCACGGTCCGTAAGAGTTGGTGCCCCAAAAGCGTGTGTTGGGCGTGCGGGGCGTCTTGCGGGACGTCACCTGCATCACGTCGAGGATCCTGTTGTCCCAGGTGCAGAGCGAGAACAGGACAAGGTAAGCAACCGGCGCGATGAGCAACGCCAGGAGGTCGTTCGTTGCAAGCCAGCCGATGATGGTGACGCCAACGATCAGCACCACCGCCATGTAGGGCACGCCCCAAAGCGTTGGGGACCGGGTTAACCCGATCACCAACGGCGTCAGAGCTGGCTTTTCGTCCTGAAACTCACTCATCGGTCACTGACCGACCGCCGAGATCATCTCGTCGACGATCGCGGGTGCGCCAAACACCAGACCGATTCCCATCACGACCGCGCCGGCAGTGAACCACGACAAGCGTCCGGCGAATGCCAGAAAGCCAAGCCCAATAACGGCGATGATCGCGAGCAGCCGACCGAACGGGCCGGTGATGAAATCGACGATCATCTGCACCGCCGTCTGCAGCGGCCCGAACGCGCCGCCTGCGCTCTGCGCCAGAGCCACATCGGCCCCCGCGATCTGGACTGCAGCCACGATGCCGAGCGTCGCTGCGAGCTTGAGAGCCTGAGACTTCCTCGTTTGCATTTCAAATTGCATGTTTTTCTCCTTTAAAAGTGCATGACACCGCCGACAAACTTGCCGGTCTTCTTCACGGCGATGACACCGGCGTCGCCGCTGTCACTCGCATCCGAGACCGCCTGCGGAGCGGCGGCCGGCCTGGCCCTGCCTTTCGCCGACGGCATTGGCAGCCCGAGTTGGTAGTTCACCACCTTGGCGACGTATCCGACTGTTTCCTGGAACGGCGGGATGCCGCCGTGTTGATAGATCCGCTGTTCGCCGCTGTTGTAGGCAGCCGCGACCAGGAGCGGGTTCTGAAACTCGTCGAGCAGAAAGCGCAGGTACTTCATCCCGCCCTCAATGTTCTGTGCGGGATCACAGATGTCCTTGACGCCGAACCGCGCAGCCGTAGCAGGCATGAGCTGCATCGGTCCGCGTGCGCCCTTTGGCGAATTGCGGCTTTGGTCAAAGCCGCTCTCCGCCCAGGCGATGGCCGTCGCGAAGACTTCATCGACGCGATATTTGCGCGCCGTCTGCACAACCAGAGACTTAACCTCTTCCTGGCTGAGCGGAGACGGACCACACCTATACACGTCTTTGGTGTTGTCATCGATCTGCCGAACTGCACCAATTTGCTGTATCGAGCCCGTAGGAATTTGCGGTTCACCAAGCCCGTTCGGCACGTTGTTGGAGGGGCTAGAGTTGCTCAAAGCTGCATCAATATGATGCAGACCCCCCAAATCATGGGGGCTTTTCTCAGCATTGTTCTGAGCCGCATTTTGCTGCGTTACTACGCCATTAGCGCCTAGCACGAACTCCTTCATTGAGCCGCGCCAGCGCTCATCGAAGTTCGTTGCAAGCGCCGCCTTGCTGTCGATAGGCCAAGTGCTTTTATCTGTTATAGGATTTGCAGATTTCTGCCCATCTTGGGCGTAAGAAATCGGACCCCAGCTCGTGCACAAAAGGGAGCTTCCCGCCAAAGCGGCCCAGCCCAAAACGCCTGCAAATCTAGCCCTTTTTTCCATCGCCGCGCGCCTAACTTGCGGTGTTGTGATCGAAACGAAAACCAACTAAGCTGGTAAAGGTGTCGCATCGATTTGGTTCAGCGATACAACTTTTCGAAGCAGACTTAAACCCCCTATTGCAGGGGAACGAGATGAAGCAATATGGGTAAGGGCTAGAAAATGAAACGGACCATCATCGCCGCACTCGCAAGTTGCGCTATCGCAACACCTGCTTTGTCCCTTTCGGACATCAACAAGGATTACATCAAATCGCTCGCAGCGCCGGGCAAGACGGTTCTCGTGCTCGAATATTACGACGGAAGCGGGAAGGTCGCCGATCGGAAGGGCTATGCAACAACGGCCGGATTTAAGGCCGTTTCACCGACCGACTTTCGCGTGGATGACAAGACAACACTGCACCTTTTTGGCCTGGAGCCATGCAAGGGCGAAATGGTCAATCGCAGTGAAGACTTCGCCGGGAGCTGCACCGATTATGCGCAGCAACAGCTTCAGATCCTGTTACAAAACCCGAAGGTCGTGTTTTGCCGTGCCTTCGTGAGCGAGCAAGGTTCGCCTGTCCAGAACGTCACCTGCTACGGCTACTATAATTTCCCCGGTAGCCTCGACTCCGTCGATATGTTCGAGGAGCAGCTTTTGTCGCTCGGCGCGCTCCGCCTCGCAAAAAAGCCAGATGGGACTCCCGTTCGTCCGGATCTCTCCAAAGCTGAGGAGATCGGCCAGAAGGGCTCATTCGGGATGTGGGCCGATCCGAGGGTGAAGGGTCAATGAGGAAGGCTCTTTCTCTTCTGTTGGCCCTCTTGCCGGCATCCGTATCCGCAGCACCGGCAGGCTATTTCGATCTTCTTCCTGGCGTCACCCTGGAAACGGGCGACACGTGGGTTTCTAATGGTGAAAGATTCCGCCTCTACGGCGTCCAGTCCTGTTTGCGCGGCACTGCCTATACGGACAAGCACGGGCAGAAACGCGACTGCGGCGAGGCGTCCCTTGCCGTGCTGGCGGCCTATATCAAGGACACCAAACCCGTTTGCGCCCCGGTGGTGAAGACAGACGGTATCGCTTACGTCGTCTGCTACGCCACAGTTGGGAAGGAGCGGCTTGATCTAGCAAACGTCCTGATCACGAGCGGATACGCCTTCGCGGCCCTCAACGGTGAGGGCATGCCCTATCACGTCCCCTATGCCGTGGCTGAGAAACTTGCGCGCGATAAGCGTGCCGGCCTCTGGCAGTTCGAAGACGTCCAGCATCCGGCCATCCTCTTGAGCCGCGAGGTGAATGCGCGCACCGAGAAGGCAGATCAATGAAGCGACACCTGCTTGCAGCCGCCGCGCTCGCTTTGATCCCCCACGCAGCGACAGCCGCGGATCTCATCAAGACTCCGGCCGCGGCGGCTCGGCCACCGCAGAGATTGAGCGAAGCTCCGATCTATCAGAATGCGGTCTACAATGGCCGAGTCGCCGTCATGGACGGCCGCACCCTGTGGTACCCGCAATATGCGCAGCGCGTTCGCCTCGTCGAGATTGACGCGTGCGAGCTCCCACAGTGGGCGATTGATCCCAAGTGGGTGGATCGCGGGCGGCAAAAGGCGCCTCCACCCGTTCCGTGCGGCCCACTTGCGAAGGCTTGGCTCAAGAGGACCATAGGCAGCAGACCGGTCGAATGTACCGTCATAGCGTATGGCAATGACGGTATCCCCCAGGCCCGCTGCACGTCAGCCGGCCGCGATATTGCGCTCGAGATGCTTGGTGTCGGATGGGCGCGTGTCGCGTCGCCCTATTCATACAACAGCCAATACCTGGCCTATCAGCAGCACGCGATGGCGGCCCGCTATGGCATGTGGGCCACTTACGTTCTCGACATGAACGAGTGGCGTCGCAAGGCCGTCGACAAGACGCTAGACCGCCAGCCGATCGCTGATTTCAACCTGCTTGTCGAACGGGAAAGCGAAATATCGCCGCCCTTCATCGACGCGCGGAAAAAGCCGAAGAGGACAGACCGATAGTTGCCCGACTTCGCACATATTGCGAGCTCATTCGCAACCGATCCGCTGGCGAGCTTAATGCTCACCATTCCCTTATCGTTTGCGCTGATCGTCGTTTCGGAACGAATCTGGTGGGTGCACGGTCCGTTCGCCCTGGCGCTCCTGATCGTTTCGATCCTCTTTCTCGATCAACGTCATCTGGCGCTGGACAGCTTTCTCGTCGGCCTATTCGCCTTTCCACCGCTTTGCCGGGACATTCCCAACCAGCCGATGCTTTTTCGAATCGGGGTTCTCTGGTTTTCAGCCTTCGCGATCGTTGCCGCCCTAATCTACGCAGCAGGCGGTCGAGTGCACCACGCCACACCGCTCGACAAGCTATTCGTCGACCACGCGTCTCCAGCCGCAACCATCATGAGGGCCAACTGACATGAAACACCTGCTTTATGCTGCAGCCGCTCTTGCTGCGCTTACCTTCGCCCCCACAGGAGCAAAGGCAGAAGATGCTTCCTGGGGCTGCCAGGTTCTCCTTTGCGCTGCCTCGCAAAATCCGTCCTGGCAGCGCGTTCCCTATTGCGTGCCCCCGATGAAGAGGCTGATCGCCGCAATGTCGAAGCCGGGATTTGATTGGCCCATTTGTCACGAGGCGAGGGCCGGCGAGCCAGGCCGGGAAGAGTTCGAGGACTGCCCTGCAGGGTCGCACCCCACCTCGAGCAATGATGGAGACGATAACCGCTTACGACGCAACGAGCAGAATCAATGCGTCCGGATCGTCGACAGATGCGAGAACCGAAACGAATTCAGCCGCCTTTATGGCGACGAAGACGCCAACCAGCGGAATAGAATTACAGTCAACGTTCTCACCAGCGGCAGCCACAACGACAATTTCTTGAATCGCAACAACCGCTACAACGGTTGCAAGGTGCAGGTAACGTCGCCCCGGCCGCGCCGTGCTAACGACTGGTATTTCGACATCCCGAATGACAAGGGCGTCAAGGAGCGCTTCTGGTTCAATCTCAGGACCTAAGCATCAGAGGAAACATTCAATGCACCAGAATGCCATAATCGCGATCGCAGCTACCCTCGGTTTAGCGGCTGGCGCCGGCGGCACCTACATTGCCACGTCCGAGCCGAAAGTCGAAGCTCAGGCCATCTCGAAAGCCGAACTGGTTGCGGCTATCTCCGCTGATCCATCTCTTTGCCCTATTCCGACCGTTGAAGCGCCGACAGAAGCCGAAGCATTGGCCGCCTACCGCAAAGCCCATGCGGCGTCTCCTCTCGTTTGGGATCGGAATAATCCGCCGGAAATCTCTCTGGCACTCGGGCAATGTGACAAGGCCGGGGCAGGGCCAGGTGTCGCTTGCATGACCTCAGTCAAGATGGGACCCGAAGCGCGGCCTATTCATCGAATCGTCGGCTTCGCTAAGTCAGCATCCGGCGAGTGGATCGCCACAATCAACTAAGAAAGAAGCCGCCCAACAAGGGCGGCTTTATTCTTCTGCCCTTCACGCTCGACCCAGCACATTGCCAGGCCAAGGCACAGGCCTATTCCACAGGCTCGGTCGTACTCAAGACGGCATCCATTTCTTCCGGCTTGAGCGAGCCTCGCGTCGCGAACAAATACGCGGCCAAATAGGTCAACTTTTGCCATCCTTGCTGATCGTTGCACGGCCGGTGGTTCACGATCCTTAGCCTGGCGGCCTCTTCCTCTTTCGTCACCTCGAGCAGAGCATTTGCGTAGACCACGTTGGTTACATCGCCAGCCGCGCGGCGTTCATCCCATTCGCGCACCGCCTCAGAAGTCGCCGATAGCGCCGCTATATGCCGCTCTATCATCGTATCCAACGACACCGCGGCTTCCATTCCAAAATCCTCTGTCATCGCACCCTCAATCCCAGGTTCCGCGCTAACTACTGGACCTCCCAAATCGAAGGGAGGGCAGGAGCCCGCTCCTGCTCCCGAGCTCGTGCGGAACAGCGGAAGAGAGGGGGACAAGCGCTAAACCGGAGGGGGATCACCCACCCGCAGGGCCGTGTCGGCGCAGCCGTCCGGTGCTGCAGGCCATCGGGCCGAAGCATGGGGAGACCGGTTTAGTGCTTGTGGGGGAGAGAGGGCAGGGCTCTTTCTTCCCCTCTCAGTGATTTGAAAATATGCGGCCTTCGGCCGTTATTTCGGTGCAATACGGAGAGGTAGTTTTCTCTCTCAACATAGGGCGATCGTACCGAGCTAATGGGCTTGCCTCAATGACAGCGGTTCCCCCATGTGTGGACGGCCCGTGGAATGCAAGACTGTGTTTATGGTAGCAACCAATCAGGTTCAGTCATGTGTCCGGCCTACAATCGCGGCATCGATGCCGCTGGCCCTGATGAAGTCCGCAGACGGAGAGCCAATCAATTTTGCGCGCTCAAAGCGCTGGGGGAACCCAGGCTTCACTCCGTCCCCGGCCTAACCGGTTCGCCATCACAACTCAGTCCTTCACTCCTCCGTCCGGCCGCGGGGCCGAACGGGATTCCTTCAGGCAGTTGCAGACCGATAGATCTCCTCCCGTCTGAGAATTGCCCATGCAATCCGCGCGGTTTTGTTTGCGATCGCCACCGACACCAGCCTCGCTGGCTTGCGATCTAGCAACCGTGCGATCCAAGGAAACGAAGGTGCGTCAAGACGGGCTCGGCGCACGACGGCAGTGGCACCGACCACCAGCAATCGTCGGAGCGTGCGATCGCCTTGTTTGCTGATCCGACCTAGCCGTTCTTTTCCGCCGCTGCTGTTTTGCCGAGGCGTCAGACCGAGCCAGGCCGCGAATTGTCGTGCCGATTTGAACTCGGCAGCATCTCCCACCGATGCTGCGATTGCCGCTGCCGTCAAAAAGCCTACCCCGGGGATGGTCATTAAACGCCGCGCGGCCGCTTCGTTCCGGCACCACTGCAATATGATCCGATCGAGCTCAGCGATCTTGTCACTGAGCTCCTCCAGTTGTTTCCGGATGTGCATGAAAGGGTGCCATGATGGCTCCGGAAGCTGGTCCTTCGCAACGTTGAGGGCTTCGAGCGCCGCCTTTAGGCCGAATCTACCCTGGGATGTTATGATACCAAACTCCGCGAGATGTCCACGCAGAGCATTGATGAGAGCGGTTCGCTGCCGCACGAGCAGATCTCGCGTCTTATGTTGCATTAACAGTGCCTGACGCTCGCAGCTCTTCACTGGCACGAAGCGCATTGTTGGGCGCGTCACCGCTTCGCAAATCGCCTCGGCATCCGCTGCATCATTCTTGCCGCGTTTGACGTATGGCTTCACGTATGCCGGTGGCATCAGCTTGACCTCGAACCCGAGGCGGCCAAGCTCCCGAGCCCAATAGTGAGAAGTCGAACAGGCTTCCATCCCGACAAGGCAGCGAGGCAACTGGTCAAAGAATTGCAGAAGCTGATTTCGACGAATCTGTCGGCGAGCGACAACGTTGCCGGCATCATCGACAGCATGGAGCTGAAAGACGTTCTTGGCCAGGTCGAGGCTGACGACAGTGATCTTCTCAAAAGCCATGAAGCGGTTCCTTCTCTGAGTTGCGCCTGGTGAAGCTACCACCACCCTTGCGCTGCGGTCTCGGAGGGCCGTCCACAGCATCAATTTTGCCGCGGGCGACAAAATCGGCTCCCCCATCTGCCCTTCGGGCCGCTTAGCGCGATCATTGACCCAAGCCCATCAGCTCGGGGGGCAGCCTCTGTTTTCAATCAGAGGAGCTGACGATGACTACTTACGACGAAATTCAGGGATTGCGGGCCGAGTTGGCGGCATCCATCGACGCTGGCGAGCGTCAGCAGATCGCGGCCGAGCTGGAGCGCGCCGTGGCGCAGCACCAGCAGGAAGAGGCCGCATTCGACGCGCTGATCAGCGTTGAGCCGCCTAACTAGGCGGCTCTCGATCTTTCCTGAGTGTCACTGTGACGGCGGCCGACGCCAACTTCATATTCGCCGGGCCGATTTGTCCGCACACGATAGAAACCGCTTCAAGCTCAAACCCGCCAGTAAAATGTAAGGCGGCATGGCGAGCGAATAGTGACCGCAGTTCAGTTCCAAAACATTCGGCCTGACTCCGGCGTCCTTCAGCTTCTGAATGAGGCGTCTCGATAGGTCGGGCAACACCACCTTGTCCCTCGTAGCCAACACGACGTGAAGTTCGAGATCGGACCGTGCCAGATTATGCGCGTAATTCTCCAAGTTGAGCGGACCCCATGCCCTTCGGAGATCGGTGAGCTCAATTACAGGCTCAAGGCTATCACGTATCGATCGGGTCGCGCGCCCCGTCCAAACCATGTCTGCGAGACTACCCGCCGTCAAAAATAACGAGGCTTTCGATACGGCCGGATCATGCGCAGCGATCAATCCCGCAACCCAGGAGCCAAGGCTCATGCCGAGAACCGAGACCTCTCGATAGCCTTCGCTCTTCAGCCAGCGGATGAGTTTTCGCCCATCCCATACGGCCTGCCTTACAGACTGGATCGTTCGGCCGAGATTCGAACTAAGCATATAATCGGCGTACAGCGAGCCGGGACGGCTGCGCTCGAAGTGATAAGGCATAGCAATCTCGACAACCGTGATCCCACGCTGCGAGAAAAACTTCGCAATCTGACGATTTCGGGCGCTGGCATTCCAGTGATGAAAAATCACCAATGCCTGATCGAGCGACCCGCTCTCGGTGATTTTTGCCCAAACGACGTTGTTCTCTTCGACGTCAGTAGAAATGTCCGATGGAAATCTGAGCCACCCATCGTGCCTTTCAAAGCCCTGACCGCTCCCGCTCGGCTCATCGTAGAAGCTTGAATCAGACAGGGCCTGGTCCGCAAGGACACAAAACTCGTCGATAGTTTCTATCCTCTTCTCGCCCGGAAAAGCCCGGCCGGCGTCGAGGATGAAATCCGTTACTTTCTTCGCTTCCTCACCGCGCCGCGCCCGCCGCTCGTCCCAACGATCAAGCCAATTATGATACACTCTGGTTGCTTCCTAACTCGCTTGCTCGCCATCGCCCGAACTCAGGATCAAAGAGGCCGTACGTCGCGAGCAGCACTCCAACTCCGACGAGGATCGAAAAGCCCTCAAAGGCATCGATCAACAAGTAGCTTGCAAAGAGCAACCCTACGACCGCAGACATCCTCCATAGAGGCACGCGAAACCGCTTTCCGACACCCAAGCGGATGGAACCGTACAGAAAAACGATACAGGTCGAAATGGCGACCAGGAGGCTGCTGTAATGCGTTGGCATTCTATAGCTGAAGCTAATGCCGCCGCCGTGGCTCTCATACAGGACCGAAGACATATCGTCGGCTATCCAGGTCACGATATCTCCTCCGTTCGAGCTCAGGTAAGAGCTTTGGACCTTCATGCATATGGCGATCAGAACACCCAGGACAGTGCACCGGAAAACTCCCCGCATCACCCTAAGGCCGATTTCACCGCCCTCGCGCCGATGTTCCACCGGTCGCATCGTTGATGCCTCTTCAATTCTCCAGAGATCATGGACGATCGTATGAAGCAGAATGAGGCCCGCGAAAAAAAGATAAAAGCAGAGGCACATGTAGAGATATGCGAGCGCCGTGAAAACAATCGAAACTGGCACTGATATGACGTCAGGTTGCACAATCGCTAACGTGCCCCAACTTGTCGCGTAGTCGTCACCGCCTTCTAGCAGCGGGATCAAACACACGCCGATCCACTGAAGAAGACCCGCGAACAAGACGCAGATCAAGAAAACCGCCCAGTATGTATACGAATAAGCTTGAACGTTGCGCGTCCAGCCATCGTCGATTTCCAACCGGTCGCCCGGCGCTACAAGCCTGAAGCGCGCGTCATGTTTCCAGAAGACCAGCAGCTCTATCACGAACGCGAAAAATAGCGGCAAGAGCACCATGAAGAGGAACGTCCAGTTCGGTGCCCATAGAAAACCGACCTGCTTAACGACACCATCCGCCCGGCTATAGGTGGCGCTGTGGATCCCCACGATATACGACAAAAACCCAAGGGCGGAGGCACCCGCGAATATCGACGCCGGTAGATTCAAGGGAGATCCATGGCTAAAAAGCGCCTCAGATGTTCTCGCCAAGCTGAAACCCTGTCTTCGCCGGGTGGCATCAATGCCTTGTGGCAGATCGCCCGCAGGATGCGTCTGATCATCGACCGTCACAGGCGGCGGCATAGCCTTCTTCGAATCTCGCCTCTTGGCGGTTAGCCGTGATTGGGCCGCGCTAAGCTCTATCTGCCATTCCCTTGTTGCTGCCGGATCATCGCACCCAAAAATCCTTGCCAGCCAACGAATGTTGGCGGTGCTAATTCCCTTGTCATTCTCTTGAAACCAGAGCTGCACTGTTCGCAGATCGACGCCGATCCGGTTGGAATCGATCTGTGAAATCGCCTCTGCGAGAAGTTCGGGCGTCCATGGGCCCGTGGGGAACCCATCACTGCCCAATGGCCGGCCCGCTCCCGCCGCAGCCAATTGTTTGAATAGCTCTTTGAAATCGCTCCCGTCCTTCGGCGGAGGAAGAAAAAACTTTCCGTTTTTTATCAACGGTTTACCGGCCCTGTTTTCGTTTCGCTTCGCTGGATTTCGTTTCCTATCGTGCCTCTGCCCTCAAACTACGGCCATTTCTGTTGAACGCAACTTTGTGGCGCTTCCAAGATGGAGCGTGCAACTGCCGGGAGGAGGGATCCTTTTGCCATCGATGAGGCACTCAACCATGTCAATTCTGCCATCGTCAGCGTTCCAGCATCCTACAGAGGCCGACAGCTTCTCAACTTCGCTTCGGTGCCATAGCAGGGGGCTCAGTTCATTCAGACTGCACACGGCGTTGAATGCGTTAGCTTCCGATGGCATTTCGTACGTAGAAATCGCGGGACCTTCGGGCGGGAAGGGACACAATATCGGGGCGGAAACTGCTGTTTCCCCTTCCCTTCGCGAGCTGATGGATCGTCATATTCTTGCGCAACGGGCGGCTACGGATGCCGTTCGTGCGTGGGATGAACTCAGGGCAGCGGGCGAGGTGACGAACGTCGCCTATGCAAACGGACTGTTGGGCGTTGCGAGCGATGAACAAGCCCGTTGGCTGGCGATTGTAAACTACAGGCCTCGGAGCGATCGAGAATCGAGGATGAAGCTGACCTATATGGCGGCTTACCTGATCGCAACACGCGGCACCTTGAACGCCAATGAGATGGATTCCGTATTGGAAACCCCTTGCGACCGCCCAAGCACATCCATTTCCTGAGATTCTATACGGGAGGCCGATGTCTCGCGCAGATGAGGGCGGATCAGTGAAGCGGTGATGTCTTCGCTTTCGAGATAAGCACGCCCCGCCGCTTCTTCGAACATCCTGTCCTTGACAAGATGTGCGCGACAGCAGGTTTCCGGCTTTGCCGGTTCGGAAGGTCCATGCCGGATTGCCTGCACCGCAGGAGAAGCGGGATGTGATTGCCTGTGGGAGGGGCGAGCGGCAAAACCGATGTGCCGGCCGCTCGCATAAGCACAAGGCATCGTCGTTTCCGCGAGTGGTACGGGCGGTGGCGATACGGATATCTTCCTGCATGGTGTCTCTGTGACCTCTCCGAACGAGGATCGCTCGCCCCGCATCCGCCGTTGAAGGCGCTTTGGCTTTCCGGACGAATCCTAATCGTTATTTTTCATGACATATAACGATTAGGGACGAGGGTATCGCGTCATGAGGAACGGCAGATGCGTCGCCACCTGCTCGGCCCCGGGGAGGGCCTGGGCTGTGGGATTTCTGCTGTCTGGAAAAATGCACCGGATGTGGGAGTGAAAGGATCTTCTTCCGGGCTGACCGGTTGAAAGGGGCGCCGATTCAATCCTGCGCCCCGAACCCCGATCGATCGGCAGCATAGGCGACGAAGACGGCTTTCAGGTGTTCGGCGGCCGGCGACAGGCTGTGCTGGCGGCGTTGCAGCAGCGAGACTTCACGCATGACGGTAGGATCGATGAGATCGACGGTGGTGATGTGCACGGCGGAGGCGAGTTGGCGGGAATTTTCTGGCAACACGGCGACGCCCATGCCGGCGGAGATCATGCTGATCGCAGTGGTCGAGAAGCGCACCTCGTATTTCGGCCGGGAGTTCGGCGCGACGCGGATCAGGTTGTGTTCGACGATGTTGCGCAGCGGGTTGGTGGCGGCGAGCGTGATCAGCGGCTCGTCCTTGAGTTCCGTCCAGCGCACCGATTTTCGTTTGGCGAAACGATGGTCCTCGCGGCAAACGAGCATCAGCTTGTCGCGCAAGAGCGGCGTGGCGGTGATCTCGGGATTGTCCTCCGAGAGCGTGCCGACGGCGATGTCCACCTCGTTGCGCTCCAGCGCCGGCGTGATCTGCTCTTCCGGCATGTCGCGGATGTTGACGGAGATTTCCGGATACATGCGCAGGAACCGGGCAATGATCGGCGGCACGATGGTCGCGGCAAGCACGATGGCCGCCGCGATCGTCACCTGGCCGCGCTTCAGCGAGGCGTTGTCCCTAACGTCGCCGACCGCAAGCTCCAGATCCTTCAAGACCTTGCGGGCCTGGGGCAGGAATTCCTGCCCCACCAGCGTCAGCGACACCATCCGGGTGTGGCGATCGAAGAGGCGCACGCCGATCTCCGATTCCAGCTCCCGGATGAGGATGCTGACCGCCGACTGGGTGAGGTGGAGGTTTCGCGCGGCGAGATTGAACTGGCCATGTTCCGCCACCGCGATGAAGGCCCTGAGTTGCCGCAGGGTGATGTTCATATAGGCGCCGCCCTTGCTCGCATGTGCTTCATTCGGCTTCCATCAAATCCGGATATGCCCTCCTCTGTCTAGCCCGCAAGCGCCGTGCGCTCCACATGCTCGGTCGTCTGGCCGGCCATCAGCAGACCGAGTTCTTCGAGGCGAGTACGGTCGGGCGGCAGTTCACCGAGGATTTCGCCGTGGAACATCACCAGAATGCGGTCGCAGATGGCGAAGAGTTCCTCCAGTTCCGTCGAGATGACCAGGATGGCGCGGCCGTTGTCCCGCTGCTTCAGCATTTCCTCCATCACGAATTCCATCGCGCCGATATCGATGCCGCGGGCAAGCTGGTTGACGAGGATGAAGTCCGGCTTGCGGGCGAGCTCGCGTGCGACCACCAGCTTCTGCTGGTTGCCGCCCGAAAGCGCGCTGATCGGCTGGTTCTCGTCACGGCACTTGACCCGGAAGCGCTTGATCAGGTCGCGGGTGTGCTCACTGATGACGCTGCGGTTCAGCATGCCGCCGGACGCGAAAGGCTTCTGGTCGTAGCGCTGCAGCACGGTGTTTTCGCTGAGCGACAGCGACAGCACCACGCCGTGTTTATGACGATCCTCCGGGATGTGGGAGAAACTGCTGGCATTGATCTCGGCCGGGTCGAGGCTGGTGATGTCCTTGCCGCTCAGCATTACCCGGCCGCTATCGACCGGCAACAGGCCGGAAAGCGCAAGCGACAGCTCCGTCTGACCGTTGCCGGAAACGCCGGCAATGCCGACGATCTCGCCGGCCCGCACGCTGAGGCTGACGCCTCGCACGGCGGGAAGGCCGGTTTCGCTGCGGCAGGTAAGGTTTTCCACCGACAGCACGACCTTGCCGGCCGGCGCCGGGCTGCGCGGCAGCTCCATGCGCACGTCGCGGCCGACCATCATCCGGGCAAGGTTGCGGGCATCGGTTTCGGCGACATTGACTGTCCGCACCACGCGCCCGTCGCGCATCACGCTGATGCGGTTGCTGACGCGCATCACCTCGTCCAGCTTGTGGGAGATGAAGACGATGGTCTTGCCGTCCTTGACGAGGTCGCCCATCAAAGCAAGCAGCCGGTCGGTTTCCTGCGGGGTGAGCACCGCGGTCGGCTCGTCGAGGATTAGCAGATCGACGCCGTGGAACAGGGCTTTGAGGATTTCCACGCGCTGCTGCTCGCCGACCGAAAGGTCTTCGATGATGGCGTCCGGGCGCACGTCGAGGGCATAGCGTTCGGAAAGCTCGCGGATCTTCGCATGCACCTTGGCCATGTCGTTGATGACGCGCAGCGCTGTGCCTTGGCCGAGGATGTAGTTTTCAGTGACGGTGAGGTTCGGCACCAGCATGAAATGCTGATGCACCATGCCGATGCGCTGGCGGATCGCCTCGCGCGGGCTGTTGAAGCGCACGGTCTCGCCCTTGTAGACGATCTCGCCTTCGTCGGGCCGCACCATGCCGCAGATCATGCTCATCAGCACGCTCTTGCCGGCGCCGTTTTCGCCGAGCAGCGAGTGGATCTCGCCCTCTTCGATTTCGAGCGACACGCCGTCGCTGGCGACGACCGAGCCGAAGCGCTTGCGGATATTGTCGATGCGCAGGAAAGGTTTCTGGGACATATCCGTTACCTCATCTCATAGGGCTGGCCGAGCTTGGCGGGGGCGGCACTCCTGCCGCGCACCACGACGAGCGTGATGATGGTCATCAGGTAGGGCAGGGCCTGCAGCACCTGATAGGGCACGACGATGGACGACTGGGCCTGCAGCATGAGTTGCAGCGCGTAGAATAGGCCGAAGAGCAGCGACACGCAGAAGGCGCCCGTCGGCGACCATCGTGCGAAGACCACGACTGCAAGGGCGATGAAGCCGCGGCCGGAGGTGATGCCTTCGACGAACTGGTTGGAGTGGCCGAGCGTCAGGAAGGCGCCGCCGAGGCCGGCAAGTCCGGTGCCGACCAGAACGGCGGCATAGCGGTAGCCGGCGACGTTAAGGCCGGCGACATCGGCCGCCTTCGGATGCTCGCCGACAGCGCGCAAGGTCAAGCCGAACGAGGTACGGAAGAGCACGAGGCTGCCGGCGATGGCGACGAGGATCGTCGAATAGACGATCAGGTTCTGGCGGAAGAAGGCCTCGCCGAGTAAGGGCAGGTCGCTGAGGAAGGGAATGTGGACCGGCTGGGCGATCTCGATGCCCTTGCCGGTCGAGACATAATAGGCACGGAACAGGAAGGCCGTGAGCCCCATGCCGAGCAGGTTCAGCGCCGCGCCCACCACGATCTGATCCGCCTTGATGGTGATGGTGAAGAAGGCGAAGATCAGTCCGAACAGCATGCCACCAGCGGTGCCGGCAACAAGCCCGAGGGGGATGCTGCCGGTGGCATAGGCCGCCGCGAAGCCGCAGAAGGCGCCGACGAGCATGGTGCCTTCTAGCCCGATATTGAGGACCCCGGCGCGCTCGGAAAACACTTCGCCGATCGAGGCGAAGATGAGGGGGGTTGCAAGCCTCCAGGCGGCGCCGACGAGCGTCGCAAGGAAGGTGAGAAACATCACGTTATCCATGAAAACGGTCCTTCCGCCTAAGCCACGATTCTCAGCACGTCGCGCAACTTGGCGAAGGCGACGACCGAGAGGATGACGATGCCCTGAATGACCAGTACGAGCACCTGCGGCACCTGCGAGGTGATCTGCAGAACCTCGGAGCCGGAGCGCAGCGTCGCGAAGAGCCCGCCCGAGAGGATGGCCGCCAGCGGATTGTTGCCGGCGAGCAGCGCCACCGCGATGCCCTCGAAGCCATAGCCGGGAGAAATGTTCTGGTAGAGCCTGTGGGTGACGCCGGCCACTTCGAAGGCTCCGGCAAGACCCGCCATCGCGCCGGAGATGCACATGGCGATCATGACGTTGCGGGCGACCTGCATGCCGGCATAGCGGGCGGCATGCGGATTGAGGCCGACGACGCGCAGCGCAAAGCCGCGGCTGCTGCGCTGCAGGAAGATATAGAGCGCCACCGCCAGCGCCACGGCGATGAGGATGCCGATATGCAGGCGCATGTCAGAAACGATGCGCGGTGTCCAGGCTTCCTTGATGAGGCGCGCGGATTGCGGATAGGCGGCGCTCGCATCGCGCATAGGGCCGGTGACGAGATAGCTCGTCAGGATCAGCGCGATATAGTTGAGCATGATCGTGGTGACGATCTCGCTGGCCTGAAATCGCACCTTCAGCCAGCCGGCAATGCCGGCCCATCCGGCGCCCGCGATTGCGCCGGCCAGCATGACCAGTGGCGCATGCAGCCAGACGGAAAGCCCGTCGAAATGGGTGCCGACGAGGGTGGCGGCGATCGCCCCAGCATAGAGCTGGCCTTCGGCGCCGATGTTCCAGATCGAGCAGCGGAAGGCGACGCAGAGGCCGGCGCCGATCAGGATCAGCGGCGTGGCTTTCAGCAGGATTTCGCCGAAGGAGCGCACGTCCTGAAACGAGCCGAAGATCATGACGATGACGACATCGCTGCCGTTGAAGCCGTTCAGCCACAACAGCGCTGCGCCGAAGGCGAGTGCGACGAGGACCGCCGCGATGGGGGTGACGGCGCTGATCGCGATCTGCGACAGCGTCCGGTAAAAAAAGTGGGCGGCTTGAGGATACACGGTCTCGCGCGCTCCCTGGTTTACCTGTTCCATGGGTCGGTCCGCATATTGGACGGCGAAAAGGGGCGCTGCGGCCGGTCGTCGGCCGCAGCGGAAGGCTGGTCATTCGCCGGTCTTGATCTCGCCGGCCGCGATCTTGTCGCTGATTGCCTTCACCTCGGCGCGGATTTCCGCCGGCACGGAAACCGGGCCGTCATCGCGGAAGCTGAACGAGATGACCTTCGGGTCCTTGAGGCCGAAGACGACGTTTTCTGTCGGGGGGTTGCCGTCCTTGATCGACTTGACCACCTCGACCACGCCCTGCGCATAATCGGCGACATAGAGGCCGAGGATGTTTTTCGGCGCGACCTGGGTGAAATCGCTGAAGATCGAGAAGGAGCGCACGTCGGGGCCGGATTCGGCGATCGCCTGATAGCCGCCGACGGTGGCACCCGAGGCGTTCGGCACGATGAAATCGGCACCCTGCGAGATCATGCTGAGCGCTGCTTCCTTGGCGGCGGTCGTATCGGTGAAGTTGCCGATATAGGCCTCGCTGATCGGGAAATCCGCGCTGACGCTTTTCGCGCCGTTCTTGAAGCCGGCGAAGGCCTGCTGGATCGGCGGGATTTCCATGCCGCCGACGAGGCCGGCCTTCTTGCCCATCTTCGCGGCGATTATGCCCATCAGGTAGAAGGGCTGGCTGGTGTCGGTGTTGAGGCCGATGACATTGCCTTCATGGATGGCGCTCGACGAGATCAGGAAGTAGACATCCGGGTAATCCTGCGCCACTTCGAGGGCTGCATCCTGAAATTCGAAGCCGTGGCCGAGGATGACCTTGTATCCCTGGCTGGCATAATCGCGGAAGGCCTTTTCGAAGGAGGCTGGGTTTTGCTGCAGCTCGACATAGCTGATCTTGGCGCCGAGCTGGGTTTCCACGCCCTTCAGCGCGTTGTAGCCGATGCGGTTCCAGCCTTCTTCGGAAACGCTGCCGGGTACGAGCAGGCCCATCTTGAAGTCTTCGGCCATCGCCATGGCCGGGATCGAAACGGCGATGGACAGAGCCGTCATGGTTTCCAGGAACGTGCGTCTAGAAAATCTCATTGTCATTCCTCCCATTGTGTTGATTTTTCAGGGCCGCGCCGGATCTTGGCGTCACTTCGCGCGGGTCTGGATTTCGCCGGCGACGATCTTTGCGCTGATGCCGTCGATGGTTTTGCGCAGGTCAGCCGGCACGGAGCGGCCGGCTGCGTCGTTGTAGGTGAACTTAATGACGTCGGTGTCCTTCAGGCCGAACTCGACAATGCTGTCCGGCACGGAACCGTTCTTGATAGCCGAGACGATGCGGACGATGCCCTGCCCGTAATCGGCGAGGAACGTGCCGAGCACGTTCTTCGGCGCCGCATCGGTGTAGTCGCTATAGACGCTGAAGGTGGCAGCATTCGCGCTCGATTCCCGCGCCGCCTGAATCACGCCCATGCCGGCGGAATTGGCATTGGGAACGACGAAATCCGACCCTTGCGAAATCATGCTGAAGGCCGCTTCCTTGGCCGCACTCGCATCGGTGAAGCTGCCGAGATAAACCGTCGATACCGGGAAATTCCGGTTGACGCTTTTCGCGCCGTTCCTGAAGCCCTCGAAAGCCTGCGTGATGGGCGGAATTTCCATGCCGCCGATCAGGCCGGCACCCTTGCCCATCGTCGCGGCGATCGCGCCCATCAGGTAGAAGGGCTGGCTGGCATCGGTGTTGAGGCCGATGACCCTGCCCTCATGCACGGCACTCGAAGAGATCAGGAAGACGGTGTCGGGAAAGTCCTCCGCCGTCGTGATGGCGGCATCCTGAAACTGAAAACCGTGGCCGAGCACGACATTGTAGCCCTGGCTCGCATAGTCGCGGAACGCCTTTTCGAAGGCGGGCGGGTTTTCGGGCAGCTCTACATAGCTGATCTTGGCGCCGAGTTCCTTTTCGACCCGCTTCAGGGCGTCGAAGGCGATCCGGTTCCAGCCTTCCTCGCCGATGCTGCCGGGCACGAGAAGGCCCATCTTGAAATCGTCGGCGCGGGCGAAGTCCGGCCCGGCGAGGCCAGAAAGTATCAATGCGGTGGCGGATGCAAGCAGCGAACGGCGTGAAAGTGCAGTCTGGTTCATCTCATTCTCCCCTTAGATTGAAATCCAATCCCCCCGGAGCGATCGCTGGCTATGCGGTCTCCATCACGCGGATCGTCTCGGTCGCGCTTTGCGAGACGAGGCGTCCCTTGGAGAAGACGAAGGCCCGGTCCGGTCCGCCGGCAACCAGCGTGTCGGTGTCGATGCAGTCGGTGACGACGAAATCGGCGCGGGCGCCGGCCTTAAGACCATGGTCCTTGGCGAGGCCCATGAGGCGGGCAGGGGCCGTGGTGATCATACGGTGGGCGGCGGCAAGCTCGTCGCCGCGCAGATGGCCGGCCAGCAGCGTCCAGCGGGCGATCTCCAGCATGTCGCCGGAGCCGGTCGGCACGAACGGGTCTTGAATATTGTCCGAGGCCGTGGCGATGGTGACGCCGGCGCGGTAAAGCTCGGCGACGCGGGTCAGGCCGCGCGGCGGCAGTGTCTCGGCATCGCGGCCCTGAAGATAAAGGTTCGCGGCCGGCAGCGTGACGACACCGACATCAAGCGTCAGCAGTCGCTCGGCGATGCGCTGGAAGTCCTTGCGGGGCAGGGCACTCAGGACCGAGATATGGCTGAAGACGGTGCGGCCCTGCATGCCGAAGCGGTCAACCCGGTCGAGGGCGGCGTCCAGGAGGTGCACATCGGCCTTCAGATGTTCGTCGAGATGCAGGTCCACCGGCTTGCCGGCCTTCACGGCGGCGGAAAACAGGATGTCGAGATAGCGCGGCGGGTCTTCGGAGACCGCGGGCGTGCCGCCGACGGCATCGGCAAGCGCCACGGCGCCGTCAATGTTCTTGCCGAGCCAGTCGAAATCCTGGCCCGGATGCGGGGTCATGAAGGCGACGAGCTGGAGGGTGATGCGGTCTTTTTCGGCGTTGCGGATGCCGGCCAGCGTCTCGATGCCGTGAAAGCCGGCATCCTTGTCGACGTTGATATGGCTGCGGATCGCGGTCGTGCCGCGGGACAGACATCGCCCGACCGTGCGGGTGGCGCGCTTGTAGATATCGTCGGGGCCGGCGGTGCGGGCATATTTGGCAAAGGCCTCGCGGGCGCCCTGCAGCGTGCCGGAGGGATTGGGCGTGAAGCGCAGCACGCCGGTCTTGTCGAGATGCTGGTGGGCATCGAGGAAACCGGGCGAAACCAGCATGCCCTTGATATCGACGCAGGCGCCGCAGGAGCCGGTATCGAGGAAGGGTTCGACGACGACGATGCGCCCGTCCGCCCCGACGATGATGTCGCTTATCGATTGCGATCCGTCGTCATGGATGACCGTTCCGCCCGTCAGCGCATAGGACCGGCCGGCAGCCAGATTTGCGAGCGACACAAGTTCTTTGTCCCGTACCATTCGTCCCCACCTTATTGGTTATGGCCGAAAACTAAGCATGGGTGATTAGTTAAAACAAATTCAATATTTCTATTCTTTAATGAGAAGAACGAAATAATCGCCGATGCAAAAATTTCTCGCAGACGCAACATTCGGCTGAAGAAGGAAAGAAAAATCAATGGATTGATCTCTTCTGGCCGGGCGCCATCGCTCTGTACAATGGCGCCCATTCTTCAGAAAATCAGTGCCGATATTGCGGTTCTTCGGCGTCCAACTGGCGCCGGATGGCGGCGAGATGGGCTTTTGCGGACTCCGGATCCCCTTCGCGCATCTGCCTGTAGGCGGCATCGGCAATGGCCGGATCGACCGGTGTGACGGTGCGGCCGGTGGACATGGCGAGCACCTGCACCTCGGCGGCGCGTTCGAGGTAGTAGAGGTCGTCCCAGGCTTCGGCGATGGTCGGGGCGAGCACCAACACGCCATGATGCTTCATGAAGACGATATCGGCATCGCCCGCGGTGCCGGCGATGCGGGCACCCTCGGCATAGTCGAGCGCCAGGCCATTATAGTTCTCGTCGACGGCGGTGCGGCCATAGAATTTGAGCGCGGTCTGCCCGGCCCAGATCAGCGGCGGACCGTCCGTCATCGAAAGCGCGGTCGCGTATGGCATGTGGGTGTGGAAGGCGACTTTCGCGCGGGGCAGGCGGCGGTGGATTTCGGCGTGGATGTAGAAGGCGGTCGCCTCCGGCGCGCCCTCGCCGTCGACGACCGCGCCGTTGAAATCGCAGATGAGCAGCTTCGAGGCCGTCAGCTCGTGAAAGGCGTAGCCGTAGGGGTTGACGATGAAGAGATCGTCATAGCCGGGCACGACGGCGGAGAAGTGATTGCAGATGCCTTCCTCGAAACCATTGCGGGCGGCCATGCGGAAACAGGCGGCAAGGTCTTCCCTCGCGGTGCGGATGGCGTCGGTGGAAAGATCGGGGCGATTGGGCCGGGCCGGCTTTTCGGATTGTGAGGCACGGTCTGTCAGGGAATGCGCCATGGGTGCTCCTCGTCTCGGATCGGATGGGCCTGGGAGCGGCGGCTGGCCGGAAAGCGCGTCAAGCTCCGGCCTCCGCGCACAGCTTCATGGAGCTGCGCCCTGCCTGCCCGCGATATCGGCGCGGTCCAGCAGCGCGCACAGATAACGCCCGAATTTTTGCGGGGTCAATGGACCGATTTCAGCAGGAAATCGCGGAACCGTCGCGCGGCAGGTGACAGCGAGCGCGCCCGTTTCTGGATGAGGCTGACTTCGCGGGTGATGTGCGGCTCCTTCGGCGTGCGCACGACCAGGCCCATGGAGGTCGCAAGCCGGGTGACGGCCGAGGTCATGATTGCGACGCCGAGGCCGCCCTCGACCATGCCGATGATCGTCAGTGGCAGGGCCACCTCCTGCATGGACTTGTCGAGCGACAGCGCGATGCCGTTTCGCACCAACTCGTTCTCCAGCCGGTCGCGAATCGGGTTGCCGCGCTGCGGGCCGATGAGCTTGCAATCGGCAAGGTCGGTCCAGCGCACCTCGGGCCGCCGCACCAGCGGATCGTCGGCATGTAGCACCACCAGAAATTCGTCGGTGATCATGCGGGTGCCGATGAGTTCGGTATCGTCCTCCGGCACGGTGCCTAGGCCGAGATCGACGGAGCCGTTGGCGACCTGCTCCAGCACGGTCTTTTCCGCGACGTCATGCAGCTCGACGGTGATTTCCGGGTAGAGCCGGGTGAAGCCGCGGACGAGTGGCGGCAGGAGCAGGGCGGCCTGCACCGTGCCGGCCGCCATGCTGACCTTGCCGCGGCGCAGCGCATTAAGTTCCCGCGAGCTTTCCACCATGCCTTCGATATCGGCCACGGTGCGGGCGGCGATCGGCAGGATATCCATGCCCGCCTGCGTCAGGCGCAGGAGCCGGGTGTGGCGGTCGAAGAGGCGCAGGTTGAGGTTCTGCTCCAGCTGCCGGATCAGGGTGCTGACCGCCGATTGCGAGGAGCCGAGCCTGTTGGCGGCTAGCGTGAACTGTCCGAGATTGGCGACCGTCACGAAGGCGCGAAGCTGTTTCAGGGTGATGTCCACGTCGTCCCCAATTCATTCAATAACTAGATAAACAAATATGATTATGCCGGTTGTTTACTGATTTGACCAGAAGCATGATCCTCGTTGTACGGCGTGCGGTGGTAACCATGAGGCCAAGATGCCCGCACCGCGCCGGAACCTGTTCGCTGGGAGGAAAGCGAATGTCCCATCATGATGCGACGGACCCTGTCGAGAAGAAGTACCCGTTCCCAAGCCTTCTGGCTCTGGGCCTGCAACACGTTCTTGTCATGTATGCCGGTGCTGTCGCCGTGCCGCTCATCGTCGGCAATGCCCTGCATCTGCCGAAGGATCAGGTCGCCCTGCTCGTCAGCGCCGACCTGTTTGCCTGCGGCATTGTCACCATCATTCAGGCGCTCGGCTTCTGGAAGATCGGCATTCGCCTGCCCATCATGATGGGCGTTTCCTTTACCGCCGTGCCCTCGATCATCGCCACCGGCACCAATCCCGATCTCGGCATGCCCGGCATTATCGGCGCCGTCATCGGCTCCGGTGTCTTCACCTTACTCGTTGCCCCGTTCTTCGGGCGATGGGTGCGCTTCTTCCCGCCGATCGTCACCGGCACGGTGATGCTGATCATCGGCCTGTCGCTGATGCGCGTTGGCGTCAACTGGGCGGCGGGCGGCCAGCCGATGATCCGGGGGCCGGAAGGCATGATCCCGAACCCGGCCTACGGTGCGCCCTTCGCGCTTGCGGTCGCCGCGATCGTGCTGCTCTCGGTGCTACTGCTCACCCGCGTTCTCAAGGGCTTCCTGTCCAATCTCGCGGTGCTGATGGGTATCGGCATCGGCTTCGCCATCGCCATCGCCTTCGGCAAGGTGAATTTCCACGGTGTCGCGGATGCCGGCTGGTTCCAGGTCATCCATCCGCTCGCCTTCGGCTGGCCGGTGTTCGAGTTCTGGTCGATCCTGTCGCTCTGTGCGGTCATGACGGTCATGATGATCGAATCGACCGGGCAGTTCCTGGCGGTCGGCGACATGGCAGGCCGCAAGATCAGCCAGCGCGATCTCGCCCGTGGTCTGCGCACCGATGGCGTCGGCAACATCATCGGCGGCCTGCTCAACACCTTCACCTATACGACCTATGCCCAGAACGTCGGCTTGTTGCAGATTACCGGCGTGCTCAGCCGCTATGTGGTCGCGGCCGGCGGCGGCATCCTGATGCTGCTCGGCATTCTGCCGAAGGTCGCCTTCGTCAGCGCCTCGATCCCGAGCTATGTCGTCGGCGGCGCGGCCATCGTGATGTTCGGCATGGTCTCGGCGACCGGCGTGAAGATCATGTCGCGGGTGGATTTCGCCGGCAACCGGCGCAACCTCTACATCGTTGCCGTCAGCGTCGGCCTCGCCATGGTGCCGGTCGTCGCCGACAACATCTTCGACCAGCTGCCGGCGGCGCTCGGAAAATTCCTGCACAGCGGCGTGCTCGTCGGCACCTTCGCGGCAGCGCTCCTGAATATCTTCTTCAACGGCGTGCCCGCCAGGGAGCCGGAGGATGAAGACGTGCAGGGCGCAATCGCCGCCGCCGATCCGGCCTGAACCGTAACAACAAACATGATCAGCCCGGCGGCCACGCGCCGCCGGAACCCTGAACCCTGAGGAAACCCCATGAGACGCTTTGACTATCATCGGGCGGAAACGCTGGAGCATGCCTCCCGTCTCCTCACCGAACTGGGCGATGACACCTTTCTCTTCAACGGCGGCACGGACCTTCTGGTCGAGATCCGCGAGCGGCTGCGCCGGGTGCGCAATGTCATCGACATCAAGGGCATTCCCGGCCTCTCCGACATTACCTACGACGAAACCCGCGGCCTGACGTTTGGCGCGCTGGTAACGGTGGGTCGGTTGGAGCGGCTGGCTCTGGTGCGCGAGCGGTACCCGAACCTGCGCGAGGCGCTGGCTTCGCTCGGCTCGATCCAGGTGCGCAACCGCGCCACCGTCGCCGGCAATGTCTGTCGCGCCTCGCCCTCGGCCGACACCATCCCGCCGCTGATCGCCGACGGTGCCTTCATTCATATCTACAGCCCGGCCAACATGCGCGTCGTGCCGCTCGCCGAGTTCTTCACCGGCGCCGGCCGCACCGTGCTCGCTAAGGGCGAAATCGTCACCGGCATCACCGTGCCGCCGGCCGCCGACAACACCGGCAAGGCCTATCTCAAGCACGGCCGTCGCAAGGCCATGGAGCTTTCCACCGTCGGCGTCGCCGTCAGCCTTTCCATGGACGACGGCGTCTGCAGCGATATCCGCATCGCGCTCGGCGCAGTCGGCGCCACCGTGCTTCGGGCGCCGCAGGCGGAAGCCATGCTGCGCGGCACGACGCTCGACGCGGCAACCGTGAAAAACGCCGCCGACAAGGCGATGGAAGAGTGCACGCCGATCAGCAACGTGCGCGCCAGCGCCGAATACCGCCGCGACATGGTCGGCGTGCTGACCGGCCGCGCCATCAGACAGGCATTGGAGACTTTCGCATGAAAAGGATCGTGGAATTCACCGTCAACGGCGAGCCCACCGAAATGGCGGTCGAGACTTGCTGTTCGCTGCTCGATGCGCTGCGCGACGACGTTGGTCTCACCGGCACCAAGAAGGGCTGCGACGTCGGCGACTGCGGTGCCTGCACCGTCATCGTCGATGGCCAGCCGGTCAATGCCTGCCTGATGCTCGCCGTCGAGGCCGAGGGCTGCACGGTCGAGACCGTCGAGGGCCTGCAGCCGGGCGTCGATGTGCTGCATCCGCTGCAGGATGCCTTCATGCGCCATGGCGCCTCACAGTGCGGCTTCTGCACGCCGGGCATTTTGATGATGGCCAAGATGCTGCTCCACGAAAATCCGCACCCGAGCGACGAGGACATCCGTTTCGGCCTCAGCGGCAATATCTGCCGCTGCACCGGCTACACCAAGATTTTCGACGCGATCAAATCCGCCGCGCGCGAGCTGGAGGCTGCAAGATCATGAACGTGACGACCCCTATCGAACAGCGCGACTTCAAGATCGTCGGCAAGAGCGTCAAGCGCGAGGACGTGGTCGAGAAGGTGACGGGCGATGCCCAGTACACCGGCGACATCAAGCTCCCCGGCATGCTGCACGGCAAGATCAAGCGTGCCGCGATTGCGCATGCCCGCATCAAGAGCATCGATGTCAGCAAGGCGCTCTCCTATCCCGGCGTCAAGGCCGTGCTGACGCACGAAAACGTGCCGCGCGTGCTGCATTACGGCTCGCCGCATCCGCGTTCGGCCTCCTGCACCAAGGACCAGTACATCCTTGATGACAAGGTGCGGTTCTGGGGCGAGGGCGTCGCCGCCGTCGCCGCTATCTCGGAAGAGATCGCCGACGAGGCGCTGGACCTGATCGAGGTCGAATATGAGGCCCTGCCGGCCGTCTTCGAACCGGAAGACGCCGTGCTGCCCGATGCGCCGCTGATCCACGATGTCGGCCCCGGCGGCAATCTCGTGCTCGATCCGGTTCGCGTCAATCGCGGCGATATCGAAGCCGGCTTTGCCGAGGCGGATCTCGTACTCGAAGGCACCTTCTCCGGCGGGCGGCCACACCCGGCCTATATGGAGCCGAATGTCTGCATCGCCGATTGGGACGGCTCCAACAAGCTGACCTTCTGGACCTCGACGCAGACCTCCTTCATGGTGCGCGGCATTCTCGCCGAAGTGCTCGGCCTGCCTCTGACCAAGGTGCGCGTGCTGGTCGACCATATGGGCGGTGGCTTCGGCGCCAAGCAGGATTGCTTCCAGCATGAATTCCTCTGTGCGCTGCTCGCGAAGGAAACCCGCCGGCCGGTGAAGATGGAATTCACCCGCCACGAGACCTTCGTGGCCGGCCGTGCCCGCCATCCCTGCCGCATCTGGCTGAAGCAGGGCTTTAAGAACGACGGCTCGCTCGTTGCCCGTGACATGAAGCTTGTCTACGATTCCGGCGCCTATGGCTCGCACGGTCCGGGCGTGACCATCGTCGGCACCAATGCCGCGACCTCGCTCTATCGGTGCGAAAACGTGCGGCTGGAGGGGCGCTGCGTCTACACCAACACCCCGATCAACGGCGCCTTCCGTGGCTATGGCGTGGTGCAGAGCTATTACGCCCTCGACATCCAGATGGACGAGGCGGCCGAACGGCTCGGCATGGACCCGGCAGAACTCAAGCTGAAGAACGTGGTGCGGGCCGGCGATATCGCGCCGTCAGGCCACCCGATCCTCGGCCATGGCCTGGAAATCTGCCTCCAGCACGGCCTCGACGTGCTCGACTGGAAATCGCTGCGCAACCGCGACCGTACGCCGGACCCGAAGCGTCCGCATATGCGCAAGGGCTGGGGCATCGGCTGCGAGATGCACGGCTCGTCGGCCTATCCCGGCATCAAGGAGCAGGGCAACGCCACGGTGAAGATGAACGAGGACGGCACGGTGACGCTGCTCACCGGCGCTGCCGGCCTTGGCACCGGCGCGCATACGGCACTCGCCCAGATCGTTGCGGAAGAGCTCGGCGTGCGTTTCGAGGATGTCGGGGTCATCCACGGCGATACGGATGTCGTGCCGTGGGATATCGGCGCCTTTGCCAGCCACACGACCTATCTCGTCGGCACGGCCGCCAAGATGGCCGCCGGCAAGGTGCGCGCTGCCGTTCTTGAACGTGCCGCGATGAAGCTGCAGGTCGCCGTCGAGGAGATCGACCTTTCCGAAGGCAAGATCTTCGTCATCGCCGAGCCGGGTCGCTTCATGACCGTCGCCGAAGCCATGGGCCCGTCGCGTGGCATTCCCGCCGCCAATATCGTTGGCAACGGCACCTACCAGCCGACCAAGTCCTATTCCTTCGCCGTGCACTTTACCGAGGTGGATGTCGATACGGAAACCGGCCTCGTCGAGGTCAAGCGCGTCGTGCCGGTGCACGATGTCGGCCGGGTCATCCACCCGATCGCGGCTCAGGGCCAGATCGAAGGCGGCATCCAGCAGGGCATCGGCCACACGCTGACCGAGGACTACGTCATCGACAAGAAGACCGGCCGCTCGCTTAATGCCGGCCTCGTCGACTACAAGATGCCGCTCTCGATGGACATGCCGGATATCGAGACGATCATCCTCCAAGCCGCGCCCGATCCGGGCGGCCCCTGGGGCGCCAAGGGCGTCGGCGAAGACCCGATCATCGCCATCGGCCCCTCGATCGCCAACGCCATCCACGACGCCATCGGCGTCCGCTTCCACCACTATCCGATCACCCCGGAAGATATCCTCAAGGCTCTGAGGGAGAAGAACGCATGAACATGCACATCCAGCCTGCCGAACGTAAGCTGCCGATCACGATCCTCACCGGGTTCCTCGGCTCGGGAAAGACGACGCTGCTCAACTACATCCTGACCGAGCGTCACGGCCACCGCATCGCGGTCATCGAGAACGAATACGGTGAGGTCGATGTCGACAGCGATCTGGTGCTCGCCTCCGACGAGGAGATCTTCCAGATGCAGAACGGCTGCATCTGCTGCTTCGTCGATGTGCGCAACGACCTCATTGACGTGATGAAGAAGCTTTTGAGCCACAAGGATAAGTTCGATCACATCATCGTCGAGACCTCCGGCCTTGCCGATCCGACCCCGGTCGCCACCGCCTTCTTCGTCGATCGCAGCGTCGCCGACGAGGTGGAACTGGATGCCGTCGTCACGCTAGTCGATGCCATGCACATCGATCAGCATCTCTACGATCCGGTGCTCGACGGCAGCGACAACCAGGCGGTCAACCAGATCGTCGCGGCCGACCGCATCCTCGTCAACAAGATCGATCTTGCCGAAGAGCATGCCCTCGATTCGCTCGAAGGCTCGCTGCGCAAGCTCAACCAGACGGCGCCGATCCTGCGCTCCAGCTATGGCAAGGTAGACCTCTCCAACATCCTCGGCGTCAACGGCTTTAAGCCGTCCTACGTGCGCGAGCGGGCGGAAATCCTCGACATCGACATGGATGACGATCACGACGCCCATCACAGCCATGACTGCCACGACGCGGCCTGCAGCCACCCGGACCATGATCATGGGCATGAGCACCACCACGATCACGAGCATCATGGCCACGACCACGGCCATGCGCAGCAACCGACGCTGCGTCCGCACAGCCATGATGCGACGGTGAAGTCACATTCCTTCGTCTACCCGCAGCCCTTCGACGGCGAAAAGCTGGCGGGGTTCCTCAAGGGCTACCTCGGCGAACACGGCGACGACATCTTCCGCACCAAGGGCATCGTCTCGGTGGCCGATGACGACCGCTTCTTCGTGCTTCAGGCCGTGCACAAGCTCGTCGATTTCCGCCCCGATCATGCCTGGGGCGAGGACAACAGGAAGTCGAAATTCGTCTTCATCGGCCGCAATCTCGATCATGACGGCATCGACAGAAACTTGCGCGCATGCCTGGCGATCTAGCGGCTTCTCCCTCCGCGCGAAAGCCTGCTCAAGTCCCTCTGTCAGAAAGCCGCCCGCGCACCCTCCTGCGCGGGCGGTTGTTGCTGCTTGTCTGAATGAAAATGGTTTTAAAACAAAGAGTTAAATCATAAAATCAGTTGACAGGAATCGTGCCCTGTGGTTTTATTGAGGGCGAGTAGAAGCGCCGACAATTGCTCACCGTCTGTTGGAAGATGAGGCCGCGATGTCGATGCTGACTACGAAAGGAAGGACCGGTTGCCCCTGCGCTGCAAGGTTGTGCCCGGCCTGTTTCCACCGTCATCGGCATTTCCTGAAATTGCGGTTCGGCGCCCGGCTTCTGCCGGCACGGCGTCGATCACGCGGCCCCGCATCGACCGGACCCTCTACGACAGGAGAAACCAATGATAATCGACCTAAGCTGCTACCCCACCGATCTGGTGGACCTGGCTTGGCGCCATGACGGACCGCCCTTCACCGGCGACAAGCTTTTGAAGATGATGGACGGGCCGTATTACGTGAACGGCAAGCCGCGCCGCATCGACAAGGCCTTCATCCAGCCCCCGCAGGGCAACACCATCTACACCCATGAGATCATGGACCTGGAAGGCAAGGCCGCCATCCGCCAGTACATGGGCTATACGGAAAAGATGGTGACCGACCATCCCGATCGTTTCCTCGGCTGCTTCGTCTACAATCCGCGCTACGGCGTGCAGAACGGCGTCGACGAAATCGAACGCTACGCCAAGGAATTCGATTTCAAGATGGTCCAGCTGCAGGCGAACATGCACGCCTACCGCCCGGACCGCGCGCTCGACTGGCTGCGACCGGCCATGAGGAAGTGCGCCGAACTCGGCCTGATGGTGAAGGTGCACACCGGCGACGGTCCGTACTCGATCCCGACCGAGTTCTATCCGATCATCCGCGAGTTCCCTGCAGTGAATTTCATCCTCGCGCATTTCGGCGTCCAGACCGGTGGCGTCTATGTGTTCGAGCCGATGCAGATGGCTCTCGACACGCCGAGCGTCTACGTCGAATCCGGCTGGTGCCTGCAGTCGCGCATCGTCGAGTTCGCCAAGGTCCTGCCCAAGCACAAGATTCTCTTCGGCTCCGACACCCCGCCGAACGAGCCGGGCATGTGGATCAACCTGCTCGAAGTCCTCTGCCACGAGCCGCCGCAGGGCCTGAACCTCGACGAGGATACGCTGGAGGATTATCTCGGCAACAACGTCGCCCGCATGATCGGCCTGGAGCCGACCAAGGCGCCGGCAAACGTCGAAGAGGCCGAGGCGTACCTGCGCCAGCACGGCGTCTCGCTCGCCGCGTAAATAGAACGGAGTGAACAATGATCATCGATACCCATCTTCACCCGACCAACCTCGTCGACGAGGCGTGGCGCCATACGGGCACACCGTTTACCGGCGAGCGCATGCTCAAGCTGATGGACGGCCCCTACATGATCAACGGCAAGCCGCGCCGCATCGACATGGGCTTCATTCAGCCGCCGCCGGGCAACACCGGCTACCGTGACGGCAACCGCAAGGGCCGCGACGGCATTCGCGACTACATGGCCTATATCGCCGAGCTGTGCCAGAAGTATCCGGACCGCTTCATCGGCAACTTCAACTACAACCCGCGCTGGGGGCCTGAAAACGGCGCTGCGGAGCTGGAATTCCACGTCAAGGAATACGGCTTCAAGATGCTGAAGCTGCACGCCAACATGCACGGCTACCGCCCGGACCGCGCGCTGGAATGGCTGCGTCCGGCCATGAAGAAGTGCGCCGAACTCGGCGTCGTCGTGCTTATCCACACCGGCGACGGCCCGTACACAATCCCGACAATGTTCTACCCGATCATCCGCGAATTCCCGATGGTCAACTTCATCATCGGTCACTTCGGCATCCAGACGGGCGGCAACTACTCGTTCGAATCCTTCTGGATGGCGATGGACACGCCGAACGTCTACTGCGAATCCGGCTGGTGCTTCCAGTCACGCATCGTCGAGTTCGCCCAGCAGCTGCCGAAGAACAAGATCGTTTTCGGCACCGACAGCCCGCCGAACGATCCGGGCATGTGGCTGCGCGAGCTGGAAGTGCTCTGCAAGGACCCGCCGCACGGCATCAACCTCTCCGAGGACGATCTGGAAGGTTATCTCGGCAACAACATCGCCAAGCTCGTCGGCATCGACCCGTCGCCGCCGCCGCGCAATCTGCAGGACGCCCAGGCGCGCCTGACGGACTCTTACGCCGGCGTCGACCGCGCCACCGGCAAGCATCTGCTGCAGCCGGCTTGATGAATGTCGCCCGCCGTCGAAAGGCGGCGGGCTTCTACATGTCGGGCGGGCATGTGCCCCGCCAACCCCGAACACCGAGGCCCGAGAGATGAGCCAGTACCACAAGCAAGACGTCCGCCGTTTTCTGGCCGATTACCGGGCCGAGCATCCCGAGGACGTCATCACCATCGACCGGCCGGTCTCGGATGATCAGGATGCCACTGCGCTGATCTGGACCCTAGCGGAAAAGGGCCAGCACCCGATGCTGCACCTGAAGAACGTCGATGGCATCGGCGCGGAAGTCGTCTGCAACATCTTCGCCTCGCGCGACCGCATCGCCCGCCTGCTGGGCTCGACGGCGGACAGGCTGCATGAGGCCTATCAGGCGCGCTCCAACAAGCCGTTCACGCCGGAACGGCTGGAAAGCGGCCCGGTCATGGAAGAGACCATTTCCGGCGACGACGTAGATTTGCACGCGCTGCCGATGCTCAAGCACTTCGACACCGACCGCGCGAAATACATCACGTCGGGCATTATCATCGGCGAGCACCCGGAAACCGGGGCCGGCAATCTGAGCTATCACCGCGCGATGATCCATTCGAAGAATTGTCTGGCGACCTCGCTGCATTCGCGTGGCCATCTCTGGCGGTTGATGAACATGGCCAAGGAGAAGGGCCAGCCGATGCCCGTCGCCATGGTGATCGGCGGCCATCCCCTGTTCATGATAGCGGCTTCCGCCCGCCTTGGCTTCGGCGAGGACGAGCGCGATGTGGCCGGCGGCCTGATGGGCGAGTCCTTGCAGGTGGTTCGCACGCCGAAATACGGTATCCGTGTTCCCGCCCATGCCGAGATTGTGCTGGAAGGCGTCATCGACCCCGCCGCCCATGTGGAGGAGGGGCCATTCGGCGAGTTCACCGGCTATTCCTCCGATCGCTCGACCAACAATCTCTTCACCGTCGAGACCATCCTGCGCCGGCGCGATGCGATGCTGGTGTCCGTCGCCGGCGGCAATTCGGCCGAACACCTCAACCTTGGCCGCGTGCCGCGCGAAGCCGAGGTGGTGGAGAAGCTGAAGGCCCGCTTCCCGTCGATCACGGCCGTCCACTATCCGTCGTCCGGCACCCATTTCCACGCCTATATCGCCATGAACCAGACCCGCGAGGGTGAGGCGCGACAGGTGATGCTCGGCCTGCTCGGCTGGGACCAGTACCTGAAGAATGTCGTGGTGGTGGACGCGGATGTGGATATCACCAAGGACAGTGAAGTGCTGTGGGCTCTCGCCACCCATTTCCAACCGCACAAGGATGTAGTGATCATCGAGGGGCTGCCGGGCAACGCGCTCGATCCCTCGGCAAGCGGCATCGGCACCACCTCGCGCATGGGTCTCGATGCCACCCGCGGGCCGAATTTGCATGGCGTGCGTGCACGCATCAGCGACGAGGCCATGGGTCGCGCCGCCTCCATTCTGAAAAGCGTTGGCTAGGCCATGACCCAGCCAAGACGCATGATCGTCGGCATTTCGGGGGCTTCCGGGGTCATCTACGGTAAGCGCATCCTTGAAGTGCTGCGCAATCTCGATATCGAGACGCACCTGATCATGTCGCGCGCCGCCTGCATCACGCTCGCGGCCGAGGCGGATTTCACCAAGCAGGACCTCGGAGCACTGGCGACGACGACCCATTCCAATAAGGATATCGGTGCTGTCTGTTCCTCCGGTTCCTACAGGACGCTCGGCATGATCGTCGCGCCCTGTTCAGTGAAAACCATGGCCGAGATCGCCACTGGCACGACCGACAACCTTCTCTCGCGCGCCGCCGATGTGGTGCTGAAAGAGCGGCGCCGGCTGGTTTTGATGCTTCGCGAGACGCCGCTGCATCTCGGTCATATCCGCAACATGGCGCATGTGACGGAAATGGGCGGCATCATCTATCCGCCGGTGCCGGCCTTCTATGCCAAGCCGCAGAGCCTTCAGGACATGGTTGACCACACGGTCGGCCGGGTGCTCGATCTGTTCGACCTCGACGCCGGCATCGTTCACCGCTGGCAGGGTACGCAAGGAGAGGAATGACATGGCCGCCCGCATCGCCCAGGACACGGACATGGTTGCCCCTCGCGCCGCATTTCTCTCCGACGATGCGGCCGACATCCTCGCCTTCGCCGCCGAGGCGCTGGAGGAATGCCGTGCCACGGCTCTCGTCACCCTCGTCGAAATCCGCGGCGGTGCCGCCCGCGCCATCGGCGCGCAGATGGCGGTGCGGGAAGATGGCCTCTATTGCGGCTTCGTCTCCGGCGGCTGCACCGAAGCCGCCGTCGCAGCCGAAGCGGTGATCGCGCTGCAGAAGGGCATGGACCGTAACCTGCGGCTGGGGGAGGGATCGCCCTTCTTCGATGTCGTCCTGCCCTGCGGCGGCGGCATCACGTTTACCATCCATGTGCTGCGCGACGCCGCAGCGCTGCATCTTGCACTGGCGGCCCTGCAGCGCCGCACGTCGGCGCAACTGCGCTACCATCCCGGTCAGCAAGTTCTGTCATTCGAGCCCGGGGGAGCCACAAGTGGCTGGGAGGGCGATGAATTCGTACGCGCCTACCGGCCGAAACCGCGCCTGCTACTCGCCGGCACCCCGATGGAGACCGACGCCGTGGCGCGGGCCGCGACTGCCTCGGGCTATGAGACCGTCCTCCTCGATCGGGGCCAGATTCCCTCATCCGACCAGATCGACGCCGATACCGCCGTCGCATTGCTCTTCCACGACATCGACCGCGAGCTGCCGGTTTTCGACGCAGCACTTGCCTCCAGCGCCTTCTATATCGGCGCCCTCGGCAGCCGCCGCACCCATGCCCGCCGCTGCGAGGCCTTGTGCCAGCGCGGCCATGACGAGGCGACGCTCGCCCGCATCAAGGCGCCGATCGGCATTTTTGACCGGGCGCGGGATGCCAAATCGCTGGCACTCTCCGTCGTTGCCGATATCGCGCAGAAGTATATGCACAGAGCTGCGCACGCCGACGCCAATTGAACATGGCCCAAAACGCAAGAGGATTTGAGGACATGGTCCACACCGTCCGGCTCGGCATGCTTACTCCGTCGTCCAACACCGTGCTAGAACCGGTGACGACAGCAATGTTGTCCGCTTTGCCCGAGGTCTCGGCGCATTTCTCGCGTTTCAAGGTCACCGAAATCGCGCTTTCCGAACAGGCTCTCGGCCAGTTCGACGACAGCGAAATCCTGCGCGCGGCCGAGCTGATTGCCCATGCGAAAGTCGACGTGATCGCCTGGAACGGCACGTCGGCTAGTTGGCTCGGTTTCGATCGCGACGAGCGCCTGTGCGAGCGCATCACCGAAGCGACAGGCATTGCCGCCTGCACCTCGGTGCTGGCCTTCCGCGAGATTTTTGAGGCAAGCGGTGTGCGGACCGTTGGTCTCGTGACGCCCTATCTCGCCGATGTGCAGGCAAGAATCATGGCCAATTGGGGCGCCTCCGGCTTTACCTGCAGCGCGGAACGGCACTACGGCTTGCAGGACAATTTCTCCTTTGCCGAGGTTACCGAAGCCGAGGTTTCCGGCATGGTGCGCGCGGTCGCCCGCCAGGGCTGCGATGCGGTCGCGGTCGTCTGCACCAACATGTGCGCTGCACCGCTTGCGGCGGCGCTCGAACAGGAACTTGGCATCCCGGTCTACGACTCGATTGCGACGACCGTCTGGAAAAGCCTGACGCTAGCGGGTGTCGAGACGGCGCCACTGCAGGGCTGGGGCTCGTTGTTCGCGGGTTCGGTGAGACCTCACGGCGCTTCTCGAATGACACGCCAAATGTTTGGAGACAACGCATGAGAATTGACCCCTTACCGCCGGCGAAAGGGCCAATCCTGCTCTGCGGCGCTGTCGTGAGCGACCCGCAAGGCAGGATATTGCTCACCCGGACGGCGCAGGATCGGGATGTCGGAGTGTGGGACCTGCCTGTCGGCCCGGTGCATCACCCGGATTCGCTCGAGCTGGCGGTCGTGCAGGTCCTGCATGCGAACCTCGGAATGCTAGTGCTGCCCCTTGGCGTGCTGTGCATCGCCGAAAGCACCGAGGCCGGCCATACGCTTTCGATTATCTACGCCGCAAACATGCTCTCCCGGCTTCCCCGCCGGCCGACTGACCCTGTGGTTGCCGAAGGCTGGTTCTCGCCCCGGACAATTCCCGAACGGATCAGCCCGCTGGCTGTGAGCGCCATCGGACGCTGCTGCCGTTCTTTTCGGATGCCGTCAGCAACCGTTGGGAGATAGCCGCTATAGTCGGGCAGCTTGCGATCGTGGAAGGTGTTGCGCCGGATCTCGCGATAGATCGTCGATCGATGACGACCGAGTTCGCGCGCCATTTCTTTGATCGGCAGTTTGCGTTCGACAAAGTGGAAGAGGCGGCGTCGATCGGCCAGATTCAGCTGCGAATAGCGTCGGGACATCCCAAAATCTCCACCATTAATCATTGGCATGTCGCACTTGGAAATAATGTATTGTAATGTTATAACATATCACATAAGATAACTTATGGAACTCTCGGTTTTGAAGATGGCTTCGACTGCACCCTCGACCGTGTCGGCCCACTGCGCCACAGCCGCGCTGAAAGAGAGCGTTGCCACCAGGCAACTTCGGCACGGTACCAGCGCGCCACGGCGCCGATGTAATCCGCCTTGTATTCGAGCCTACACCGGCAGCCCGAGATCTCCGACACCGGTGCGCGCGGATCGCCCGGGAACATAAGAAGCGCACCCAACGGGCTCTGAAACACCTCATCCATGCCGACGCTCTAACCGTTGAGGAAACGATGGGTGTGACGCACGCGGCTGTCTCCGGCGGACCGCCATACCTTTGTGACGTCCTGCCCTGGACCTTTCCGGCCTCGACCTGCTGCCGCATCGCCTCGTCGCGGCGCCGTGGTAAGCGCCATCATGGTTTTGGTGCGCGCCAGCATTTCGCCGCGGAGAAGCAGGTTTTTGTCGTGCAACCGGCCGACTATCTTGGTGAGGGCCTCGCCGGTGACAGGCTTGTCCGCCCTAACCGCGGCCATGACGATCCTGTCGAACCGCTTGTCGCGCGTAAGCGACAAGGAGACCCCGTCTAGCAGCATCGGGGTTGGGTAAGGTATGGCGGAGAGACGATTTCACAGACTGTGAGCATCTATGTCTGCGCCTATAGCTAGCCCGTAACCGTTCGGTGAGCACCGCAGGTAGCCGATCGTCACTCACCTGAGCGTACGCTAAACCGTTGCTCAGGCTCCGTTACGCACAATGGGGGCACCGCTGCTGCTCTCCGGCACCTAGTGAAGCAACTTCTTACGCCGACGCGGGTCGTCTTTGCATTCGAATCGCTTTTTTGCCGCGCTCAAGATCACATCGGCATCCGCGTTCCACTCCTCAGAATCCAGCCCGAAAGGGTCCGAAACGGCCTGTCGCAAGTTTAGAATTTTCACGAGCACGGAACGGGCGGCGGGCTGCGATGCATCCGCAAAATCACAAAAGACATTCAGTAGTCTACAACCCACTTCGTTGTCTTGGAAATTCGCCAAGTATATGTCAGCGAGGTGAATAGCTGCCATTCGGCTCCCTGACCACCCCAGGTCCTGATCCGACAATATGAGCTCTCGGACCAGGAAACGGTAACGCTCAATAAGTCCAAGATACCTGCAAAGAGCCTTCAGAGCCAATTCCCCGTGAACATCGCGTTCTGCGCTATGCATGTAACTTTCGATGAGTTCCGCATCTGACGAATTACCGCAGAAGCCGACAATATACAGAGCAGAGGCGATATCACCGCTTCGTTTCCTAAGTACTTCCCTTGCAAGCTCGACTTCCGCGGGGCTCACGATGCCGTCTGCAACACCTTGAGCACGCTCCCTTATTGCCGATAGGTCGACGGATTTCCTCATAATCTTCTTCCATCCACTGGCTTGGCTCTGTCTTTGCAGCGGCCAGCATTTTGCCAGTCAGCTTCTTTGCCAAAAATGTGTCGCTCGAGAGTTTGGTAGCCCCCATATACGTCGGCGCTTCGATCATATGGAAGGTTCTAGTTCCAGAACTAGGCGCAGACATAGAAGCTCACTTCGGCTCACAACGTGCGCTACCGATATCCGACCGCTAACCCTCTACGCCAGACGGGGTCTCCTTGCCGCTTACGCTGTTTCGATGGCGACGGGAGCTTAGTAGAGATGGTGAGCAAAGCTCTGCTCTGGCGAAAGAATAGCAGCCGAGATCTGCGGCAATTAAGGAACGCGTTGTCGAGGTCGTCATTGGCGATGCCGTCGTGCGTGCCGGTGCGGACGTCGACGAGCTGACGCCGACGCCGCTCATCTACGCCCACATCAATCCCTACGGCGCTTTTGATCTCGATCTCGCGCGGCGAATTGATTTCGACGGTAACCGCCCGATTGGCACCGCCTGCCAGATAGCGCCTTGATGGCCTAAGACACGTCATTAGCGACGTCGTTGGCGACGTGTCTTAGGCGAGGTAAGAACCGCTCGCCAACGTAATTCCTTTGCGTCGTCATTGCCTCGTTGCGCTCTCGCCGATGGCGGCATAGCGTCGCTGTCATTTTTGATGTCGGTAACCTACGCGCTCACGGCTAATGGTGAGAGCTCAAGCTCCTTCGGAGCGGACTATAGCGTAGATTCCAGAGCAGAACTCCCAATCTTTCTCGACCGCTTCTCCGTCCCGGAATGACCTAAAGATCGTTTCTACAGCGAAGTTAACGTGGAACGGAGGCGCCAGGGGACGACGGTACTCCTCGGATGTTTCGTCAAACGTCCATGAACTTCTCACCACATATAAGGAAGGAGGTTCCGGTTTCTCGGCAACGCGATCCCATAACAGCTGATCCCAAAAGGCAATATCCTTTGTCATTCCGAGCGGCAGGTAAAGTACGATAGAGTTCCAGTTGGTCTCCGGGCGCATTACTACTGCCCGCGCGGCCTCTTCTAGTAGTGCGTAAGCCTCACACGCATATTGCGTCCCAGAACTTTTGACGGGGTTCCAATCGTCGAGTTCATCCAGGTGTACCGACTGCGGCTCACCGCCTGGTTTCTCAAAGGCATCGTTCAACCATTCAAGCAATGAAATGTTTGTCGTCATTTCGGCAGTTTCCATCCATTCCTTGTGAGCCAATCGCTCTGGTCTTTCGTCAAATCACGGTACCCATGTTTCCAAGAGCCATTTTGTTCAATGCTGCGCCATCGTCAAAGTGTACGTGGGTTTGCTCCCCTTTAATTTTTCCGATGTCAACGCGCTTAACGCCTTTCGGAGCTTGCCTTCTTTCAATCTCCTTGTTGAGCCGGCTTGGACTTTTCTCGCCGCCGGAAGACTGATCCGCCATTTGTACGGCGCCCGACAATGAATCGGTTAGATCCTTTGCCCCATCAGCAGCTATTGCTCCGCCGAATGCCACTCCGGCACTGGCCGCCCCAGCTGCAGCTCGTGTCGCGACTCCCGCAGTCCCGAACTCCAGTGCTCCAGTGCCAGCGACTGTCCCGCCCACAATAACGCCGCCAACGCCTACTTTGCCCAAACCGCCAGGCCCCCGGATCTTTAGCTATGCATGGGACACGGCGCCGGAGCTGTCCGATGGTTTTTACCGCGTCAGCGGCTGAACGCGGCATGATGATGTTTGCGGAACCAATAAAGCAAACCCGCAAAGGTCATTTCATTGCGCGTCGCAAGCGGCGTATTAGTTTTCATGCAAACTCCGGGAGAGAGACTCTACTTAACAGACCTCAAGAACTGTTACTTTCGCGGAGACTCTATTCCCTTCACACATTTCAAATTCGCATCCGGGCTTAAACCGTTCATATGGGCCGCTCGGAGAGAGAAATCGCGCAGTTGCAGTCCCAGATCTGCCCATACCCTCTGAGTCAAACTGCAATACAACACTCCATCCTTCTCTCGGCCAGGTCGCCTCATCTTCTGGAAACTTCGCTGCGGCTGTATAGACCCCAGACGGAGGCAGGTGATTAATTTTCCAATCGGACCATTGGACCCGTACCTTTACTATATTGTTCATCAGAGCAGTCCTGTCTCCCGTACTACCACTTGATCGTAACGCCCTCTAGCTGGTTCAGTTCACCATACCGGGCTGGCCCAATTCCGTCCAACCGCTCCATGCGCATCATCTGATTGGCTTGGCCGGTGGGAAGTTCCGGTTGGTACCCAAGCTGGCGACCATATTTGTCAGGGTGTCCGCGGACGAAAGCGATGATGTTTCCCATATCCGCTCCTACAAGATTGTTCGACGCGCAGTGGCGACTATTGCTGGAAATTGTGATAGTCGCGAGCTTCGTGGGATGGAGACCGCCAAATGGATGTCTGCGGACGCTACAGCGCCAACAGCACGCCACCGGATAATCGTGACAAGCTCGGGATATCTGACAGCGCCCTGCGTGGAGAATTGCCGCTCAATGGGCTGCGACACCCGCCCGAGAGTGGGACATGCGGTTGGTTTATCTGGGCAGGGGGAGAGCTCTCAACCGAGGCTGACTTTTTCAAGCCTATGCATGTTGAGCACCTTTCCGAGCGTTGTCCTGCGGCTCTACCCTACCTTGCCTTGCCTCCTGGCTGGCGGTTCTTGATCGCTAACGGCTACGAAGACGTCTGGTACGACGAGACATTGTTGAGCCCATCAACCTAGTGCATTTGAACCTTAGATGTTCGCCAGCGTGTACGTGCTTGCACTGAGGAGCGCGTTGAATGCCCGGCTCGTGCTGTCGGCGTCGTCATCGTGCGTCGCCCCAGGAAAGCCTTCGAGCGACGAAAACCATGCTGCATTCCAAGGTGCGCGGAGCACCAGAACGTTGCCGCTTCCGCCTGAGCGGAGAAAGGGCTGAACCGTGTGACCTTGTCACCGGACTCTGGCGTGGCCTGTACCGTGAAGCCAGCCAGGAGCTTCGTCAGGTTGGTGACCTGCGATTCGCCCGCTTGGCCCGGGTCCTGCGGCAGCGACATGTGCACGTCCTTGCCATCGGCTTCCGCCGTGTTTCTGATGAGCCGCTCGACGCCTGAGGTGACAGGAAGTGGTTGCGATGGTGCGCGACGATGTAGCGCCGATCCGCCCGCTTGCCGATCTTGGTACCGGTCGTGGCGTCCGGGTCGGTGCCTTCCGTCTTCGGCGTCCCGCCATATCCCAGCCGCGCATCCATTTGACGATGCCGGGATAGCACCGACGACCTCACACCAACCACGCTGGAACAAGGGCCCAGCCGTCGGCCTGATCTTCCAGTTACCGCCGAGAAGCCGCCTGCGGGCCGGCTGCGGCCGGATGATCGTCTGGGCCGCCCTCCCCTGCTCAGCTCCTGCCATTGTCGGGCAACTGGAAGATCGTCACCGGCGATACTGGTACCGGCAGGTCCTTTCCATCCTTTCCCGTCAATTCGCGGCGGTTGGTATGGGCGTTGCCGACTTCTTCCGCCGCCTGCTTGATCAATGATGCCGCCAACACCATGTTGCCGTGGTTCTCTGCCTTCTCTGCCATGCGCTGCAGAGCGCACAGCCGAACGGCACGGTGGCTGATGGCGATGGTCGCCGTATCCTCCAGGAAGATCTTGCGGGTCTCTTCGAAGAGCAGCTTCCACTTCTCTGCGAGGTTGCTGCCGGCCTTCTTTGTCGGTTCGTAGCCTTCAACCGACTGGCGCGTGATCGTCTCCCCGAATTCCTTCCTGACTGCCTCAACGACGATCGAAGGCGTGTCGAAGCAGGCGAGGCTTTGTACGATGAAGGTTTTCACCTCCTCGCTGAGTTTTCCTTTTGCCATGTCTGTGTCAGGCTCCGGTCAGGTCGACTCATCACCCGAAGGCGAACATCAGTGGATCCGCTGCACCCTGGCATGAACAACACGAAGTGGGACGAGCTGCGCCTGGCGATGCACGCGCTTGATCGGCGGCCGCTCTGGCGCTGCAAGGATCTCAACGGCCACTACTCCGGTGACGACCGAGAGTGGTTCTATCATTTTCGGTCAGGCGGATATGCGAGCATTCTCTTCGCAGACATCACCGCTGATGATCCCTCTCATCGACAAGCGATCAGAGCTGCCCTGAAGGCGATCCACCTACCTGGGGAAGAGACGGAGGCTGGGTTCCGGGTCTTCGGCTACGGCCAGAATGGCCAGACACTAGGTCCTGTTGACAAAGTGTAGTTGTACCTTCCCAAGCGAACATCTCTCTATAAGGATGCTTTGTAGTGCCAAGGCCGGCATACGGTGCGACGAAGCCGGAATGGCAGGATAAAAATGACCGATGTAGAGCGAAGGTATGTGGGCGGGTCGTTGAGCAAGCTGTGGGATGACAACGGAGAGTTCGGTCAGTGTGTGAAGGACGTCCTCACGGAAGAAGATATCCGCGCTATGCTTCGGGAAACGCCTATTAGGTTCGTTGAAGTTGACGTGGGCAGGCCGCTGCGTTGGATACCCCTGAATGAACGCTTTGAATTTTGGAAGTCAATCTGCCCAAACTTGCATGTGTTAGAAAAGCCTTACTTGGAAGATTACCCGAGCTGCTTTTTCTATGCTGCGTCTGAGTGGACGGGCCGCGATGGTGAACGCCTGATCGTCCTTAAGAAGTTTCATTAGAAGTACGCCTGTTGACGGGTGCGTAGCCTATGGCCTCGCGACAAAATGTGGGAGCCAGACTTTCACGGCTGCGATGGCCAAAAATGCTGCGAATGAAGCTTTGGTCTTGTCGTAACGGGTCGCAATTCGGCGGAACTGCTTGATCCTATTGAACATCCGCTCAATACGGTTGCGGTCCCTATAAGCATGATAGTCGCACGGCGGTGGCTTCCTTCGTGTTGCGCGGGGCGGTATGACCGGCCGCGTTCCATGAAACAGCAATTCTTCCCGGATGGTATCGGCGTCGTAGCCCTTATCGGCCAACATCCGACGCGGACGATTCACCGGTATAGCGAGAAGATCGGCAACGGCACTGTAGTCAGAGGTTTCGCCGCTCGTTAGGATAAATCCAAGAGGGCGTCCTTGGCCGTCTGCGCGGGCGTGAATTTTTGTCGTAAAGCCGCCGCGTGATCGACCAAAAGCCTCCTTATGAGTCCCCCTTTAGCGCCCGCAGCCTGAGAATGGCCCCGAACTGTGGTGCTGTCGATCATATGCTGCCAGTCATCGGTCAATCCCAACTCGACCAGCGTTTCGAGTAGCGCATCCCATACTCCTTGCGCGGCCCACCGGCGGAAGCGAACGTAGACAGAGTTCCATTTCCCGTATCGTTCATGCATGTCCCGCCATGGGCATCCGACGCGCAGGACATGCAGCATTCCATTCAGGAACCGACGATTGTCTTGCGATGGCCGCGATTTGCGACCCCGCTCACTTGGTAGGAGCGGCTCGATGATCCGCCATTCCGCATCGCTCAAATCGCCTCGTGCCAATACCACCTCCTAAAAGGCAGTCTTGAATCACGCCTCACCTGATTTGGGAATCCACTTTGTCAACAGGCCCTAGACTACCTCTAACCTCAAGCCCATGCTCAGAGATTATTGGGCGGAGACGCGGAAATGAGGCAGACCCCAGTACCGTACGCAAGGGAGACCAAGCTTGGAAGCTATCGAGATTGACGGGCGAAGATTTCGCCTGATCCGCGGCAGTGACGTTCAGCGTGATGGGATGTATCTGGAACTATCGGATACCGACGCTCAAAAAGCCTTAGCCGAATTTTTACTCTGACGAAACGGGCCGAATGACCTTCTGGGCCCGTGAAGAAGACATCCCTTTCGAAGCGGTTGAACTGCTGATTGAACGCAGCAAACAGTTTCTCCCGTGAGCCTCTTGAGCTACCGAAGTGCTCTGCGCCTGCAGTGAGGGCGAAAATCAGCAGCACTGGTATGTCGATCTCCGGACCACCTGATCTAGGCGATACCCCTTGGCCGCCCACTCGTTGATGAGAGCTTCCATGCCCGGATCCCCGTAGGGCCGGAATCGTGTTCAATGACACGGTAGAGCATGCATCACCTCTTGGCTAAGGCTGACGAATTCTGGATAAAAGCGCATGAGCCACGATTACTGCCCATGCTGCAAACACCGGACGCTNTCTGCNCGNGCCGAGNATGAANTNTNTCCGGTTTGCTTCTGGGAGGANGACGGCCAGGACGAGGATGAAGCCGACGTGGTAAGAGGCGGGCCTAATGGCCGCTTGTCACTGCATGCTGCGCGGGCCNACTATGCAGCTTTCGGCGCNTCNGACGANCGCTTCATNACCAANGTNAGNCCTCCNCNATCCACAGAGAAGTGNNCCNTAATNAAATAAGNTGTTCCATGCCGATGCTCATTCCTCGAACAGAGAGCATACTCCATGAAAGCCCGCTATCACGGCTTCCGAATTCTGGATCACGACAAGCAAGGTGCAGGCTGGNAGCCGGACGACCCTGAAGATTTCGAGTTCAGCATCGATTTCTATGCAGGATCCGGATGCGGAGCGGACGCCTTTGCGGCAGAGGTATGCTCACCGCGCCGCTTCCTGAAGAAACACGCAACCTCCCTCTGCTCTCCATAAGGCGTGCTAATCATGCCTTCGTTTGACCTCGTTGCGCTCGACAATTTCCTTCGAGAACTGTGCGAGAACACGGAGGCGCAGGCGTGGGATGCGCTGGCACTGAAACTAAATGCCACCGGCCGATGGGAATTCGCCCACCGCACCTGATGCGCAGAAAGTTGGTTGCAGGCCCGGGAATCGAACCCGGTCTTTCGTGGTTATGAGCCACGCGGCTCTGAGAGGGAGACATACGTGAACAGTGCTGAAGACATTCTCAGGCGTTTCGGATACTTCGCCGACTCGGTGGTCGAAAAGATGCTGTTGCAGCTATGTCCCGGAGGCAATTACGAAATAACGATGGAGATCAGCACGATCGATGATTTCAAAGATTATGCTCGTAAGAAGATCGCACTCACTTTCGATGGAGTGTCGGAGTTCCGGTTATTTGAAAGCAGAACCCAGATTTTCAGCCTCGGCCTTGGAATTAGCTATGCTAGATTGGGTGAAGAACATCTTTTTGATCTGTATGACAGCGAGGCTATAGCGGTGGAAGAGATTCAGCGCTCAAACTTCTATATTCGCGCTCGTGGATTGGCATTCGCGTTCATCGATTGATGTCTCGAACTAAGAGCGGCTTACCATTTGCTCTGCCTGCGGGAATGAAATTCGACCACCCTACCGCATAGGCGGCGATCTTGGGTGGTCACTTACGCTCTCGCGTCTTACCCAACTCGGTAAGCGCGAAATGCGCGAGAAACGCGATAAAGCCGACTGCGCCCGCAAAAAGGGCAACGACACCACCGAACCACTCGGCGATCAATATCACCACGAATCCGTAGACCGCGGTGGTGGCGATAATTTTGAATGCGAGCTTCGGGTCACCAGTTGGCAGCATGCCAACAACTTAACAACCAATGCGCTAGTTGCAAGCTCCGGCTGAGCCATGTGGCATACCAGTTGCCCTGCCTGCTGAAAGTGAAACCTCTACTGCCAGTTTAAGCGTTAATGCTGAACGGAAGTAAGCCTCCGGTGAAGGCCGCCTTGCTGACGTAGGCTGAAGACTGCAGTCCTAGTGCAAACACTAGGAGTAGTCCTATGGCGAAGCATCAGATTGAGGTGATCACGTCGGTCGAGCGTCGTCGACGCTGGTCTCGAGAGGAGAAGGAGCGGCTGGTCGCGGCAACGCTCGAGCCAACCGCCAGTGTTTCGGAGATCGCGCGCTCGGCGGGGATCCACGTGAGCCAGCTTTTCCGCTGGCGCAAGGAGCTCTGCCGGGTCTCCGCGCCGTCCGTCCCGCAACTCGTTCCGGTGGAGGTCGTCGGGACGTTGCCAGTGCCGACGCCGGCATTACCGGAGCCGCCGCCGGCCCCTCGCTTGCGCAAGAAAGCAAGCATGGTGATGATCGAGCTTGGCGGCGGTCGTCGTCTCCGGGTCGAGAGTGACATCGACACCGAAGCCTTGGCCCGCATTCTTGATGTGCTGGAGCGGCGATGATCCCCGTCCCGAGCGGTGTGAAGGTCTGGCTGGCGACGGGCTATACCGACATGCGCAGAGGCTTTCCCGGCCTGTCGCTGATGGTGCAGGAGACGTTGAAGCGCGATCCGATGAGCGGCCATCTGTTCGTCTTCCGGGGCCGGAGCGGCGGTCTGATCAAGGTGATCTGGCACGATGGCCAGGGTGCCTGCCTCTTCACGAAGAAGCTCGAGCGCGGGCGGTTCATATGGCCATCCGCGGCCGACGGCACGGTGGTTATCACGCCCGCCCAGCTCGGCTATTTGCTCGAAGGCATCGACTGGCGAATGCCGCAAAAAACCTGGCGTCCGACGTCGGCAGGATGAGCAAAACCGCTGGCACGGCGCGAGCGAATATGATTCCATCCCGCCATGACCGATGCGGCCGATCAGCTTCCCGACGACCTTGCCAGCGCGCACGCGATGATCCTCGCCGAGCGCGCGGCCCGCCGTGAGGCGGAGGCGCTCGCCGCTCGCGCCCAGGCCGTGAACTCGCATTCGGATGCGCTGATCGCCCGGCTCAGGCTGGAGATCGAGAAGCTGAAGCGCGACATCCATGGCAGCCGCTCGGAGCGCAAGGCCAGGCTTCTCGAACAGATGGAGTTGCAGCTCGAGGAACTGGAGGCCGACGCCAGCGAAGACGAACTGGCGGCGGAGATGACGGCACACTCATCCACGGTCAGGGCGTTCGAGCGCAAGCGTCCGTCGCGCAAACCTTTCCCCGAGCATCTGCCGCGCGAGCGCGTCGTCGTTGCCGCGCCAGCCAACTGCCCGTGCTGCGGCTCGGGCAAGTTGGCGAAGCTCGGCGAAGACGTCACCGAGACGCTGGAGGTGATCCCGCGTCAGTGGAAGGTGATCCAGACCGTGCGCGAGAAGTTTACCTGTCGCGAATGCGAGAAGATCACCCAGCCGCCGGCACCCTTCCATGTGACGCCGCGCGGCTTTGCCGGGCCGAACCTCTTGGCGATGATCCTGTTCGAGAAGTTCGGTCAGCATCAGCCGCTGAACCGGCAGAGCGAGCGCTATGCCCGTGAAGGCATCGATCTCAGCCTCTCGACGCTCGCCGACCAGGTCGGGGCCTGCGCCGCGGCATTGAAGCCGGTGCATGCGCTGATCGAAGCGCATGTGCTGGCCGCCGAACGACTGCATGGCGACGACACCACCGTGCCGATCCTGGCGAAGGGCAAGACCGATACGGGTCGCATCTGGACTTATGTCAGAGATGACCGGCCGTTCGGCGGGCAATCGCCACCGGCGGCGCTCTATTATGCCTCGCGCGACCGGCGGCAGGAGCATCCCGAGCGTCATTTGAAGAGCTTCGCCGGCATTCTGCAGGCCGACGCCTATGGCGGCTATAACCCACTGTTCAAGGTCGATCGCGATCCCGTTCCACTGACGCAGGCGCTGTGCTGGGCCCATTCACGGCGCAAGTTCTTCGTGCTCGCCGACATCGCCAGCAACGCCAAACGCGGCAAGAATGCTGCCGCGGTCTCGACGGTTGCGCTGGAGGCGGTCAAGCGCATCGACGCGCTGTTCGACATCGAGCGCGACATCAACGGTCTCTCCGCCAGCGATCTTGGGAGAAGCCAGCCTCGGACAATTAGCGATATGTTAAAACGCGCAGCCGGCCCCGCGTCAGCAGCCTAGGCATGGAGGATGCTTAAATCTCATGATCAACGAACTCAGCCAGCTGCTCGCTCTTGACCGCAAGAATGAACTGTCATCGCTGCAGCCGGTATCCCATCGCGATGTAATGACCATTGCCGAACTCTACCCCAACATTTCCAAACAGTACCTGGAGTTCATTCGAAAGATCGGGACGGGATCAACGACGCGGGAATTCAACATCTACGAACCGGAGCCTGCATGCCTCGTTGAACAGCACCCATCGTTTAAGCTTTATCAGTCAGACGCCTACCAAAGTGTATACGGCCGACGACCTGAAGGGGACGCCATCCCTGCTGATGCGGTTGCCATTGGGGATAGTGGCGCCACTTGGCGATATTGCCTTTGCCCTGCACTAGGGGAAGCGGTTTTTTGTCTCGACATGGCCGGACCAACCTTCGAAACGGAGGCGGAGAACTTCTTCTCCTTCGTAGCTCAAACCGTCATTCGGAAAAGGAAGTAAGTTCCCAAGACTGATAGCGAGGAGTCTCAGCAGACTCAGTAGGACGGTAGCTCCTAAATCGCCGTCTCGTCCTCTCGCGGCCTTATTCCCTTGAACGCTGCATGCCGCAGCTTCCCGTCATCCGTCCAGGCGCGATACTCGACTTCGGCGACGAGAACCGGCTCGACGAAGACGGCACCTTTCCGCCTCAGGGCCACGGCCGGCGCTTTCGCCACCATCCCCTCGAGCAGTTTGCGGAGCTCGCGCGAAAGCTCATGTGACCAGCCCGTCCCGCAACCGCCGACATAAACCAACACTCCGTCCTTGCGCGCGGCCAGCAGCAGCCGGCCGAGGTGGCCGGGCACGGTCGACGGCTCGAACCCCACGATCACGAAGCTGTCACGGCGCTTGCAGGTGATCTTCTGCCACCACTCGCCGCGGCCGGAGCGATAGGGCTTATCGATATGCTTGGCGATGATGCCTTCGAGGCCGTGAGCGCAGGCGACACGGAGGAGTTCGTCGCCATCCGCCTGCACCTCTTCGGATAGTCGAATCGCCCCTTCCCGACCGGCGACGAGGGGCTCAAGCATCCGGCGCCGCTCGCCCAGCGGCAGCCGGCGAAGGTCGCGGCCGTCGAGATAGAGCAGGTCGAAGGCATAGAAGATGATGGCACCGGCTTCGACCGCCGACGGCAAGCGACCGAGCGCCCGCTGCAACATGCCGAAATCCGACCGGCCGTGCTCATCGAGAACGACCGCCTCCCCGTCGAGGATGGCGGTTTTCACAGCGAGCCGCCGAGCGTCATCTGCGATCGTCGGGAAACGTTGGGTCCAGTCGTAGCCGCCGCGCGTGAGCACCCTCGCCCGGCCGGGCTCGATGTGCACCGCCACCCGATAGCCGTCCCATTTCACCTCGTAGGCCCACTCCGGCCCCTTTGGCGGCTTGTCGACGAGCGTTGCAAGGCAGGGATCAATCCGCGCCGGCATAGGATCAGTCGGGGGAATGTCGCGAGGCTTCTTTGAGGATGCTCTGGCCATTACCCCATTAACGCATGGGGCCGCGAAAAGCCGAATTGACTCTTTCGGCGTAGAGAACATAATAAGAACATCCATCGGCGATGCGGCCGCCATCTTGAAACGTTGAGGCAGATGCCCGTGCTTGCACGGGAAGGAGGAACTATGCTCGCCGCGAAGAAAGCATGCGAAGTTGATCGATCCGATCAGGAGATCGACGAAGTTGCTGCAGCCTTGGCATGGCACGACGGTGACGTTGAAGCGACCATCCGCACACTGTTGGCCGACTGCAAACACTTACGCGAGCAGCTCGCTCTTGCCGAGATCGCCATGAGCCTCGGCTTCACACGGGGCTGGAGGCCCGCCTGCATCCCTGGAAGCGAGGCAGAGCAACCATGAGTGACGAACAAGGGGCCGTTCGCCAGAAGGACTCCAGCATGTACGTCCACTACTGCGAGCATCCAGGCTGCACGAAATGGGGCAGCTTCGGTTTCGCGGTAGGCAAGTCCGAACCCAACTGGTTCTGCTTCGAACACAAGCCCGAATGGAAGCCTCGACATGCCTAGAGCAGGATCCTGGCGGCTGTCCGAGTTCGTAGGTGAGAAAATCCGGATCGAATGCGAGTGCGGCGTCAGAAAAACCTACGACGCCAAGGCAATGCTGGATCGGATCGGCGACCGGAGTATGCCGGGCCTGCTGACGGAACTTGCAATTGCAATTGGCTGTAATCGGACAACAAATAAGTTCTACGACCGCTGCAAATTGCACTATGGGGACACCATTGTCGCAAAGGAGAGATTGCTCTCTCGAAGAAGCCGGCCGACGGTGCGGCGACGCCGGCCGGCTCTCCAGATGAAATCACGTTTGCAAACCTGCCCGATTGGTATGAGCTCTTCTGCCGATGTCGCGCCTGCGGGCGCGATAGCAGGCTAGACCGTCGCGCTTTGGTGAAGAAGTTCGGGGCGGCGCAGCCGATCCTGCTGCTGGCAAGAAAGCTGCGCTGCGCCAAGTGCGAGAACAAGGACGGCAATGTGATCAGGATTGGGAAGGTCAGGCGATAACCAGTGAGTTGACGTCGCGACCAACCACGATAGGTTTCCCCGGCGGGAGGTGAGCATATGTGCGGACGTGTCTACATCAAGAGTACGCTTGACGAGCTGTTGCGCGAATTCTCCATGGCTGAACGGGAGGCGGTCCTGGGGATGGCCAACCAGTTCCCGCGCTACAACGGTGCGCCCTCTCTCCACTACCCGATCATCATCCGCGACGTTGTCCGTGATCCGGATGTCTTCGGCCCTACCTTCGTCAGCGCACGCTGGGGTTTGATTCCGGGCTGGGTCAAAGAGCAGAAACCCGGCCGGCCGCCACCGGTGAACGCCCGATGCGAGGGCATCGCCACCAACGGCATGTTCAAGAAGGCCTACGCAAGCCGGCGTTGCTTGATCCCGATCGACGGTTTTTTCGAGTGGAAGGACATTCACGGCACTGGCAAGAACAAGCAGCCCTACGCCATTGCCATGAAATCGGGCGAGCCGTTCGCGCTGGCGGGCATCTGGGAGAAGTGGAAGAATCCGCAGACAGGAGAGGATATCCGCACTTTTTGCGTCGTCACCTGCCCGCCAAACGAGATGATGGCGACGATTCACAATCGGATGCCCGTGGTTCTGCACCGGGAGGACTATGAACGGTGGCTTTCGACGGAGCCGGACCCGTTCGAGCTAATGAAGCCTTTCCCGGCCGAACTGATGACGATGTGGCCGATCGACCGAAAGGTCGGCTCTCCGAAAAACGACACCGCCGACATTATCGACCCGATTGAACCGGCCGAATGAGGCTTTCTTTCCCGGTCTTTCGTGGCTTTAAGGCACGCGGCTTGCCTGTCACCCTGGTCGCCGGACGACGGTAGACTCGCTCCGCTTATCGTGCTTTCCTCTGGTTGCATAACTGGGGAGGGGGTATAATGAACCTTGCAACTGTATTAGTTGCTTGCGCGCTGCTTGCTGCTATGACGACACACGGCTTCGCCCATGGTGGAGGCTGCCGTAAGAGTTCACCACCTGGTCAGTGCTGCCACGTGGAGAAAAGGACTGGCAACGTGCACTGCCACTAAACCAGTCAAGCCGAATGAAACGCTCTTCTTTGCTGCTATTCGCGCTCACCCTGGTGGTCGCCCTTCCAACTCATTCTGCCGGCCCGGTCATGGGACGCGCTACAGTAGTTGATGGCGACACGATTGAGATCAGCGGTGAGCGCATCCGGCTACACGGGGTAGATGCGCCCGAAAGCTGGCAGAAGTGCGAGAAAGCCGACGGGAGCAGTTATCGGTGCGGGAGAGAAGCTGCTTTGGAACTCGATAGATTCCTCGCCGCCTCCCGCCCTACCCGCTGCGAGGTCGCCGAGCGCGACCGATATCAGCGCCTCGTTGCGGTTTGCTTTCGCGCCGACGGCCGGGAGGTCAATCGCTGGCTTGTCGAGAGCGGCAACGCTGTCGATTGGGAGAGATATAGCAAGGGCGCATACGCGGGTGCTCAGGAACTCGCCCGTGCAAGAGGCGACGGTATCTGGCGCGGCACGTTCGACTTGCCTTGCCAAGCTCGCGCGATGCGTGCAAAGCACGAGCCGTTTTGTTGAAGCGGGCAACGGGAGAGCGAATAGTGGAGAGCTATACGAACGGAACCGACCAGTGGAGAGCTGTACTGATTGCATCCCTTACCTGGTTGACAGTTCTGGTGCTGCCGGCGGCTGCCGCGGAGGACGGGTGCGCGCCCATACGGGCGCTTGGCAAGAAACTGGACGCCGTCGCGAAAGGGAAAGTGATCCAAACTTTCATCTTCTCGAGTGGAAATACGTCGACCGAAGAGTTCATCATTATCAACGCCAAGCAATACTGGCGCCGCGGGAAAGAAGCTTGGAGCGTCGGCCCGCGAGAGCCATTCCCCATGTCAAAAATATCCAACTGCGAAGTGAGCGGCGAAGAGTCGGTCGGTGCTACGCAGACCGACGTCTATGAGTACGATCGACAACTTGAATACGGCAAGGCCCGAGTCCGGATTTGGGTCTCGAAAGACACCGGGCTACCACTGAAATCCTACTTCAAGGACATTAAACCGAATGCAGCCTCATTTGAGCGGTCCTTCACGTTCTCCTTCGCAGACGAGATTCGCGAGCCGATTTGACGCACAGTTTCGAGACGGAGATATTCCATCACCTCGGGCCGGCTTCGCAAATCGCCTCAAGCGCCTTCTACCGCGTCACCTTCGCCATCCTCATTAAGTAGGCGACCTCGTGCTCCTGTTCGGAAACGAGCTCGCGGTCGCGGCCTTTCTTCTTAGGATCGTCTGCCATGTTTTCCTCCATGCCGGCAGCGCTCGGCGTTACAGCCACCTCCTGCTAAGGTAATCCAGGGCCTTGATGCGGCCCGGATCAGCCTCCCGCATTGCCTTCTGCACCGTCAGCCGCGCTGAGAGCACTCCACTTGAAGTCTGCTTCGCCCCGTGCTCCAGGTCGGAATCGGACCTGGCTCCTCGCTTACTATTCGCTTGATCGTCTGCCATGCTCGCATTCCGTGTTCTCCATTGAAGAATAGGAGCCGGATGAGCGACGACAAGGGCGGGAATCTCACGCAAGGTTGGGTGTTGACCGGCCGAGGAGACTGATCATGGCCGACACGCGCAAAATGAAGCAGTTGATCTGGGACTGCCAGAAGGACATTGCCGCATACCTGCCGCCGGAGAGCGGCATTTCGGAGCATGAGTTGCTGCAGACGCTCATCGCCCGTCTCGACGGTCGCCAGGCGAAGGAAGCGCTGGGCGACGATTGGAAGGGCTGGTGGCCGGACGATGATTGCGGGGACGATGACGGCGGCAGCCCCGCTCCCCAAGATCGAGAGATGGCCTGACACAAATAGAGCTGCAGGTAGGATTGGCCAAGGTCCGCTGCAGCTCCGGTCGCGACGCTGTCATCATCTAGCTTGGGCCTATTCGCCCTGTTCCATTCAAGGGAACCGCTTCGAACGTCGCTTGCACATATTTTACTCCCAGCGGGGCAGAATCAAGGAAAAGGGCCGGATTGGTCGGCGCTGACGCTCAACGTCTCTTCTGATCAAGGAATGGCTCTCGCCCCAATGCCCGGGCGATCTTACGCCAGTCATGTCCGCTCATCCCGTGTATTCGTAGCAGCTCTGCACTCGGGAGATGTTGCAGATCTCCGACCGCATCATACCCGGTGAGGTTTAGCTCGCGGAGAAGCCAAGGTCTGAGTTTCAAGTCTGCAAGCTTCGTGTCCATGCCGGATATAAGATCAGGGCAACACGCATCTCGCAACGGAGTGTTGACAGCGAGAGTGAGCGCGAGGCAGATCAAGAATGATCGAGCACCCCCGACAGCCATTTTACTTGACCGAGCGCGTCCTGCAATGCGTGCTCTCTCGTCGCATAAATCCCGTTGCCGTAAGGGTATTCTGCATCCCAATCTTCTGTGAAGCCGTACTCAGGATTCGGAGGCAAATAGACCTCGTGACGCCACGTGTAGAGGCCGTCATGCCGGGCAGCGATAACGATTCTGCTGAGCCCGTCGACAGATGTGATAATTTCCATGCTGGCGTCGCGAGGGGGAGGCATCTTGTGCTTTCCAGATCAATGCAACCATTTCTCGCACGGCGAATCGTACCAGGCAAGCGCTACCCTTGACTGGCGAGCCACTCTTAGTCGTCAGCGCCGCAGCTGCGCGCCGTCGCGTTGACTGGCCTCGATCCGCTGCAGTATCTCGCGCATCACGCGTGTTTCAATGGAGAGGCTGCTGAGCGTGTTCTCTACGGCCGTCGCTAGCGGGAGCGCCGAGCCTCGCCCAGCAACAACAAAAGCTACACCCCGTATCAGTACGGCTCTAACCCGTGATCCTCGTCCCCCGGATCGCGGGTTCTCTCGTTATGTTGTGGAAACCAAAAAGCTCTCATTCCCGACACGAGTTCGAGGGCGACGGGAAGACTGCCCGAGCTATGTGGTCTCCTAATTTGCGGTTGTGGTACAATTGGATCAATTACCACCCGTGGCGAACGCACATAGGCCACCCAATGGACAGCCATGAAGCAGGCGAGTATCCGGACGAGGACGACATGCTCCGCGACCAGATAAACTCAGGGATCGCCTTGATCAGAGCGGGTAGAGCACGACTTATGCTCGCCCTGCCTCGTCATCGCCACAAAATCCCGAGCACCCACAGGTTGGCTTTCCAAAGCCTTTGCAGGGTCTACGAGGTCACTGCATTGATGGTCGACGAGCTCCGCAGGGAGGTACCGCGCCGTGAGGAACTGTTGGCGGAATATGAAGGGATCTGCCGCGGTATCGAAGCCGATGCGGTCGCGATGCTGGACGGCGAGACGAGCGATCGGTGGTGCTAGATTGGTTGGTTAGCCTCCATGGAGGGGACAATGGGACGCCAACGCCGAAACGCCACTCCCACTCTCCGAAGTTGTATCCGAAGTACCCGTAGGTGCCACCATATTGAGCATAGATGTCGATTTCCTGAATAGGATTACGTCACTCATTCTTGCCTCCCCGGGGGTACAGATTCGCACTCTTCAACTAACTCTCGCCAATATAATATCCTCGAGCCGAGAATATTCGTTCGGTAATGTGAATAGCTCTGCATTCCAATCCCATAGGACGAGCTCATAAGAATGGACGGTATCGCGCGCCAATTTAGCAGCACATAAGTCAGAGATATCGGTGTGACATATCGCAGAATTCGTATGACCATTCTTTCATAATTGTCCATCATATATATTATCTGATTGATATCAGCTGCTGAGATTCTGTAGTTAAAGTATAGTATCCAAGTGTTCAAATAAAATGATAAAATCAGCAAAAACGGAATGCCCAATGCAATGCTGAGATGAAGCAAGCTCGTCGCGCGAGATTTGAACATGGACCATCTTTCTGATTATTTTGTTGTCATTGCGCGGCGGATTGCAGAATTCCCACTGAACCACGCCCGCTACATCATGTTGGGAAAGGGCTTCGCCGCTCCCGCCTAAAGCACCATACTCGATCGGGTCGAACGCCATCGCCCAGCGACGATGTGCCCCCGGTCGTAAGCCAAACCAGTACTCCCGCATACTGCTCCTCACCACGCGCCGATACCAAGCAGGGGCGCCAGTTTCGACCGGGAGAGATTTCTCGCGGGCTTACCAGATACTGGCGGAGATTCTTTCTTCCAGCGCGGCGCTGAGGCTAATTCGACCGTCGGAGGGTGGCAGGCGATAAACTGGCTTGTCAACCTCCGGATCATTGACTTGCTGCAATCCGCGATCCGAGATCCATTGCTCCAGCGACGGTCCTGCCATTCATCCTACCGGTGGTTGTTCATGGCGCAGACCACTTTAATGGAAGTGGTTGTGTTCTTCGAATCCTCAAAACGTCTTGGGTGGTATCAATTTGGCGCATCGCGGACACGACCCCGCTCTATGCCTTCGGCACGAAGGCCGCAAAAAGCGGCCTTCGCCCAATAGGGTAACGATCGGTTGCGCAAGAGCCGCCGCGCGGCCTTCACTTGATGACTGCATCAGATTGCTATGAAAGCCGTTTACAGCTTGCGGTGAAATCAGCATATTGCCAACCCGGCAACGACAATCGAGAGTTGGTCGTGGCAAGTCGCTAGCCCTTCTTGTCATGCACCACGGGGCCGTCCTGATCTATGAGCCAGGGCGGCCCTTCTCGTATCTAAATGGCGGCCGCCAGACGACCGACTTTGCCTTCCTGAAGGAGGGAAAGAGGGCGCTGCCCTCTCTCCCTCACAAGGGAAAAAACGGTCTCCCCGTCCTTCCTCCCCTCGCCTCCGGCTCGCTCCGTGCAGGATCGACGAATCCGCATGCGCGGATTTTGCGTCGCCCCTTCGGCTTTGACCTCGGGCGGGCGAACCCCCTCCGTTTTGTTCCCTTGCCTCCCTCTCTCCCGCTGCTCCGCGCGAGCTCGGGGAGCAGGAGCGGGGCTCCTGCCCCTCGGGCAGACGCTAGACCGCTTCGCGGAAAGGAAAGGGCTAGAAAATGGTAAGAGCAAACACCGCTTATGTGCTGGACCCGGAAACCACGATCTTTAAGCCGATAGAGCTTCAGGTCGATCTGGGCATCCGGCCGCTTTACGCGATTATCGGCTGCCGCCTGCTGGAGGTCGTGCGGTTCGACGAGTGGCACACGCTTTTCGTCGACGAAGAAGGTCTGCAGGACGGGTTGACCGCCTTCACGATCTTCGAAGGCTTCCCGCAGCCGATCGCAGGCAGGATAGTGCTTGTCGGAGGTGATGGCAGCACGCCTTACACCTCCCCCCTCATCAGCCTTGAGGATGCGGCCAAGCATTTCAAATGCTGCCGCCCGGTCCTGGACCCGGTTTTTGCAAAAGCAGACGAGATTTCGCCGGGCGGTATCATCATCGCCGGTGCGCTCGCAGGTTTGCAATGCCGCATCGAGCGCCGCGCCCCTACCCTTGTCGAGGGAGAGGCATGATGAAAATCGCGGCCCTCGAAAACAACATCCTCGCCATCGTCGCAGGAACCTTCGCCGCAACCATTGCGGCGGAGGACATCGAGCCGCAGTTTCATGCGCTCACCCACTTTCCGGACCGGCGCGCGAAAGCAGAGCTTGCAGACCTGGCCGGGCGGCTGAATCAGTTCGGCCGCTATTTCGTGGAGCTCTGGAACAAGGCTTGCGAGCCGATTCCGGAGGCTGAAATCGAAGCCTTCGCCCGCCGTCACGTTGACCTGACCCGGCGGTATTGGGCGGCGGAAGGCCGTTGCATGAACTGGTTTATCACCGGCCCTGCCCGCTTTCCGGTTGCCCGCAATGAAAAGCGCATGCGGATTTCCGACGCCCGCCGCGCCGATCTGAAGGCGCACGAGGCGACGGCCCGCAAGGCAGCCAAGCGAAAGGCGTTCCCGCATGGCGCGGATGATGAGGCAATCCGTTCCGGCGATCCGTCAGCCTTGCAACGGATCATGACGCGGATCGAGGAGTTAGCGCTTTCCATCGACCGGATGAAAGCCGCGAACGCGATCATCAGGCGCATGGAGAAGGAGCTTTCCAGCGAAGAGGACATGATTGCCGCCGTTGTGACCCATACCGGCCTTTCCACTGACGACGCAGCCAGAGGCATCAAGTTAGCGCCGTGGCAGTCCCGGCGCGGCTTCACCACGGCTAACAGCCGCGCCGAGCTCCGCCGCCTGCAGCAACGCCTTGCGGCGCTTGCAAGGATGAAGGAACGCGGCACCCAAAGGCAGGAGGTCGAGACGAGCGCAGGCGCCGTCGAGATCAAGGAGAACGCCGACATTGCGCGCATCCAATTGATCTTTCCCGGCAAGCCGGACGACCCGACGCGGCGTGTGTTGAAGGCAAACGGCTTCCGCTGGTCGCCGTCGCAGGGCGCTTGGCAACGGCACTTGAACGAGTCCGGACGCTACGCCGCCCAGCGCGTGTTGAAGACGATCAGCGGCGCAAACGCCGCCTAATCACTCGCCCAAAATCCCGAGAAAAGGACACTTCCGATGGTCGACACGATCTATTCCGCAATGGAGTTTTATGGACAGGGCGACCCCTATTTCGGCGGCACTGCCGCTGATTGGGCGCTGTATAGGACCGAGGACGGCAGGCACGCTTTCATCAGCGCCGCCGACGCGCAGCGCCGGAAATTGGTCATGGCCTATTTCCCGACCGAAGCCGAGGCAGAGAAGGCTGGAGCCGCAGCGAGCACCCGGAAGGGCTCGATTTCTGCGGTTCCCATCAAGCCCCGTCTCGAAGTCCCAACCGCACAGATTTCATGGATAGTCGGCAACAAGCACGTCGGCGAGGAGGACGGCGAGCTCGCCGAGGACTTCGCCGACAGGGCGAAAAGGGCGGGCGCGGCCGACGCGGATTTGATCGCGCAAATCGTCGCCTATGCCCTTGCCTGCCACCGCGCCAATCGGGCGTTGGTCGCGCATTTCCGGCTTTAGAAAACGTGCGAACGCCATTAGGACTGCAACCGGCGATAGGCCGCGCTATTCTCAGCGCGGCCCGGAAAGGCGATCAAGAGGAGCAGGCACTTGAGCCGACACACCGTGCAAATCACCAACGGCACTGAAACGGACGGGCAGGGGACGATAGGCTATGATCCGCCCTTGCGGACGTTCTTTCTTCAGGCGTTTCCCGACCCGGAAACCGACGAATGCGCCCTTTGGCTGGGCGCGTTCATTGCGGAGTACCCGACTTTGGAGTCCATCATCGAGGCTGCCCGCGCACAAGGTTACGAGGTGCGCGGCATGACGCAGAAAATGATGCTGGCAATGCTCAAGGAAGCCGGACCGAGGCACCCGCCGAGCATTGGTGAACAACTGGCATAGTGCGGTAAGAAGGGCGACAGCAGTTTCGAGGGCGGAAGCAGCAGTGCCGAGCCAGCGGCGCGTTCGGGGAGGATGGGCCACCCCGACCGAGGCGACGGCCTCGCCCTCGAACCGGAGGTGTTGCATGTGGTTTCTACCACTTAGCATCACCCTAGACGTGAAAAGGACCCGGACCACCTGGCAAGTGCGGATCCGAGTCCAATTCTGGCTCTAGGAAACGGGGGCGGGCCGCAAGGCTCGTCCCCACTCCGGAAATCAATATAGGCGATTTCCGCTCGAACTTCAAAGCGCTCCAGCCGTCCCAAGCCCGCATCGAGCGGGCCAGGGAGGGAACGAGGGGCGCCCTTGACACCCCTCCCCTCGTGCTCCCCTCCCCATCCACGGCGGCCGCCCCGCAAGCGGGCCGGCTCACGTCGGCTTGTTGTCGTTGTCGGCTGTTGAAGACCTGGTGCCAGCGAGACCGCGACCGAGATCCGGCCTAGCGGCCGGATGGCGACTTGCCGATTGACGGCGAAGGCGGCGGCCGGGGCTACAAAGGCCGCGCTTCCCGGGCCTCTCCTTAGTGGCTATGCGCAATCTGATGCTGCGCACGATACGTCAGGCCCGGCCTTGGCGTGCAACCCTAAAGGGTTCTCCTCTCCGCTTCGCTCCGTTGCGACCGCTCCGGCCGTGCCTGCCGTATTCGAGCTTCGCGATTTCGCACAACCACTAAGGAGGATCACCCTCATGAAAACGCTCGTAACCTTCTGCCAAAAGACCGGCCGCCGCCTTCGCCCCTACATCAATCGGCAAATCGCCAAACTGTCCCAAAAGGGTCAGCTGAAGATCTCGGTCGCGGTCTCGCTTCCGCTCATTCCCAAGGTCGAGGTCAGCTATCAATGCGATTTCAACGCCAAAGCCGACAACGATAACAAGCCGAAGTGAGAGGGCCGCGCCCTGTATCGCGGGGCGCGGCCTCGTGGCCCGACTGCGCCGCATATCTCCTCTGGAGATATTGCGTCCTGATGCTTGAAATCTCTGATTGAATGGGTGAGCATTGGAGATCAACCAACAATGGAAGACTTCGTGACCATGACGAGCAACGCGGTTCAGCAGGTTCGGGAGGACATGGCGCTGATCGCGCGCGGCGAGGAAATCGACCTTCCGTGGCGCCGGCTTCGCGTTCTCCTTGATTACGGCCTGGTCGAGATCAGCACGCCTGTCCTCCTGGGTGGACCGCTTGCAGGAAGTCGAACATCCATCTCGTGGACAAAAGAGGGCATGCGGTTCATGGGACAGGCCAGCTCAGGCAAGGACCATCAACGAGGATGAGGGATGACCGCGTGAAAAGCATCTTTGCAGGCAATTTCGATCAGGAGAGCGCCATCGAAACGGTGTCGATGCCACAATGGCCGTGGCTCGTTGCGCGCTTGAGGCGTATTTCGATCGTCGCGAGGCTGACCACGAATTCTGGTTTCGCATTTTCGCTCAGCTCAGGGGCATTCCGCTGTCCGATAGCAAGCATTGAAGAAGTTGTCGAACCGCTTGCGCAGTCGGATGCAGTTTCGCCGTTCGGGCGGCGAATGCCAAACCTCCGGTGGGTACCCTTTTAACTGGTCCACGGGCGCTGCTCATTGGTATGCTGAACCAGAGCCGCGGTAAAATGCAACGTGCTCTTCCATGGCGAGCGTCCACATGACGAGGGGCGCATGAACCATTACATAGAAAAAGAAGATAGGCATTTAGTTGCCTCCTTTGCGAGTTTGCCATTCCCGGAACGCGCCGCGCAGTTGTCCAGTTCCTCGGCAATGCGATCTGGAACTATGCTATTGCAATTATTAGCAAAACCGCGCAAAGCAGAGCGCGACCACACCGTGGCGTTGACCATTACGACCGCCACCTCGATCTCACCGATGACGAAAAGGGTGAACTGATCGAGCAAATCAATCTGACGCAGGTTGGAAGTAAGGACGGGCGTCACTCATCATGTCGGGGAAGAGGTTAAGTCAATTCTCAATTGCCCCGTAAAGCCTCAACGCGGCAGTTGAGCACTAGGCCCGGCGTGAATGTTCGGGCGTTCGTGCAACAGCCAGTGCACTGAACAGCGCCACGAATGCCGCGATCCCGACCCAGCCGATGATTTGGCGCGTGCGCTCCTGGTTTTCCGGCATCTCGAGGGCCTCCACTTTCGGCCACATGACATGAATGTAGCCATCCGGCTCGGCGGCCAGGCTCTTGTCTTCGGTGGCGATCTCCAGCATCACGCCCTGCATGGGCCCATCGGTGAGGACCATGACATGGGCGGGTGCGGCTCGCGCGATCACCTCGCCGTTGCGGCTCACTTCCGCCCAGCCCCAGAGCGCGATCTTCGGCCGCATCCGTGGCAGCTTGCTGGTGCCTATGCCCGTGTCGCCATGCATCTCGTGCTCGAGGACGGCGCCCGACCATGTTGTATAGAGCCCGAGCGGATGCCGCGGCATCGGCCTGTCGATCTTGATGTCATAGGTCGCCTCGCCGCCCGTGAACCGGGCGGTGACCGTCATCGCGTCGGTGTTCTGCACGTGCGACCAGCGGTTCCCCATTTCCACCGCCTGGATGGTGATCGTGCCGGTGATCGGTTGAGTGCTGTTCATGTTCAGCGGATCCGTCCCAATGATCCGGAGACCTTGGCCCGAGGCGCGCGCCGAAGCCGCCAGGCCATCGGTGCCTCTGCCCTGCGCGTACAGCGGGTCGGCAGGCAAGCTCATGATCATTCCAGTGATGACGACGCTTGAGACAGTGATCATCCGCCGGTTCTTCATCGCCCATCCGCCGACCCACCAGCCGATCACCGCGGAGACGAAGCCACCCGGGAACGAGTACCACCACAGGTCCCAATAGCCGGAATAATAGGGCTGTTCGAACGGCAGCCCGCGCGGTCCGAGGTACATGCTGTAGGTCGTCCAGACGAGCGCGAGCATCAGCGCCCCCAAAGCCACACCGGTGCGCCCGGCGCCGGCATATGCCGTCCAGACGCAAACGAAGACGAAACTGACCAGCAGCCGCTGGACGAAGAAGGTGATGCCGGGGAAGTCCTGCAGCAGCAGGAGTTGGGTAAAGACTCCGTCGATCGCCACAATGATTACGGAGGTGACCAGCCCATAGACGACGAAACGCCATGTCTCACCCCGCTCAGGCTCGAGCACCGGATGATTGCGGCGCCACAGCCAGAGCGCCAATGCGTATCCGCCGAGGATGGCAAGGAAATGCACCGGCAGGCCGGTGACCCAGAGGTGATTGAAGTCAAGCCATTCCGGTTCCTGCGGCAAGCCAACCGGCGCCAGCCACTGATAATAGATTTCGAGGATCAGCGTATGTACGGCCGTCAGGATCAGGCCGGGCACGATGCCTATTCCGATGAACGGAGTGCCGAACAGGAACACCGAGGTGATCAGGAAGGTTTTGGTCACCCAATAGGTCCAGTAGGGATCGTTCTCCCATAGTAGTCCGTGGGCGATGGAGGCATCGACGAAAATCGCCGCAAGTCCGACAAGAATGCTGAACTTGATTGTGTCTTTTGCGACCAGATACATGAGCCGCTCCCGCATAACGCGATTTTTGCATCAAATCGCGATATGCCGGGAATGTTCCGCCGTCGTTGCGGGACCACAATCTCGGCCCGGTATGGCGCTACGCTCAGTGTTTTGCCGTCAGCGCTTGCTGATCGCGCTCGAGGAACTTGCGCGTGATCGCGGCGGCGTGTGCGTCGAGCCATTCTGCCATCGCGACTTCCTGTTGCAGGATGGTTTCGCAGACGCGCTTGGTCTCCTGGTCGCCCACATGTTCGGCCGCAGCAATCAAGATCTTGTAGCTGGCGATCTCCATCTGCTCGAATGTGTAACTCGCGAGCGAGCCCTTCACGACCTCGTCTTCGACGAAAAGGCCGCTTAGCCCCTGTCCGAACGCCACCATCTTCGCAGCAATGTCCTTGATCCCGGAGGTGCCGCCGCTGACCCGTTCCAGGCAGCGCTCTAACATCGCAGCCTGATCGCGGGTCTCCTGGAGGTGCTTATCGATCTGCGCCTTCAGTTCCGGGTAGTTTTCCAAGCGCGCCGATTGGCTCGTCAGCATGGTGATCGCCTGCTCTTCCATCGCATGCGCATCCCTGAGCCATGCATGGAGATGCTCTCTGGGATCAGACATAGTGTTCTCCTTTCTTCGCCTTGGCTGAGTTGGGGTGCCAGGTCCCGGAAGCCGGCCTGGCATGTTGCTACGCTCAATGCTGCCGCTCGGCAGCCGCCTTCGCAGACCTCTCGGAAACGCCGGCGGCGTGGGCGTCTTTAAGTGCCAGAGACGCCTCGGCGCAGGCTGCGGCGAACGACGCTCTAGCTATCTCGGCGGCGACGATCCCCGAAAGGGCGGCACGGCAGTCGCGACTCGCGCGGTGCTGCCACTTGCCGTGGCTCGGCCACTCGTGTTCGAGAAAATCGAGAGCGTCATAAGGTCCGCGGAATAGGCGAGGCATGCCGTTCTGAAGAGTTACCGAAAGGGGTACGCGCCAGAGAGTTTCCTTCATTGGGACCTCCCGAATCTTTCCAGGCAATAACCCGCCGGAAGCTCAACTCGTTCCATTGCGAAAACCTTGGCAAGGTGATTTCCTGCCCTCTGCAACGACGGCCGGGGTTGGGCGAACTTACCGTCAGCGCCGCCCTTTCGGACGCGTGCACAGCACCGGCTTGCCTGGTCTGGACGCCTACCTAAATGTTGGATGTGCAACGTTGTGGCGGCAAATATTGACCGATGCGAAAGAGCCCGCCTGAGTTCTTCGTTGAAATCGGAGGGACGGCCGCCCTGGAGCACTGCTATTCTGCCGACGAGAGCTCCTGACCCGGCCGTGCACTGGTCGGTCAAAATAAATCTACAAAGGAGGAAATGATGGCTGGTAACAAAAAACGGAACGAAGATCCGGTCGAGGGCTCCAGGGAGACGATTGAACGCGAACTGGAGAGGCCCGACCAGACTGGCACCGAGCCGTCGGATAAAAGCACCGACGAAAAGCAAGAGCGCATTCGGAGGCGCGCCTACGAGATCTGGGAGCGCGAGGGACGACCCGACGGAGGGCATGAGCGCCACTGGCACGAAGCGGAAAAGCAGCTCGACGAAGAAGAAGGACGCACGTCAGGCCACGGCGAGAGCGCAGGCCGATAAAGTGCGTCTCGCCCCGCCGTGCAGAATGGCCGCTTGAACGGCGGGGCTTCGGCGTCACGAGGTTAAGCGCCCGCGGATTTATGCTGACGGTCTTTGCAAGCCTTCGCCAGCCTGAACGCCGGCGCGAGATCTTAAGTCCCTCCCGACCTCGCGCGATTGCGTTACCCGCGCCTAAGGGGAACTTACGATGCGCGATGCCGTTTTTGATGCGTCCACAAAATGGAGGACGCAGATGCCCGATGCTAAGAAGTCCGTCGGCCGCGATCGCCGACGCGTTGCCGCCGAGCAGGCCTATGAGCTGAGCTATTTCAAGCGAAAGCACAAACTCACAGAGGAGCAGGCTCGCAAGATCATCAAGGAAGCGGGGAACTCCCGAGAAAAGGCGAACGCCTTGGCGGAGAAGGTGAAGAAGGCTTAACCGCTCTTGGCGCCGGTATTGAGGGTAGAGCCGTTTGGCAAGAGATGCGCCCCTGCAGGACCATCGCTAAAGCTGTGGTTTAAGGGCGCGATCGCGGAGTCTCGCTTTGGAGATTGAAGCACTTGGCGGGAGGCCGGGGAATGCGCAAGGAACTGACCGCAGCCGCCGTCCTTATTCCCCTAATGGAAATCGATCCGGAGATGCGTCATAACCTCCTGGGCAGCCAAGAGCGAGAATTCGCCACCGCGATGGCAATCCACGTCTACCTGCGACTGCGACGGCATTTCCGTTTCTGTCGCTATGGGGTTGAAGCTTCCCTGAAGGAGGTCGTTGAGCAAATCGGCGATA